>JAHYYK010000060.1:2874-12747 GCA_019425005.1 Collinsella sp.
GAGTTCGATTACTCCGGCGCCCAGGCCTGCAAGGTGCTCAAGGAGGATGGCTTCGAGGTCATCCTGGTCAACTCCAACCCGGCGACCATCATGACCGACCCGGGTCTTGCCGACCGCACCTATGTCGAGCCCATCACCGCCGAGTTTATCGAGCGCGTGATCAAGAAAGAGCACCCGGACGCGCTGCTGCCCACGCTGGGCGGCCAGACCGGTCTGAACGCCGCCGTCGAGCTGGCAAAGGACGGTACGCTCGACAAGTACGGCGTCGAGATGATCGGCTGCGACCTGGCCGCTATCGAGCGCGGCGAGGACCGCAAGCTCTTTAACGAGGCCATGGCCGAGATTGGCCTGGAGGTCGCGCGCTCGGGCTATGCCTACAGCGTGGCCGACGCCGAGGCTATCGCCGAGCGCGTGGGCTATCCCTGCGTGCTGCGCCCGAGCTTTACCCTCGGCGGCGCCGGCGGCGGCATCGCTCACACCCACGAGGAGCTCGTCTCCATCGTGAGCCAGGGCCTCGAGCTCTCGCCCGCCCACGAGGTGCTGGTCGAGGAGTCCATCGAGGGCTGGAAAGAGTACGAGATGGAGGTCATGCGTGACCACGCCGGCAACGGCATCATCGTGTGCTCCATCGAGAACCTCGACCCCATGGGCGTGCATACCGGCGACTCCATCACCGTGGCGCCGGCGCAGACGCTCTCCGACCTTGAGTATCAGCGCATGCGCGTGGCCTCGCTCGCCATTCTTGAGAAGATCGGCGTCGAGACCGGTGGCTCCAACGTGCAGTTTGCCGTGAACCCCAACACCGGCCGCCTGATCGTCATCGAGATGAACCCGCGCGTGAGCCGCTCGTCCGCCCTCGCTTCCAAGGCCACGGGTTTCCCTATCGCCAAGGCCGCCGCGCGCCTGGCCGTTGGCTATACGCTCGACGAGATCGTCAACGACATCACCAAGGCCACGCCTGCCTGCTTTGAGCCCACGATCGACTACTGCGTGGTCAAGGTGCCGCGCTTTGCCTTCGAGAAGTTCAAGGGTACCGACCCCACGCTCACCACGCGCATGAAGGCCGTGGGCGAGATTATGGCGATCGGCCGCACCTTTGAGGAGGCCTTCGGCAAGGCCATGCGCTCACTGGAGGACGGTCACCAGGGCGTCTGCGCCGGTGGCAAGGAGGGTGCCGACAAGCTGAGCGACGATGAGCTCGCTCAGGCCGTGGCAACCCCGACCGAGCACCGCATCTTCTTTGTGGTCGAGGCCCTGCGCCGTGGCTGGGACATCGCCCACATCCATGCCATCTGCGGTATCGATCCGTGGTACCTCAACCGTATCAACGACATGGTGCAGGTCCAGGAGAGCATCCGCGGCCTGCGTGTGGAGGATATCGACGCCGACGCGATGCGCCTGCTCAAGCAGTACGGCACGAGCGACGCCGAGATTGCCGCGCTGACCGGCTCGGACGAGCGCTTTGTGCGCGCCTATCGCAAGGGTCTGGGCGTGGTTCCCAGCATGAAGACGGTCGATACCTGCGCTGCGGAGTTTTCGAGCGCCACGGAGTACCACTACAAGACGTACGAGAACATCTACCGCACGAGCCCGGATGCCAAGAAGTGCGTGGCTCCCGACGAGACCACGCCGGCGGACAAGCCCAAGGCGATGATCCTGGGCGCCGGCCCCAACCGCATTGGCCAAGGTATCGAGTTCGATTACTGCTGCGTGCACGCGAGCTACGCACTGGCGGCTCGCGGCTTCGAGACCATCATAGTCAACTGCAACCCCGAGACCGTTTCGACTGACTACGACACCTCGGACCGCTTGTACTTTGAGCCGCTCACCTACGAGGACGTCATGGACGTTATCGATGTCGAGCGCCCCGACGGCGTCGTGGTGACGCTCGGTGGCCAGACCCCGCTTAAGCTGGCGCGCATGCTCGAGGAGAGCGGCGTGAACATTATGGGCACCAAGCCCGATGCCATCGACTTTGCCGAGGACCGCGAGCGCTTCGCCGCTCTGCTCGACAAGCTGGGCATCATGTACCCGCCGGCGGGCCAGGCCACCTCGTTTGAGGAGGCCGAGGCCGTGGCCGCGCACATCGGCTATCCGCTGCTGGTGCGCCCGAGCTATGTGCTGGGCGGCCGCGGCATGATGATCGCCTACGATGCCGAGCATCTGCGCGATTACATGGCCGAGGCTGCGCGCATTAGCCCCGACTACCCGGTGTACCTGGACCGCTTCCTGGAGGGTGCGATCGAGTCCGACGTCGACGCCCTGTGCGATGGCGAAGAGGTATACATCGGCGGCATCCTGGAGCATATCGAGGAAGCCGGTATTCACTCCGGCGACTCCGCGACCTGCATCCCGCCGTTCAGCTTTAGCGAGAGCCTGCAGGCAAAGCTTCGCGAGACCACGCGCCGCATCGCGATGGCGCTGGGCGTACGCGGCCTGGTCAACGTGCAGTATGCCATCAAGGGCGAGACCGTCTACGTGATCGAGGCCAACCCGCGCGCCAGCCGTACCGTGCCGTTTATCTCCAAGGCCACCGGCGTGCCGCTGGCCAAATGCGCGGCGCGCATCATGGCAGGCGATTCCATCGCGAGCTTGGGCCTGCCGAGCGACGAACGTCAGCTGGACTGGTTCTGCATGAAGGAAGCCGTTATGCCCTGGGGTCGTTTCCCGGGCGCCGACGTCATCCTGGGGCCCGAGATGAAGTCGACGGGCGAGGTCATGGGTATCGCTAAGAGCTATCCCGAGGCATACGCCAAGACGCAGCTGGCGATCGACTACAAGCTGCCCGACCCGAGCGCCGGCAAGGTATTCATCAGCGTGTGCGACCGCGACAAGCGCCACATCCTTTCGGTCGCGCGTATCCTGCGTTACCTGGGCTTTGACATCTGCTCCACCGAGGGTACGGCGCGCGTGCTGCGTGGAGGCAACGTGACGTGCGAGATCGTGGAGAAGATTAGCGGCCCGCACGACGGCGAGCGCCCCAACATCGGCGACCTCATCGCCGATGGCAAGATCGCGGTGATCATCAACACGCCGTACGGTCCGGGCTCGCGCGGCGACGGCTATCTGCTGCGCACCGAGGCGGTGCGACGCGGTGTGACCTGCGTGACCGCGATGTCTGCCGCCAACACGTATGTGAGTGCCATCGAGGCGGTGCGCGAGGACCAGCAGGGTCACGGCAGCGCCAACGACATGGGCATGGACGTCATCGCCCTGCAGGACCTGCCGCAGCACACGGTGTAGGTTGACCTGGCCGGCCGGGGCGGCAGCCGGACACTTTCTCTCGGAAACTGGGCTTCGCGAAGTTTTCCGAGAGAAAGGACCGCCTCCCGCCCCGGCCTGCGGTGACTTGGCTGCACCGTGTGCTGCCGAAGGGGCTTTGCGCGATGACTAGGGCTGAATAAAATTGAGTGTGGGCGCCGTCGTTCGTTTGAACGACGGCGCCCGCGTTTTGGATTTATTGGGCTGTGGCGGTGAAGGTTGTTTTGTCGGCGGCGATGTGCACGTGCAGCTTTGCCTGACCGTCGCAGCTGATGAGCACGCCTACCTCGAACGGGGTTCCCGTCTTGTCATAGGTCGAACGCACGATGCGCATCGCCGCCTTACCGGTGTTCTGTCCCAAAAGGCGCGCCTCATGCTTGTCGAGGTTGACCGTCTCGTAGACGGCATCGACACTTGCGGGCAGGATGCCGGTCTTTTCCGCGATATAGGCGTAGAGCGAGCCATCCACGTCTTTGCGTGTGAGCTCGGGGCAAAGTGACACGGGGATATAGACGTAGTTGAGCTCCATGGGCTTGTCGTTGGCGAGACGCAGGCGGCGAATCTCCCAGACGGGTGTCCCCTCGGGCACTTTGAGCCCAGAGGCGATGCCGCGGACGGCCGGTATGCTTGAAAAGGCGAGAATCTGCGAGCTCGGAACCCGTCCCGCTTCGCGCATCCGCGCGCTGAAATTCAGGGCCAGGTCGATGCCGGGTGCTGAGGTTTGGGGTTTGATGAACGTGCCCTGCCCACGTTTGCGCACCACGCGCCCCTCGATGACGAGATCTTGGAAGCAACGGCGCACGGTCGCGCGCGATAACTCTAGCCGCTCACAGATTTCGAGCTCGCGTGGCAGCGGCGTCTTGGTGTCGAACGCCTGGCTGGCGATAAGCAGGGCGATTCGATGTTTAAGTTGGACATAGAGCGGCGTATCACCGCTGCGGTCGAAGGGTTCGGAGGCGAGAAACGAGATCATATCCATGGGGTACCTCCATGTCGTGGGCGTACGTGACATGGTCTGACACTGCGGGGCAAACCGGAGATGCCAGGCCCGATTCTTGCTGGTATGTATGGTGCATAAGGAACATAAAACATTTACCAGGCAATCTACCTGCTATTTTAAAAATAATTGGAAGAAAAAATAATTTAGGCACAAAAATAGTTGCTACCGTTAACCGATGAATAGTTGCCGTTCGCAGCTATTTTCTTGTACCGAACATGCCCCGGCGCAACAATAATCTCAGCAAAAAGCAAAGCCGTGCGACACACGGCAGGTCGAGAGGAGACCGCATGCGGTATCTGGTAATGGTCAGTCACGGAACGCTCGCTCCCGGACTGCACAGTGTCCTCAAGATGCTCGGCAATGACGCCCCGAACATCTTGTCGACGAGTCTCGTGGACGGCATGGGCGCTGACGAGTATGTCGAGAACGTCAAGGCGATGCTTGCTCCCGTTACCGCCGATGACGAGGTTGTCCTGCTTGGTGACATCCTGGGCGGATCGCCGCTCACCAATGCCATGAACACGCTGGCCGAGAAGGGCCTGCTCGCCCACACCATTGCCTTCGGCGGCATGAACCTGCCCATGGCTATGACCGCCATGATGGGGCTTGCCACCATGGACCTGGATTCCCTCAAGCAGATGATGCTGCAGGAGGGCAAGAACGGTATGTCCGAGCTCGTTGTCCCGACCGATGACGCCGACGACGAGGACGACGACATCTAGGCAGCGCATCCGCCCAAATTTTTGTGATGAAGTGGGGGTTAAGAGGAAAGACCCCCGGTGATAAAGAAAGGGAGAACGCATGATTTCGTTCATCCGTATTGACGACCGTATGATCCATGGACAGACCGTTACCCGTTGGGCCCTCGAGTATCCCTGCGACGGTCTTATCGCCGTCAACGACGCTGCAGCGTCTAACCCCGTGCTCAAGGAGGCCTACAAGAGTGCCTCGGGCAAGAAGACGTTCGTGTGGACCAAGGAGCACTTTAAGGAGGTCTCCGAGAAGGTTCTCAAGTCCGACACCAAGTACTTCCTGATCACCAAGAACCCGCTCGACATGAAGGAACTTCTCGTCGATTTTGGCTTTAAGCCCGGCATGGACCGCATCATCGTCGGTCCCTGCAACGATCGTCCCGGCACCACCAAGCTCGGCAACAACCAGTCGATCACGCAGGAAGAGGCCCAGGCGCTCGAGGATCTCACCAACGCCGGCTACACGGTCGAGTTCGCCCTTATCAAGGAGAAGTCCATCGGTGAGTGGCCCAAGTTCCGCGGTCAGTTTGGCTTCTAGTTAGGCGCCAGCCGCATTTTGGTATCTACAGCCCTTGGTGAAAGGGGCTGAGGAATAAAGAAAGGGGAAAGCATGGCAATCAATGCATTCCAAGCCGCGCTGTTCGGCCTGTTCGCCTGCCTGGCATCACTGCCTGGCATGGGCGGCACGACGATCGGCAACTACACTCTGGGTCGTCCTCTGGTCGCCGGCCTCATCGTCGGCATCATCATGGGCGATATGCAGACGGGCATCCTCGTCGGCGCTGCCATCCAGGTTGTCTACATCGCTCTCGTGACCCCCGGCGGGACCGTCTCCGCCGACGTCCGCGCCGTGTCCTATATCGGCATCCCGCTGGCGATCCTCGCCATCAAGAACTCGGGCATCGATCCCGCCTCCGCTGAGGCTGCCGGCATGGCCGCATCCCTCGGTGCCGCCGTCGGCACGCTCGGCACTGTGCTCTTCTATGGCACCGCCACCATCAACCTGGTGTGGCAGGGCATGGGGTGGAAGTGGCTCGAGAAGGGCGATCTCCACAAGCTCTACTTGGTCAACAACGTTCTGCCTTGGATTGGTCACATCGTCTGCTCGTTCCTCCCGACGTTCATCATCACCATGGGCGGCACCGCCATGGTCGACCTCATGAAGACCTACATGCCCATGGACGGCATCGCGATGAAGACGCTGTTCACCGTCGGCTCGCTGCTGCCTACCGTCGGTATCGCCATCCTGCTCAAGCAGGTCATCTCCAAGCCGACGGACTTCCTCACGTTCTTCTTCGGCTTCACCCTGTCCGCTGTCATGGGGTGCAACCTGATTGCCGCTGCCGGCATCGGCTGCTTCTTCGCCCTGATCAACTATGAGATCGCTTCGCTCAAGATCGACCTCGCAAACGCTCCCAAGGCAGCTATCGCCTCGGGCTCCGATGATGAGGAAGAGGAGGACATCTAATGGCAGAGAAGAAGAAACTCTCTAAGAAAACGCTTGCCAAGTCGTTCCGCAACTGGTCCTATGGCAACCTGACTTGCTTCTCGCAGGAGCACATGCAGACCTTCGGTTACCTGTGCGCCATGCTTCCGATCGTCGAGGAGCTCTACGACACGCCCGAGGAGCAGAAGCAGGCCCTCCAGACCTACTCCGCGTTCTTCAACACCGAGCCGCAGATCGGCACCATGATTGTCGGCGTCACCGCCGGCCTCGAGGAGGCTCGCGCAAACGGCGAGGCCATCGATGACGACGCCATCAACGGCATCCGCGCCGGCCTCATGGGCCCGCTCGCCGGCCTTGGCGACTCGCTGATCGTCGGTACCCTGATCCCGATCCTGCTCGGTATCGCCCTCGGTCTCTCGACCGGCGGCTCTCCGCTCGGTGCCATCTTCTATATTGTCGTGTGGAACCTGCTCATGTTCCTTGGCATGCGCTTTGCCTACAACCAGGGCTATGAGCTCGGCGGCAAGGCGGTCGAGGCCCTCGTTGGCCCCAAGGCAAAGGCTCTTCGCGATTCCATCGTGATGGTCGGTACCATGGTCATCGGTGCCGTGGGCGCAACTTGGGTCTCCATCACCTGCAGCCCCAACCTGGTGCTGCCCGGTGGCGGTAAGTTCCAGGACACGCTCGATGGCATCTATCCGCACCTGCTGCCGATGATCTTCATCATCTTCTGCTGGTACATGATGACCAAGAAGAAGGTCAACCCCATCGTTATGATGCTGATCCTCGTTGTGATCGCATTTGTGGGCGTTCTCATTGGCTTCTTCGATCCGGCGCTGAGCTACTAGTCATCATCCCCTGGCCCCCTGTAAGGCCGTGCGGCCTCAACCGCGCGGCCTTCTGATTTTGCGCCGCCCTTCAAGGGCAATATGGCCAGCGACCTCCATCGCCTACACGACACCCGCTATATTGCTCTTGAAAGATGACGTATTCGAAAAACGATGTACTTGCACATGATGCACACTTTGCATGAGGAGGACCATATGCACGAGAAACATGGACACGACCTTTCGCGCGACGACTTGATTCGCGAGGCAAAGATGCAGACCGATGCTATTCAGCGGCTCAACGTTTGGCTGCGCCTGGGCTATTCGCTCGTGGCGATTGGCTTTTTGATGGGGATGTGGGGTATGCAGGGCGGCCCCGGCTGGGGTGTCCCCGTGGGCATCGTGTGCCTGGTGGTGGGCACTCCGCTTTCGATCGTGCTTAAGGTCGGCACGACCAACGCCAAAAAGAATGTCGAGCGCATGCTCGAGGCCGCTGGTGTCGACGTTGAGGAGCTTATGCGACGCAAGAAGGACGAGCAATAGACTTCCGCGTTGGGGTATCATAAATAATTGTTGCGAATGTTAACTAATGTACGGCAAATGACGGTTTTATGGCCCTTCTAGAGTTGCAAAGGACAATATCCCCAGTGGATTACGATGACGTCGCTCGAAAACTGATTGTGTACTCACGTTCCCTTGCCAAGGGATCCTTGAGTGCTGCCGGCGGCGCCAGTGTGGGCGAGGCACCGGTTTTACAGTATCTATCGGGTATTGACGGTGATGTCATTCCCTCCGAGATTGCCAAGAAGCTGAAATTCTCCCGTGCGCGCATGTCGCATATCTTGGATTCACTCGAGAGCAAGGGTTACGTTCAGCGCAGGACCGATCCAAACGATCGTCGGCGTGTGCTGGTGAGCATCACCGAGGAAGGCCGTGATTTCGCGGCGAAAAAAAATGCCGAGAGTGTGGCATCGCTCTCGAAACAACTCTCAGCGCTCGGCGAGCACGATGCCCAGGAGCTCGTGCGCATTCTGAATAAAGCCTATAGCCTTACCTATGATGCCGACGATTACCTGGACAATCTATAAGGATAAAGACAGACATTTAGGTGCATCATGAAATGCATCCGGGGCAATTGTGCCCATCAGCCACCGTCAACATTTCATTCCAAACAAAATCAGCCAACGTACGTCATGGCAATCCCCGGTAGGTCGAGGGTGCCCCGCGGCGGTCTGGTGTTTTCATCTGAACGACTTTGCGAAGCAACCGGAGTGGAGATGAAAACACCAGACCGCCGCGGGGCACCCGCAGACCGCAGGGACGGGAGCAGCTATACTACTCTCAGTAGTTAAGGGTCGCGGATTCGCTGCGTCACCGCTCTCAACAGGAGGTCTTTGTTTATGGCAGATCAAAAGCCGGTTGTCGGGATCATCATGGGTTCCAAGTCCGATCTGGGCGTTATGGAAGGCTGCACCGCCGAGCTCGAGGCACTGGGTGTGCCCTATGAGCTCGTCATTGCGAGCGCGCACCGCACGCCGGCGAAGGTCCACGAGTGGGCTTCGACTGCCGCCGATCGCGGTATCAAAGTGATTATCGCCGCCGCCGGCAAGGCCGCTCACTTGGGTGGTGTCGTGGCTGCCTTTACGCCGCTGCCGGTTATCGGCGTGCCTATGAAGACGAGTGACCTGGGCGGTATGGATTCGCTGCTGTCGATGGTGCAGATGCCTTCGGGCGTGCCCGTGGCCTGCGTTGCCATCAACGGTGCCAAGAACGCCGCCATCTATGCCACACAGATTCTGGGTGCTTGCGACCCCGAGTACCGCAAGGTTATCGAGAAGATGAAGCAGGAGATGGCTGACGCCTAAGCGTTCCGCCGTTTCACCGCAGTATAAGGAGAGCCATGTCCGATTATCAGGGAAAACGATTCAAGGCTTCTCAGATTCCCGATCCGTCGAAGCCGGGTGCTGCCCGTGCGGCACAGCAGGGTCGGACATCCTCTCCTCAGCAGCCGCGCGCGCCGCGCCCCGTGACACCGGCGACGCATCGTCGACAGGACGCGCCGGCCGCATATCGTCCTTCGTCTTATAGCTCCGCTAAGAAGCCGCCCCGGTCTTCATCGCATGCCGCGCCGTCGGATCGCACCGAGCCGCCGCGCAAAAAGCGCCACTCCATTATTCCCATTCTGCTCATCATCATCGGTATCGGTCTGATTGTCGCCGCCGCCGCTATTTTTATTAATGCCCAGATTGGCTATAAGCAGGCGAGCGATTCGTATCAGAAAATCGAGAAGCAATATGTAAGCGATAAGGACGCCAGCGGCGTGCCGATTATCGACTTTGATGCGCTTGCTCAGACGAACCCCGAGATTGTGGGTTGGATTTACGTGCCGGGAACCAACATCAACTATCCCGTGGTGCAGACCAACAACAACTCCAAATACCTCAACACGCTGTTCGATGGCACGTCTAACGCCTCGGGTGCCATCTTCTTGGATAGCGATGACACCGCGCCGGGAATGGTCGACCAGCAGACCACGATCTACGGCCACCATATGAACGATGGGTCGATGTTCAACGTGATTTCGGA
>JAHYYK010000061.1:0-4006 GCA_019425005.1 Collinsella sp.
AAAGATGCCTCCTGCGCTATCGAGAGCTCGGCTATCCTCAGCTTGCCAGTTCGAATATGGACTTGCCGCATGGTCGAATCTTTATTTCAACTTTACACCTAGGTTTACAGCTGTCTTGTCAGCTGTAAACCTAGGTGTCATACTAAAGCCCCAAGATTCGCCAAAAGAGAGGGGCCTTGATGGCACAGAGCGCGAACATGGATGCATCGGAGCTTGCACGCGATATCGCGGCCGGCCTAGCATCGGCAACGACGGCAACGGAGCGCGCGGCACTGGTGCCCGCAGAGCTCGTCGAGGCCATTCAGCAACTAAAAACCCAACGTGACGCGGTGATCCTGGCGCACTACTATGTGGTGCCCGAGGTCCAGGCCGTTGCCGATTACGTCGGCGACAGCTTTTACCTGGCAAAGCTCGCCAAGAGCCTGCCGCAGCAGACCATCGTGCTGTGCGGCGTGGAGTTTATGGGCGAGAGCGCCAAGCTGCTCAACCCCACCAAGACCGTGCTGCTGCCCGAGCCGGGCGCGGACTGCCCCATGGCTCACATGGTCAAGCGCGAGACGGTCGCCGCCGCCCGCGCCGAGTACGGTGACGACCTTGCCGTGGTCTGCTACGTCAACTCCACGGTCGAGATCAAGAGCTGGAGCGACGTGTGCGTCACCAGCTCCAACGCCGTCAAGATCGTGTCCGAGCTGCCGCAGCAGCATATCCTGTTCATTCCCGACCAAAACCTGGGCCGCTTCGTAGCCGAGCAGATGCCGCAAAAGCACGTCATCCTCAACAACGGCTACTGCCCGCGCCACCACATCATCACTGTCGAGCAGATTGTCGACGCGCAGGAGGCACATCCCGACGCGCTCGTTTTGGCGCACCCCGAGTGCAAGGCCGACGTCCTTGCCGAGGCCGACTACATTGGCTCCACCGCCGGCATCATCAAGTACGCCGAGGAGTCCGACGCGAGCGAGTTCATCATCGTGACGGTCCGCGGCGTGCTCTACGAGCTCGAGCGCCGCTGCCAGGGCACCGGCAAGAAGTTCTACTTCCCCGCGGTGCAGCCCACCTGCGTCAACATGGATCTCATCACGCTCGAAAAGCTCGTGCGCTGCCTGGAGACGGGCGAGGGCGAGGTGCAGATCGGCGTGTCGGACGAGGCCGCCGACCAGGCCAAGCTCACGCTCGATCGTATGCTCGAGTACGCAGCACGCTAGAACAATGTGGCATGAGGGATGGTCCCTTATGTCACATTCAAGGGAGAGGATTCCTGTGGAAACCAAGCAATACCCCGACATGGAGTGCGACGTTGTCATTGCCGGCTGCGGCGTAGCGGGCCTGTACGCGGCCCTCAACCTGCCGACAAGCACGCGCGTGATCATGCTCTCCAAGGGCGCCGTCGACGAGTGCGATTCGATGCTCGCGCAGGGCGGCATTTGCGTGCTGCCCGAGGGTTCTGACTACGATGCCTTCTTTGAGGACACCATGCACGCCGGCCACTACGAGAACCGCCGCGAGAGCGTCGACATCATGATTCGCTCGAGCCGCTCGGTCATCAACGACCTGCTGGCGATGGGCGTGGACTTTGAGCGCAAGGCCGACGGCAGCCTCGACTTTACCCGCGAGGGTGCGCACAGCCGCCCCCGCATTGCCTTCCATGCCGACATTACGGGCAAGGAGATCACGACCAAGCTGCTTCAGGCCGTTCGCAAACTGGATAACGTGCAGATTTTGGAGCACGTGGCCATGACCGACATCCTGACGGGCGAGCGTGACGGCGTCACGGTGTGTGTCGGTGTCGTCGCCGTTTCCGTGGACGAGGACAACTCGGTTCGTCCCGCCGACGAGCTGGCAAATGCCGCCGAGGGCGTGCATGCCGGCGAGCCGTTTAAGATTCATGCCCGCCGCACGCTGTGGGCGACAGGCGGTATCGGCGGCGTGTACGACCATTCGACTAACTACCCGCAGCTCACGGGCGATGCATGCTACATCGCTCAGGAGCATGGCATTAAGATGGAGCACCTGGACTACGTGCAGATTCACCCCACGGGGCTGTTCTCGCCGCAGCCGGGTCGCACCTTCCTGATCAGCGAGAGCTGCCGCGGCGAGGGCGCGATTTTGCTCAACGCCGCCGGCGAGCGCTTTACCGACGAGCTTCAGCCGCGCGATGTGGTCGCTGCCGCTATTCGCGAGCAGATGAAGCAGGACGGTACCGAGCACGAGTGGCTGAGTTTTGCCCCCGTCGAGCGCGATGTGGTGACCGGGCACTTTGCCAACATTCGCGCGCGCTGCCTGGAGGACGGCCGCGACATCTTGGACGAGCCCATCCCCGTTACGCCCACGCAGCACTACTTTATGGGTGGCGTATGGGTCGATAAGGACGGCCGCACCTCGATGCCCGAGCTCTACGCCGCGGGCGAGACGGCCTGCAACGGCGTTCACGGCAAGAATCGCCTGGCTTCCAACAGCCTGCTCGAGTCCCTGGTTTGGGGCCGCCGTGCCGCCTGGTGCATGCGCACCGGCGAGTCGCTCGCCGTGGAGCAGGCGGGCGAGCCCGCGCTTGACGGGCGTCATCGCGCCCTGGGCGCCGAGACCCTTGCAATCGATGATTTGGCCCGTGCGGCCGGCACGCAGGCCGTGGAGGAGTAGACCATGAATCCCATTACCATGAAGCTCGTCGTCGATGATCTGATTTTGCAGGCTCTGCGCGAGGACATCACGTTTGAGGACGTGAGTACGGCGAGCGTGTGCCCTACGGCGCGCCCCGCTACCGTTGAGCTCATCGCCAAGGCCGATGGCATCATCGCCGGCTTGGATGTGTTCGCTCGCACTTTTGAGCTGCTGGATCCGCAGAGCTCCGTGTTGTTCGATGTCGCGGACGGCGACGAGGTGCACGCCGGTGACCACGTGGGCCAGGTGCGCGGCGATGCGCGCGTATTGCTTTCGGGCGAGCGCGTGGCGCTCAACTACCTGCAGCGCATGAGCGGCATCGCTACTTACACGCATCGGATGGCGGCCGCGCTCGAGGGCACCAAGACCGTGCTTGTCGACACGCGCAAGACCACGCCGGGCATGCGCGTCTTCGAGAAGGCAGCAGTCGAGATCGGCGGTGGCAGCAACCATCGCTACAACCTGTCGACGGCCGTCATGCTCAAGGACAACCATATTGACGCCGCCGGTGGTGTGACGCGTGCGATTGAGATGGCACGCGCCCACGCATCGTTTACCACGACGGTCGAGATTGAGTGCGAGAACCTGGACATGGTACGCGAGGCCGTGGAGGCCGGTGCCGATATCATCATGCTCGACAACATGACCCACGACGACATGGCTGCAGCGATTGAGCTTATCGCCGGTCGTGCTAAGACCGAGTGCTCGGGCAACGTAGACGCCGACAACATTCGTGCCCTGGCCGACCTGGGTGTTGACTTTATCAGTTCGGGGGCGTTGACGCACTCTGCGCCGATTCTCGACCTCTCGCTCAAGCACCTGCGTCTGCTGGACGGTAAATAATGGACGCCCGCGAGCGTCGCCGTGCCATCATGGCCGTGCTCGAGGGGGCCAAAGATCCTGTCTCGGGCAGTGCGCTTGCCCGCGAGGTGGGCGTGAGCCGTCAGGTCGTGGTGCAGGACATCGCCCTGCTGCGCGCTGACGGGCACGATATCGTCGCCACCAATCGCGGCTATGTACTACAGGAGGCCCCCAGCAGCCCCGCCGTGCCCACGCGCTTGGTCAAGGTTCGCCACAGCGTGGAGCAGGCAGGCGATGAGCTCACGAGTATCGTCGACGCCGGTGGCGCCGTGCTCAACGTGATCGTCAATCACCGCGTGTACGGTAAGATCACGGCCGACTTGGACATTCGCAATCGTCGCGATGTTGAGCGCTACCTGCACGATATCGAGAGCGGCAAGAGCTTTCCACTACTAACGGTGACGAGCGGCTACCACTTCCATCGCATTGCGGCGGAGGACGAACAGACCCTCGACGAGATCGAGGCCATGCTCAAGGAGAAAGGCTA
>JAHYYK010000061.1:4106-12542 GCA_019425005.1 Collinsella sp.
AAAAGGAGGCCTCCGCGGCGATGCGGAAGCCTCCTTTTTTGTGCACGGTGTACTTTTGAGTGTGCAAGTGGGGAGTTGTTACTCCTCGACGATCTCGGTGATCGCGCCAGCGGGGCAAGCGTCCTGGCAAGCGCCACAGGCGACGCAGGAGTCCTCGTCGGCGACGGTAGCGACGTCCTGGAGCTCCAGAACGCCAGCGGGGCAGGAGTCGACGCAAACGCCACAAGCGATGCACTCGTCGGCATCAATTACGGGATGAGCCATGGTAGTTTCCTCTCTGTTGACCGACGCTACAGGCGATGCGCGTCGGTTTGATTCGGGCAAAAACATACCACGGGAGCGACCGTTTGCAATACCCTCTGGCCGGCATCTTCATACCGTTCGCCGAGTATGCCAAGGTTTACTAAAAAACGCGCAGGTGGGGCCGTTGAGCTGCGAAAATGTTAGCTAAAGGTGACTTGAAATATTGAGCTATTGAGCGCGCCTGCGGAAAGGGCATCCCGTTATTTGGCCGAAAACCGGGGCGCAGTTTCCGGATGGACCGCCCGGCGGAAACTGCATCCCGGAATTTTCGCTCAGATTGGGATGTATTTTCCCGAAGGCTCTGGTTGCGGAAACTGCGACCCGGAATCCACGCTCAAACCGGGATGAGCTTGCCGCAAGACGGCCCCCAGGCACCCCCGGACGCAAACCTCAGCCATCTCTACATAGATCTCAATAGATTTGCCGAGAACTCATTCAGCGCATCTACCTGCGCATTTAAGAACCTAAACTCTCAACAATAAGAAATCTTATATGAATTGACTTAGATTTTGTATATTCCGGCCCATAAGGGGATACACTACATCCTGAAAGACAAGCCGAAGCGCCACACGACAGACCGTCGAGGCGGCGCGAACGCAAAAGAGAGAGGGAATTTCTAATGAGTAAGATTCTTGGTATCGACCTTGGTACTACTAACTCCGCTATGGCCGTCCTCGAGGGCGGTTCTCCGACCATTATCGTGAACGCCGAGGGCGACCGTACCACCCCGTCTGTCGTGGGCTTCCGTGCTGACGGCGACCGCGTCGTGGGTAAGGCCGCTAAGAACCAGGCTGTCACCAACCCCAAGAACACCGTGTTCTCCATCAAGCGCTTCATGGGCCGCAAGTACTCCGAGTGCACCTCCGAGATCAAGACCGTGCCGTATGAGGTCAAGGAGGGCCAGGGTGGCCGTGCCGTCGTCGACATCGAGGGCAAGGATTACACCGCCGAGCAGGTGAGCGCCATGACGCTCGCAAAGATGAAGGCCGACGCCGAGAAGTATCTGGGCGAGACCGTCACCGACGCCGTCATCACCGTCCCGGCCTACTTCAACGACGCCCAGCGTCAGGCCACCAAGGACGCCGGTAAGATCGCCGGCCTCAACGTCAAGCGTATCGTCAACGAGCCGACTGCTGCTGCTCTTGCCTATGGCCTGGACAAGCAGGGCACCGACCAGCGCATCCTGGTCTTCGACCTGGGCGGCGGCACCTTCGACGTCTCCATCCTCGACCTCGCCGACGGCGTGTTTGAGGTTCTGTCCACCTCGGGCGACAACCACCTGGGCGGCGACGACTGGGATCAGCGCGTCATCGATTGGATGGCCGATAAGTTCCAGCAGGAGAACGGTGTCGACCTGCGTCAGGACCCCATGGCCCTGCAGCGTCTGAAGGAGGCCGCCGAGAACGCCAAGAAGGAGCTCTCCGCCGCCCAGCAGACCACCATCAACCTGCCGTTCATTACCATGAACCAGTCCGGCCCGCTGCACCTCAACTACACGCTGACCCGCGCCGAGTTCGAGAAGATCACCCGCGACCTGCTCGAGCGCTGCAAGCAGCCTGTCACCAACGCCCTGCGCGACGCTAAGCTCAAGCTCTCCGATCTGACCGAGGTCATCCTCGTCGGCGGCTCCACCCGTATGCCCGCCGTCCAGGAGCTCGTCAAGACCATGACCGGCAAGCAGCCCAACATGTCCGTGAACCCCGACGAGGTCGTTGCCGACGGCGCTGCCGTCCAGGGCGGCGTGCTCACCGGCGACGTCGAGGGCATCCTGCTGCTCGATGTTACCCCGCTGTCGCTGGGCGTCGAGACTATGGGCGGCATCATGACCAAGATGATCGACCGCAACACCACGATCCCGACCTCCAAGACCGAGGTCTACTCCACCGCTGCCGACAACCAGACCAGCGTCGAGATCAACGTGCTCCAGGGCGAGCGCGAGCTTGCCCGCGACAACAAGTCGCTCGGTAAGTTCCAGCTGACCGGTATCCCGGCTGCCCGCCGCGGTGTGCCGCAGATCGAGGTCACCTTCGACATCGACGCCAACGGCATCGTCAAGGTCTCCGCTAAGGACAAGGGCACCGGCAAGGAGCAGCAGATCACCATTTCCGGCTCCACCGCTCTGTCCGACGACGAAGTCGATCGTATGGTCAAGGACGCCGAGGCTCATGCCGAGGAGGACAAGAAGCAGAAGGAAGAGGTCGAGGTCCGCAACCAGACCGATAGCCTGTGCTACTCCACCGAGCAGACCCTCAACGAGCTGGGCGACAAGGTTTCCGCCGATGTGAAGTCCAAGGCCGAGACCGCTATCGCCGACGCCAAGAAGGCGCTCGAGGGCTCTGACGTCGAGGCCATCAAGGCCGCTGGCGAGTCCCTGCAGTCCGTGGCCTACGAGCTGGCCCAGGTTGTCTACGCCGACGCTCAGCAGCAGACCGACGGTGCCGCCGGCGCCCAGCCTGCCGACGATGACGTTGTCGACGCCGACTACGAGGTTGTGGACGACGAGGACAAGTAATCATGTCCGCCCGTAAAGCTCGCACGGAGGCGGCCGCCACTGGCGCCGCCCCCGTTGACTCTGAGGAGAAGGACGTGAAGATTCCCGTAGAGGCCGTCGACGATACCGAGGCCAACGAGGCCCCGGCCGCCGAGGCTGCCGAGAACCAGGTAGAGGATTCCAACAAGGAGGCGACGATGACCGAGGACGAGATGGTGGAAGCCGCTATCCGCGCCGGTGAGGAAGCCGCCGACAACGACTTTAAGCTCAAGTTCGAGCAGGCCCAAAAGGAGCTTACCGACGTGCGCAGCGAGCTCGATGCTGCGGCAGAGGCTCAGAAGGCCGCCGAGGACAAGGCAAAGGACGCCACCGAGCGCACTGCCCGTCTACAGGCCGACTGGGAGAACTTTCGTCGCCGCACCGCCAACGAGCGCATCGCTGAGCGCGAGCGCGCGACCGAGAAGCTTGTCACTGCGCTGCTGCCGGTGATTGACGATATCGAGCGCGCGATCGACCATGCCCGTAGCCAGGAGCTTTCCGACGATTTTAAGCAGTTCGTCGATGGCGTCGACGCGGTGCATGCCAAGCTGCTCGATGTGTTTGCGCACGAGGGCGTTGAGCCCATCGACCCCAAGGGCGAGGCGTTCGATCCGCTCGAGCACCAGGCTGTGGGTCGCGTCGAGGACGCATCGCAGTACGACGAGACCGTCAACGACGTGTACCAGAAGGGCTACCGCATGGCGGATCGCATCCTGCGTTCCGCGATGGTGACGGTGACCTACGGTGGCGAGAAGCGCCCCGCACCGGAGCCCGAAGCGGCGCCCGAGGATGCTTCGGCCGATACGGCCGAGAGCACCGAGGAGTAATTGAGAAGGGCCCCGGGGCAACACCCGGGGCCCTTTCTGGCCTAGTGCCATATGAAAGCATGAGCCGTCGTCTGCATGGGCGGCGGATGAAACAGGAGAGGAGCTACGATGGCTGCAGGCAAAACCTTCTATGACATCCTGGGCGTATCCAAGAGCGCCTCCGACAAAGAGATCAAGAGCGCGTTTCGCAAGCTCGCGCAAAAATATCACCCCGATGCCGGCGGCGACGAGGCCAAGTTTAAGGAGATCAGCGAGGCCTACGAGACGCTTTCGGACGAGAAGAAGCGCAAAGAGTACGACCAGATGCTCATGTTTGGCGGCATGCCGGGCGCGGGCGGCGCGTATGGCGGCGGCTACGGTGCCGGCGCGGGCGCCAGCGGCTGGGGCGATATCTTCGACAGCATCTTCAGCGGCAACGGCGCTTGGGGCAGCGATTGGGGCTCGGGCTTTGCCGGGGCTGCGGGCGCTGCCGGTGCGGGCGCGGGCCGCAACCGCGCGCGCAAGGGCGGCGACCTGTCGCTGACTGTCGACGTAACTGCCGAGGACGCGTTTCGCGGCGTGACGCACAAGGTCACCTATCGCATTCCCTCGACAGGCGAGCAGCAGACCATTACGGTCTCGGTGCCCGCGGGCGCGGTCGACGGCGGCAAGCTACGCTACAAGCGTCGCGGCGAGTATGGCGTTGCGGGTGGCGAGCGCGGCGACCTGGTCGTGACCACGCATGTGGAGGAGCACCCGTTGTTTAAGCGCAAAGGCGCCGACGTGACCATGGAGGTACCGGTCTCGGTCTACGAGGCGGCGCTCGGCTGCACGGTGGACGTGCCTACGCCCGGCGGTGCGACGGTCCGTTTGAAAGTGCCCGCGGGTACCCAGACGGGCAAGAAGTTCCGCTTTAAGGAGATGGGAGCGCCCGACGTTAAGCACCGTGGCCGTACGGGCGCGCTGCTCGTCGAGATCAAGGTGCAGGTCCCCACGAACCTATCCGATGACGAGCGCGATGCCATGACCAAGCTGCGCGAGGCCGACACGCGCGACTATCGCGAGAAGGTCAACCGTTACAAGGCGACGTACTAGGGCGGTCGTGGCGCACGCCCGCGCCCGCGGGCTTATGATGGACGATAACGAGACGGAAAGGGGCCAGGCAGCATGGCCGAGGACAATAGGAACAAACCGCTGTACATGATCAGCGTGGCGGCCGAGCTGACCGGCATGCATCCGCAGACTCTGCGCGTCTACGAGTCCAAGGGCCTGGTGAACCCCCAGCGCTCGGGCGGCAACACGCGCCTGTATTCGCGTGCCGATATCGAGCGCCTGGAGCTCATCAACCAACTGACCGACGAGGGTATCAACCTTGCCGGCGTGGTGCGCATCCTCGATATGAAGGAGCGTGCCGAGGAGCGCGAGCGCGAGAATGAAAAGCTCCGTGCTCGCGTGCGCCAGCTCGAGGACGAGCTGCACGAGTACAAGATGCAAAAGAAGATCACCGCCCTGGCCCCGCGCGACGGCTCGGTCAACCCCGAGCAAGTCATGCGCAAGCTGCTAGGTACGGGTAGCGACCTATAGCTCCGCCGACGCTGCCGGGCACTCATTGGGGACAGACTTAAATGAGTGCCCGCAGAATGAGAGTGGATAATCTCCCGTTTTTGGCCTGTTTGCAGGCTCAAAGTGGGAGATTATCCACTCTCGTCATTTCGGCACTTGGGGACGTTCCTTTTGTGCCGGCACTTGGGGACACTCCTTGCGCCAAACCGGTCTTCCCGCCCCCGGCTCGCCTTATGCTTTACTGAGATAAAGTGAACGCAGAGATTCGTAACCCACTCGCAACCGTTCTATGGCACGATATTGAACGAATGTATGCTATGCGCCCAAATCTTTTGGGCAGAGTGGGAGACAGTATGGTCAAGCTGTACGAGGACGGCATCTACCTGCGCGGCGGCAGCGAGGTTGTGCCTGAGGCCGAGGCTGCTGAGCGCGGCATTACGCAGACGCCTGAGGATGCCAAGCGCGGAACCATCGCGTATTCGATCCTCCAGGCACACAATACGTCCGGCGACCCCGAGGCGCTCAAGATTCGCTTCGATGCCATGGCGAGCCACGATATTACCTTTGTCGGCATCATCCAGACGGCGCGCGCCTCGGGCATGGAGCAGTTCCCGCTGCCCTACGTGCTCACCAACTGCCATAACTCGCTGTGCGCCGTGGGCGGCACCATCAACGAGGACGACCACGTCTTTGGCCTCTCGGCTGCCAAAAAGTACGGCGGCATCTTCGTTCCGCCCCATATCGCGGTCATCCATTCCTTTATGCGTGAGAACTTCGCGGGCTGCGGCAAGATGATCCTGGGTTCCGACTCGCACACCCGCTATGGTGCCCTGGGTACCATGGCCGTGGGCGAGGGCGGCGGCGAGCTGGCAAAGCAGCTGCTGCGCGACACCTACGATGTCGCTTATCCCGGCGTCGTCGCCATCTACCTCACGGGCGCCCCGCGCTCCGGCGTCGGCCCGCACGACGTGGCGCTCGCCATCATCCGCGCCGTCTTTGCCAAGGGCTACGTCAAGAACAAGGTCATGGAGTTCGTGGGCCCCGGCATCGCGAGCATGACGACTGACTATCGCAACGGCGTCGACGTCATGACCACCGAGACCACCTGCCTGTCGAGCATCTGGGCCACCGACGAGGGCACGCACGCATTCCTGGCCATGCACGGCCGCGGCGACGACTACCGCGAGCTCAAGCCCGCTGATGTCGCCTACTACGACGGCTGCGTCGAGGTCGACCTGTCGAGCATTAAGCCCATGATCGCCCTGCCGTTCCACCCTTCCAACGGCTTTGAGATTGACGAGCTCAACGAGAACCTCGAGGACATCCTGCACGAGGTGGAACTCGAGGCCGCCAAGATCGGCGAAGGCAAGACGCACTTTAGCCTGCTTGACAAGATCGTCGACGGCAAGCTGCATGTGCAGCAGGGCGTTATCGCTGGCTGCTCGGGCGGCAATTACGACTCCGTGGTCCAGGCTGCCCGCGTGCTCAAGGGTGCCAACACCGGCTGCGGCGAGTTCTCGCTGTCGGTCTATCCCACGAGCCAGCCCGTGGCACTCGAGCTTACACGCCGCGGCTACATCTACGATCTTATGGAGGCCGGCGCGATCGTGCGCACGGCGTTCTGCGGCCCGTGCTTCGGCGCCGGCGACACGCCCGCCAACAACGGCCTGTCCATCCGCCACACTACGCGCAACTTCCCCAACCGCGAGGGTTCCAAGCCGGGCAATGGCCAGCTGAGCGCCGTGGCTCTGATGGACGCCCGCTCCATTGCGGCGACGGCTGCCAACGGCGGCGTCCTGACGCCGGCGACCGACCTGCCCGAGGACACCTGGGATGAGGCCTGCGAGTACACCTTTGACGATGCGCCGTACAAAAAGCGCGTGTACTGGGGCTTTGGCAAGGCGGAGCCTGCCGACGAGCTGGTCGAAGGCCCCAACATTAAGCCGTGGCCCGCGATGGAGCCGCTCGGCGACGACATCCTGCTTAAGGTGTGTTCCAAGATCATGGACCCGGTCACCACGACCGACGAGCTCATTCCCTCGGGCGAGACGAGCTCCTTCCGCTCCAACCCGCTGGGCCTGGCCGAGTTTACGCTCAGCCGCCGCGATCCGGCCTACGTCGGTCGTTCCAAGGAGGTTGACGCCGTGGAGAAGCGCCGCGTTGCCGGCGAGGCAGCAGGCGACCTGGCGGCACTCGATGTCGAGCTTGCCGGCGTGTTTGAGGCGCTGGCCGGCGCGGGTGTCGCGGCCGATGCCAAGGCGACCGAGTTCGGTTCCATGATTTACGCCAAGAAGCCTGGTGACGGCAGCGCCCGCGAGCAGGCCGCGAGCTGCCAGCGCGTAATTGGCGGCCTGGCCAACATCGTCCACGAGTACGCCACCAAGCGCTATCGCTCCAACGTGATGAATTGGGGCATGGTGCCCTTCCAGATGGAGGCCGAGCCCAACTTTGAGGTGGGCGATTACGTCTTTGTGCCGGGTATCCGTGCCGCGCTCGATGGCGACCTGAAGGACATCGCCGCCTACGTGGTGCACGCCGATGGTGCGGTCGAGCAGATTGAGCTCTACATTGCCGATATGACGGCCGAGGAGCGTGCCATCGTCAAGGCCGGCTGCCTGATCAACTACAACAAGTTCAAGGCCGCTGCCGAGTAACGCACTTAATTGTCCGCCCGGGGCTTACCCTTTCCCGCTCGCTCACGCGCTTCGCGAGGGTCGCGTTCGGGAAAGGGTAAGCCCCGGGCTACATTTCTGCGTTCTCGTTGGGTCTTGAGGGACGCCAAAAATAGACTTGCTTGATGCCGCCCCTGTTATCGGGGCGGCCTCTTTTTGTCGAAAACCACCACAAAGGTGCCTGTCCCCTTTGTGGGGGTGGGGACGAGCTCGATGTTGTTGTGATCGTTGAGCGGCATGTTAATGGGCGTCCCTACAGGATTTCATCCAAGCCGGGAGTCTTGGTTGTTTTGGGGATGCCGAGTTTGGATGACGCGAAATCGTCAACATTGTCCTTAATTCCGTCTTTGGTGTAGACAGTGACTATATAGGTGCTGTGCCCAAATTCGCTCTTGTCGCGTATCGCCCAGGCCTGCCAGTAGGCAGCTCCGCCTCGCTCTCTGATTTTTCCAATGCGGCGGAGTTCTGTTCGCTTTAATTTCTGGTCGCTGTCGACGGTTCGGCCGACCTCATCGGTGAGCCCGCACTGTTCAAGCAGTTTGTCGAGGACTTGGTTCATGTG
>JAHYYK010000062.1:0-2173 GCA_019425005.1 Collinsella sp.
GTGGTAGCCCGTACCAGATTCGAACTGGTGATCTCCGCCTTGAGAGGGCGGCGTCCTAAACCGCTAGACGAACGGGCCACATGACATCTGCACTGCCGTGCTGCGAGGAAATATATTACGGGACAAAAAACATCAGCGCAAGAAGAAATTCCAAATTGCCGAAAAATTGTCGACAGGTTATGGAACGCGCAGGTCAACTAATTAGCTAATTCAAGTTGAGATGAACCAAAAGGGTTTCGCGATCGTTGGGGATGTTGTCCTCGATAACGGCTTCGAGGGCGGCGTTGAGTAGCTGGCCTAGCTCGGGCCCCGGCTTCACACCGGCACGAATCAAGTCGCCGCCGTTGATAGCAAGCATCTTGAGCGAATAGGGCTCCCCCGCCTGCAGCAGATCGTGGGCGAGCGTACGCATCTCCTCGATCGTCTCGACGTAATAGAAGCACGACGGGGCCTTGCCAAGTGTGTCAGCACGCTTAAGATCCATGAGCTCGTCCATCAGACGCGGCGTGTCGACACCCTCGCCCGAAAGCGCGCGCATCATATTGAGCAGACAAGTACGCTCGGGGCGCAGCGGCTTGTCATGGTATTTGATCAGCAGGCACACATCGCGCACCAAATCGTGCGAGAGCGCCAGGCGATCCATGATGACACGCGCCTTCTTGGCGCCGAGCTCGGGATGACCGTAGAAGTGGCCGCTGCCGTCGTGATCGACCGTAAAGCACTCGGGTTTGGAAACGTCGTGCAAAAACGCCGCCCACATAAGGCTCGACGAGGGCGCGACGCCGTCGCACAGCGCCAGCTCCCCTGCCACCGTCAGCACGCGGGCGATATGCTCGTAGACGTTAAACGCATGATAGACGCTGCGTTGATCAAACCCGCGAGCGGACGCGAGCTCGGGCACGGCGGCACAGATGAGCTCGGGATAGCGAAGCATCGCGTCTCCCCCATGACCGGTCGAAAGAATGCCCTCGAGCTCAATACCCACACGCTCGCGCGCCACGGCATCGAGCAGCGGTGCACACTCTGCAAGCGCGCGCTTGGTCTCGGGCTCAATCATAAAGTCAAGGCGGCAGGCAAAGCGTACCGCACGCAGCATGCGCAGGGCGTCCTCGTTAAAGCGGCGCTTGGGATCGCCGACAGCGCGAATCAGCTTGCGCTCCAGATCACCCTGGCCGTCATAGCGGTCGACAAGCCCGCGCTCGGGATGCCAGGCCATGGCGTTGACGGTAAAGTCGCGGCGCGCCAGATCGTCCTCGAGCGAGGCGGCACGCTCCACACTCTGGGGATGGCGACCATCGGTGTAAAAGCCATCCAGACGGTACGTGGTGACCTCGATACGCTCGCCATCGGAAATAGCCGTGATTCCGCCAAATTTAATGCCGGACTCCACAACCGCGATGCCGGCGGCCTCGAGCGCCGCTTTGGACTCCTGCCACAGGCCGCTACAGCACATATCAACATCGTGGCTGGGGCACCCCATCAGGGCGTCGCGCACCCAACCGCCCACGTACCAAGCCTCAAGACCAGCCGCCTCAAGCGCGCGCAGGACGCACAGGGACGCATCGGACGGTTTAGTACCGTTGAGCGAAACATTGCACATGCCTATGGCCTCCTGCACTTGTGAGCGTAAATCGATGGTTCTCAAGAAGTCTAACAAGAAACGAGAAAACACGCACACGCAATCGCGTCGTCGATTAGATAAATCGAGACAGCAGACGCCACATACGTTCAGCGCGCAAAAAACACCCGCCTTGGTAATCCAAAGCGGGTGTTCGGCAACGACATATCGATGCTGCTAGCAGACCTGGCGAACCTCAATGTGCTTCATATATTCGTCCACCTTGGCAAAATCGCCCAGACCGGGGCACTCCACCACGTTGGCGCCGGTGGCCATCGAGAGGCGCAGGGCATCCTCAACACGCTCGGGAGCGTCGTGCCACACGGACAGGAAGGCGGCAAGTGAGGAGTCGCCGGCGCAGACCGTCGACAGCAGCTTGACCTCAAAGGTGCGATTGGCAAACCAGATGTGCTCTCCGTTGGAGAAGTACGCGCCAGCGCCACCCAGGGTCAACAGCACGTTCTTAGCGCCCTTGGCGTGGAGCTCGGCCATCGCACCCTTGACGGACTCGTCGTCGCCACCGCTCACCTTAATGCCAAAGATGTCGAGCAGTTC
>JAHYYK010000062.1:2273-12377 GCA_019425005.1 Collinsella sp.
TTGACGCGCGTGATGCCGTCGGTCCACACGGGCTTGACGGGCACGCCCAGGGCCTCGGCGCCCTTGACGATGAACTCGCCCGAGAAACCGGCAAAAAAGCCCAGGATCGTGGTGTCGACGCCGTAGTGATCGAGGGTGAACGAGACGTTAAGACCCTTGCCGTTGGGCGTATAGACCGCGTTGCGAGTGCGGGTGACGGTGTTGGCGGAAAGACCGTCGCAGGCAATGTTGTAGTCAATGGCGGGATTTGCAGTGAGCGTGTAAATCATGTAAGTTCCTTTCACAAGGCAACGTGTTAGTGAAAGTATATTCCACGCTTCGGGAAAAGACCATAGCGACTCGGCGAACGGTGTAGAACGCGTGCAGGGCGGCGGGATGACGGGCAAAAGAAACAGGGTCCTTGTCCTGTCGCTCGCCCACAATATACAAAAATGGCGCCCCGGCCAAAACCGGAGCGCCGTACACGCGAAAATAATGAGTTTCGCTTACTTGCGATCGAGCTTGCGGACAGCAACGCGCTTGCTGTACTCATCGACGTGACCGAAGTCGCCGATGCCGACGGACTCGGCAACGTTAGCGCCGGTAGCCATAGCGAGCTTCATGGCCTCCTCGACGTTGTCGCGATCCCTGTACCACTTGTGCAGGAACGCAGCGAGGGTGCAGTCGCCGGCGCAGACAGAAGAGACCAGCTTGATGTTGAACTCACGCTTGGCGTACCAGATGTCCTCGCCATTGGAGAAATAAGCGTCGCCGCGGCTACCACGGGTGAGCAGCACGTTCTGAACGCCGGCGTCGTGGGCGAGCTTCATGGCAACGCGGACCTCATCGTCGGTGTCGACAGGCACGCCGAAGATGGCCTTCATCTCGTGATGGTTCGGCTTAATGAGCAGCGGCTTCTTGTGAGCGAGCTCCTTGAGCTTGTCGGAGGACAGGTCCAGGACGACGTCGGCGCCACGAGCCTGAGCGTGCTCCATAACCTGGGCCAGGAAGTCGGGCGTAGCTTTGGGAGGCACGGAGCCGGAGACAATCAGGCACTCAAGATCGCCCGCGGTGTCCAGGATGTTGTAGAGCTCCTTCTGGTGCTCCGGCGTAATCGGGGCGCCGGGGTTCAGGATGCCGTACTCGTGCTGGCCATCGTTGACGTAGGTGTTGATACGCGTGATGCCGTCGGTCCAGACCGGGCGGCACAGGCAACCCAGGTTCATGACCTCCTCGACGATAAACTTGCCCGTGAAGCCAGCGAAGAAGCCGAGCGCGACGGTGTCGACGCCCATCTTCTTAAAGGCGAAGGACACGTCGAGGCCCTTGCCGTTGGCCGTGTAGCTGGCCGAGCCGGTGCGGACGTTCTCGTCGGGCTCGAGCGGAGAGCTCGAAACCGTCATGTCGACAGCCGGGTTAGCGGTTAGCGTGTAGAACATTTACAGTACCCCCTGTATATGTGAGGGCCGCGTGGCCGGCCCATTCCAACCACGCGGTTACCTCTGATACCAAATTAGCGAGCTGCGGACTCGAGCAGCGCCTTGACCTCGGCGGCAGTGTTGCAGGCGAGTGCCTTCTCGGCGAGCTCGTCGCACTCGGCCTTGGTCCACTGGCTGATGGTCTTGCGGGCGCGCAGGATCGACGGAGCGCTCATCGAGAACTCCTCCAGGCCCCAGCTGATCAGCAACGGCTCGAGCAGCGGATCGGCAGCGGCCTCGCCGCACATACCGACCATGATGCCGGCCTTCACGCCGCTCTCGATGATGTTCTTGAGCGAGCGGAGCACGGCGGGATAGTACACCTGGTACAGGTTAGAGATGGTGTCGTTGCCACGGTCGGCGCACATGGTGTAGCCGATCAGGTCGTTGGTGCCGATGGAGAAGAAGTCGGCGACCTCGGCAAGACGGTCAGCGAGCAGCGAAGCGGCGGGCGTCTCGACCATGATGCCGACCTCGATGTTCTCGTTGAACTTGCGACCCTCTTCGGTCAGCTCGGCCTTGCACTGCTCGACGAGCTCCTTGACAGCCATGACCTCCTCGACGCAGGTGACGAGCGGGATCATGATCTTGACGTCACCGAAGGCGCTGGCGCGCAGCAGGGCGCGGAGCTGGACCTTGTACTGATCGGGATTTGCCAGGCAGTAACGCACGGCGCGGAAGCCCATGAAGGGGTTGTCTTCCTTGACCATGTGCAGATACGGAATCTCCTTGTCGCCACCCACATCGAGCGTGCGGATGATGACGGGAGCGCCCTTGAGCGCACTGGCAACCTTGCGATAGGCGTTGAACTGCTCCTCCTCGGAAGGAAGCTCAGCAGAGTCCATGAACAGGAACTCGGAGCGGAACAGACCGATGGCCTCGGCGTCGTGATCGAGCGCGTTGGGCACGTCATCGGGGTTACCGATGTTGCAGGCAATGATCTTCTTGATGCCATCGGCAGTCACAGAAGGCTTGCCGCGGAAGGCCTCGAGGGCTGCCTTCTCGGCAGCGAAGGCCTCGGCCTTGGCGGTGTAGGCGGCGAGCGTCTCCTCGTCGGGATCGGCCTCGACGATGCCCTTGCCACCGTCGACGACAACGGTCATGCCGTTGCGCAGTGCGGTGCAGCTGTTGGAAACCGAAAGGACAGCCGGGATCTCGAGGGCGCGCGCGATGATCGCGGAGTGCGACGTGCGGCCACCGGTCTCGGTGACGATGCCGGCAACGTGGGCCTTATCGATCGTGGCGGTCATGGACGGCGTGAGGTCGTGCACGACAACGACGGTGTTCTCGGGCAGGACGGAAAGGTCGACGACCTCCTTGCCCAGCAGCTCGGCCAGAATACCGGTGCGGATGTCGGCGATGTCGGCCGCGCGCAGACGGAACATCTCGTCGTCCATGGACAGGAACATGTTCTCAAACATGGTCGAGGTGTCCATGAGCGCCTGCTCGGCGCAGGTACCGCCGTCAATGGCGGCGTTGATGGCGTCAGTCATGCCCGGGTCCTGAGCCAGGACAATGTGTCCGCTCATGATCTCGGCCTCGGCCTCGCCCACCGTCTCCTTCATATGGTCGGCCTGAGCCTGGGTCTTCTCGCAGAAGACCGAAAGAGCGGACTGATAGCGCTCCTTCTCTGCTGCCGAATCAGCAACCTCGTGCGGCTCAAACGTCAAGTCGGGATCGACGGCGACCATGACGGTGCCGATACCGATGCCCTCGGAAGCGTTGACTCCCTGATACATTCCCATTCCTCTCTCCGTGTCATGTGATAAAGCGTTTTGCCATATCCATGACAAAAGAGCGCAGCTACCTTACAACAGGTCACTGCGCCCCCAAATATGAACTTAGTTGTTCAACATGCGACCCGTTTGAGTTCTACTCGCCAAGACCGCTCTTGATGAGCTCGATGGCAGCAGCCAGAGCCTCGGCCTCGTCGGCGCCGTCGCACTTGACCTCGACCTCAGTACCGCAGGGGATACCAGCAGCCATGAGGGCCATCGGGGACTTGCCGTTGACCTCCTTCTCGGGGGTGACGACCGTCACGTCACAGGCGTACTTGCCCATGGTGGAGGCGAACAGACCAGCCGGACGCATGTGCAGACCCTGAGGATTAACGAGGGTAGCCTTCTCAGAAACCATAGTTGACTCCTTTTTGTGTTTAACCCCTGTCATGCATGTGGCAGGAGTCAGATTCACGACGTTGTTTATATTAACTCACATCAAACGGTTTTTCATTATGTTTCGCACGAATTGTTGGACAGATGTCGTTCCTGTACGCTTGCCTGCCGGGCGGGGCGGTTAAGTTTGCTGCTCTACAGTCCTGCGCAAGACGAAAAGCACATTAAGTGCTTTCCTTTGCGTGCGGAACTCGCGACAAACTTAACCGCCCCGCCCGGCAGGCAAGCTGCGGAAACTCGGTCGGCTCAGAGCAATATCGTGTGAACGGAATTCTGGCTGAGGATCTGTTCGCGACAAAGACTCAATGGGCAGTTCCCTCTATGCCCTTCTGGAAGTTGCGGTGAAATAGGGACTGATTTTGCGGTTGAAACGTTTAAACAATCCCTATTTCACCGCACCTTACAGAAGGGAATGAAAAAAGGCGGGGGCTCCGAGTGGAGTCCTCGCCTTTGTTACAGGGGGCGATGGTATTCGCGTGTTGCGGGATTAGACCAGACGGGCGTTGATCGTCTTGGCGATCTCGGCGGCGTCGGTGGAACCCTTGACGGTGGCACGGAAGTCCTCGTCCATGAGCGCCTCGGCGACCTTGGACAGGATCTTGAGGTGCGTAGTGCCGGCCTGGGCACCGGGGATGAGCAGGGCGATAGCCACGTTGACGGGAGCGCCGTCCATGGTGTCCCAACCGGTCACGCCGGACTCGTCCTTGACGACGATGACGGCAGCCTCGGTAATGGCGTCGGACTTGGCATGCGGGATGGCGAAGCCCTCCATCATGCCCGTGGTGCCCTCGGACTCGCGGGCCAGGAAGGCGTTCATCACGGCGTCGGCGTCGCTGGCGATACCGGCCTTGACGGCCTGGTTGGAAACGAAGCTCAGAGCCTCGTCACGAGAAGCGAAGTCCTCGGCGACAAAGACATTCTCGACCTTCACGAAGTCGGCAGCCTCGGCCTTGGGGGCCTCGACGGCAGCGGCCTTGGGAGCCTCAACCGGCTTGGCTGCAGGAGTGGCCTTCTGGTTCTTCTCAAAGTCGTACTTCTTGAAGGCCACGAAAAGGATGCCACCGACCACAGCGCCGATGAGGATCGCGAGGACCCAAAGCGGACCGTTCTCGACAACGGGCAGGACCAGGAAGCCACCGTGAGGCGCCGGATCGTGAACGTTGAACATAATGGTCAGGATCGAAGCGATAGAGGAACCGAGCATCATGATGGGCATGACGGGCCAGATGTTCTTGGTCATGAACGGAATGGCGCCCTCGGTGATGTGGGTGCAACCAAGGATGAGGTTGACGACACCGGCGTCGTGATCCTCCTGGCTGAAGTACTTCTTGCCGACAACGACGGCAAAGGTGGTGATCAGCGGCGGAACGATGCAGGCGGCGGAGACGGCAGCCATGAAGTTGGTGCCGAAGTTATAGGTATCGGTGCCAACACCGGCGGCCAGAGCCTCGGTGAGCATAGCGGTACCGGTGACGTAAGCAGCCTTGTTGACCGGGCCGCCCATGTCAAAGGCGCACATGCAGCCAATGGCAAGACCCAGGACAACGGCGCCAGAGGCGGACAGGCCCTTGAGGAAGTCCATCATGGCGGTGTTGATGGCAGCCATGGGGCCGGAAATGCCGAGCATGACCAGGCCGACGATAGCCGTCGAGAACAGCGGGTACAGGAAGATAGCCTTGAGGCCGTCCAGATTCTTGGGCAGACCGGCAAAGACCTTCTCGAGCAGCAAGATGACATAGCCGGCAAGGAAGCCGCCGACGATGCCGCCCAGGAAGCCGAAGCCCACGCCGGCGCCACCGGCATCGATCATGCCGGTTTCGGCGTTAACAGGCAGGCCCTGGATGGCGATCATACCGGCAACAAAGCCGGGGACGAGCGCCGGGCGCTTGCCGATGGATTCGGCGATGTAGGCGGAAAGCACCGGAACCATAAGGTTCATGGCGATGCCGCCGATGATCTTGAGCATCGCAGCAAAGCTGTTGTAGTCAGACGCCGTCGAATCGAAGGACGTAATGCCCCACAGGAACGAGACAGCGGTCAGAACACCACCAGCAACAACGAAGACCAGCATGTGGCTGACGCCGTTCATGAGGTGCTTGTAGATGACGTGGCCGATGGACTCCTTCTCCTCGACCTCATCCTCGACATCGGCAGCGGCTGCAACCGTGCTGTCGCCCTTGGCGGCGAGCGCGCGGTCAATCAGCTTACCGGCGGCCTCAACGGACAGGGCCTTGGAAACACCAACGGAAACCATGGGCTTACCGGCGAAACGCTCAGCCTGGACATCCTTGTCGGCTGCGACGACGACGGCCTTGGCACCAGCGATCTCACTCTTGGTGAGCTCGTTCTCGACACCGACCTGGCCATGAGTCTCGACCTTAATGGTCAGACCGCGCTCGGCAGCTGCCTTCTCCAGCGCCTCCTTCGCCATGAAGGTGTGCGCAATGCCGGTCGGGCAACCGGTCGCGGCGATGATGTCAAACTTAGCCATGTGTCCCTCCTTCTTGAGTACAGCGCCCGCGGGCGCTCCCCTACACGCGCTTCGATGCGCGTTTTTCCACAACTGAAAGATACCAACCTACCGTCCGCGTGAGAAGAGCTAAGGTGCAAATCTCCGGTGAAAGGTTCTTTCATAACCGTAAACGGTAAGTGAAAGTTTACCATCAACACTTGAAACGGCAAGGTGTATCTTGTAATTGAAAATGCCCGTATACTATGGCATTGCAAATCAAGCTAGATTTTCATGCCAACCAGGAGCCATCCATGACCGATAGTAGCAAGAGCGCACTTTCCCTCATTAGCACCCATCAGGGATACAGCGAGTCCGAGCAGCGCATTGTCGACTATATATTGGAGCACCAGTCCGAGGCGCCACGCCTCACGGCCGCTCAGCTCTCGCGCGCCGCCGCCACGTCCGAGGCGACCGTTTCGCGCTTCTGCCGCAAGCTTGGCTTTGGTAGCTTCCGCAGCTTTCAGTTTTCGTTGGCGAGGGATTTGGAAAGCCAGCGTAACGAGGGCCTGACTGACGAGGTCTCGCTCGACAATATGGAGCAGAGCCTCAAGAATATCCTGGCTGCCAAGGTGAGCGAGCTTAATGCGACCATCGACGGGATCGACCACGATACGCTGGCGGCTGTTGTGCATGCCCTTAAGCATGCAGGGGTTATTGAGTTTGCAGCTGTGGGCAATACGAACGCGGTCGCGCTCGATGCGACGTTTAAGTTTTCGCAGCTGGGCCTGCGCTGCATGGCGAGCACCATTAGCGAGACATCAATCGGCTTTGCGCTCACGTTACGCCCGGGTGACGTCATCGTGCTTATCTCAAACTCCGGCAAATCGCGCCGATTGAATCGCATGGCAAAAGCGGCTCGCAACTGCGGCGCAACCGTAGTCGTCATCAGCAGTGACAGCAAATCCCCACTCGCGCGCCTGGCAGACTACACTTTTAATACCGTCAACCACGAAGCGCTGCTGACGACAGGCGACTTTGCGTTCTCTAAGATCAGCGCTACGATGATCATCGAAGTCATCTACAACTTCCTGCTGCCCGAGATTGAAGACGCCCGCGAGCATATCAGCTACTACGAGGAGCTCATCCAGCCGGACAAGGTCGTTGAGTAAAACGCGTAGTGGGACAAAAATTTCAGTCTATTTTGTCCCACCAACACCGCTGATACGATCTAGCCTCGAGCTTCTTCAAGCATCTGTTTGGCGTGCGCCAGGCTTGCCTCGGACTGATCGCCGCTCAACATGCGGGCGATCTCGGCGGTACGCGCTTCGCCGGTTACCTCGTCCAAATGCGTCTGGGGAACATCGCCCGGTTCCTTACTGACAACATAATGCTTGTCGGCCATGACGGCGACCTGCGCCAAGTGGGTTACGACAATCACCTGATGCGTAGCGGCGAGATCTGCCAGCACGCCCGCGAGCGCACGCGCCGTGGAGCCACCGACACCAGCATCGACCTCGTCAAACACCAGCGTATCGACACCGTCCGCGTTACCGAGGACAACCTTGCTTGCCAGCATGACGCGGCTGAGCTCGCCGCCCGACGCAATGCGGCGCAGGGGGCGTGGCGTCAAGCCGGCACCGCTGCGGTATAGCAGCTCGTAACTCGAAGGACCAACCGGCGTCCACTCAGCACGGGGAAGATCGCGCGACTCCCAGACGAGCTCGGCACTACCCATCTCCAGGCGAGCCATCTGGCGGCCAACCTCGTGACAGAAGCGCGGGGCCGCCGTATTGCGAGCGCGCTTAAGCGCCTTGGCGGCAGCAAACAGTTCGTGCTCCGCCGCGCCAAGCGCTTCACGCGCCATTTTGATCTGTTCATCGCCATTATCAACCAGCGAAAGCAGCTCTTGCGAGCGATCACGCATGGCAAAAACATCGTCCATGGTCGGACCCCACTGACGCAGCAGGCCCTTGAGGTCGGAATACCGCTCGCGCATGCGAGCGAGCTCGCGCGGGTCGAAGGCGACCCCATCGCGATAGGTGCGCAGCTCGTTGGCACAATCCTCAAGCGAGATACAGGCATCCGAAAGCGCATCGGCGATATCACCCAGCTTGCGGTCGACGGACGCCATGCGGGAAAGCTCCGCCACGGCACTGTTCACGGCATCGAGCGCTCCCCCTTCAGCTGCAAGCGATGCATGGGCATCGTTGGCCGTGGCCACCAACACCTCAGCATGCTCGGAGCGCGGCAGCAGCTCCTCGAGCTCCTCATACTCACCCGGCTTGGGGTCGACATCGGCGATGCGCTCCAGGGCGAAGCGCGCCTCCTCAACGCGACTCCCCTGCGCACGCGAGGCCTCTTCGACGCGACGGACCTCCTTGGCAGCCGCACGCGATGCCTTAAAGCAAGCACGGTAGTGCTCGAGCGCCTCGAGTGCCGGGCGCCCTGCCCAGGCATCGACCATGGCAACATGATGCGCCGGGTCGAGCAGGCGCTGGTGCTCGTGCTGACCGCAAAGATCCATCATCACAGCGACGCGCTCCGAAAGTTCGCGCACGCTGGCGATGCGGCCGTCAATTTTTACGCGGCTGCGGCCCTCGGCAGAAAGGCTGCGCCGCACGGTGACGCCCTCCGTGTCATGCGGGCCATCAAACAGGCGCGCCTCGACGCTGGCAAGTGCCTCGCCCTCGCGCACCGTCGACGAATCCGCGCGCTCGCCCAAAATGAGCTTGAGTGCCGAGAGCAGCGCGGTCTTACCGGCGCCGGTTTCTCCAGTCAGAACCGTTAGACCCGTGCTCGGAACCAACGTCGCCTCGCGAATGAGTGCAATGTTGGAAACCAGCAGCTCATCGATCATGACGCACTCCGTAGAACACGCGGCTCACCGAGTTATAGAAACTCTCGGGACCATAATCAAGCAGCAGCACATCGCCGGGACCACGGCGCACAGCCACGCTCTCGACCGTGCCATCGCAGGTAATAAACTGTCCATCGATGGCGATCGCCGGAACGCTCGGGCGGTCATCGGACATAAAGATCTCCACGACATCGCTCGGCGAGGTCAAAAAAGCGCGAGCCTGAATGGTATGCGGAGCGATGGGCACACAGACCATGCCCGTGTAATCGGGGCTGACAATGGGGCCGCCGGCGGAAAGCGCGTAGCCGGTAGAGCCGGTCGCCGTCGAAACGACCACGCCGTCACCGCGCAGGCGGTCGATATGATGGCCGGACACCGTGATGTCAAATTCGACCATATCGGACAGGGGCCCGCGCGTAAGCGCCATATCGTTGAGGGCAAACGTGCGCACAACATCCTTCGTGCCGTCTTCGCGAACCGAAACAATATCGGCGGCGATGGTGGCACGGCGGCTCACATGGAGCTCGCCGGACAGGGCATCGCTCACGACCTGCAAAATGTCGCGCTCCTCGGGGCTCGCGGCCGTCAAAAAACCCAAATGACCATAGGAAAGACCCAAAATGGGAATCTCACGGTAGTTGAGAATGCGGGCGGCACGCAGCAGCGTGCCGTCGCCGCCGAGCGTGATGACCAAGTCGGCATCGTCAACATCGGGCGCGCTCTGGATCTTGGAGCGCTGATCGGCAGCCCATGCGACCTCGTAGCCCTGGCGCGAAAGCCAAAGCTCGAGCATCAGGCCGCTCTCGACCGCCTCTTGCTTGTAGTAATTGGGAACCAGAAAGACCTTCATAGCGTTGCAGCTTTCTCGCTCAAAACCGATACCTGGAATTGCAACTCAGCCTCGGCGCGCTCGCCGGGCGCAAACCTCGTGCCGTACAAGAAAAACTCAACGTTGCCCTTGGCGCCGTGGATGGGCGACACGCACACGTCGAGCGGGAACAGGCCCTTGGCGGCAAAAAGCTCGATCGCCGCCGTGAGCGTATCGCGACGGACGGCGGGGTCGGTCACGATACCGCCCTCGCCCACCAGCGCAGCCGGTGCCTCAAACTGGGGTTTTACGAGTGTGCAGAACGAACCCGAAGGCTTCAGGCACGCCAGCACGGC
>JAHYYK010000063.1 GCA_019425005.1 Collinsella sp.
GCATCGACCTGCGCCGATGCCCCCAACGTGGACACACTTTTTGTCCTATAAGCCGCGCAAGAAGATCGAGGCAGACCCCTCTCACCCCAAGATGATTCAGACGCACATGGGTGTCGGGTACCGCATGCAGCGTCTCTAGCCCACCTCACAAAAAAAGTTGCGGTGGAATACGGAGTAGATGAGGCTTTTGGCAGCCAAAACAGTCCGTATTTCACCGCAACTAATGGATGGGATGGAGTTAGAGGCCCAGGTAGTTGGTCATGCCTTCGACGGCGAGCTTAGCGCCTGCCACGGCATGAACCACGGTGAGCGGGCCGTTGACCACATAGTTAGCGATACCCCAAAAATACTCTTCAACTCGCCGCGCTCGCGCCCAAATGCGCAAAGTGCCCCGCGAGCGGATGCTCGCGGGGTGTTTGGATGTCAGGCCTTATTTGATACCGCGGCCCAAGTCTTCGGCGATTTTGTCGACGCCTTTCAGCGCGGCGCATGTCTTTTTGTTGGAACAATGCCCCGTGCAAACGCCACCCTGAGCGCAGTCGGCGCAGGTGCCCTTGCGGTAGATGCGCACGCATACCGCGACAAACGCAATACCGATAACAGCCAGTACAACAATATCGATAGGTGCCATAGCAAGCCTCCTCTAGTTAACCACCACTTACTTTACCCCATTCTCAACCACCAAAAAGGGACAGGTTTATTTTGGTCGATTTTTATCTGCGGAAATGTCACATCTCCTAAGATTGGTGCAAGCAAACCTGACCCCATTGCACCAAAAAGCCCGAGTGTCGCTGGGACACCCGGGCTCGTGGAAAGGGGCTGATCCTTATTCGGACTTAAGCGGAAACTGCAGCGGAAGCGGTGTTGGTCTCGTCCTCGTCGGTCCAAGCGTGCTTGGGCATGGGACGGAAGATCTGGAAGAGCATCGCAACCAGCAGAACGATGGCTACAACCGTCCAAATACCAAACTGGCCAAGGACAAGCAGGTTGTAGAACTGGTTGATGAACAGGCCGATCACCCAGGCAAAGGCGCACTCGTAGCCGATGGCAATCGCGGTCCACTTGCCGGAGTCCATCTGGTTGCGGATAGTACCCATAGCGGCAAAGCACGGGGCGCACAGCAGGTTAAAGGCGCCAAAGGCAACGCAAGCGCCCATAGTCGGGAACATGCCGGCGAACGCGGTCCACAGGCTCGGGTCGGTCTCGGCGGCGTCGGCAACGGACAGCAGCGAGCCGGCGGTGGCGACGACGTTCTCCTTGGCGACAAGTCCAGAGACAGTCAGCGCGGTGGCCTGCCAGGTGCTAAAGCCGAGCGGGGCGAAGATCCAAGCGACCAGGTTGCCCAGCATGGCGAGCACGGAGTAGTCCATAAACTCCTCGGGGATGCCGTCCATCGCAGGCAGGAAGCCGAAGGAACCGTTGTAGCTACCAAAGTTGGAGAGGAACCAAACCACGACGGTGGACGCGAAGATGACCGTGCCGGCCTTCTTGATAAAGGCCCAGCAGCGCTCCCATACATGCAGCGCCCAAGAGCGGATTGCCGGGAAGTGATAGGCGGGAAGCTCCATAACGAACGGCGTCGGGCGACCGGCGAAGAGCTTGGTCTTCTTGAGCATGAGGCCCGAGGCGATGACGGCAAAGACGCCCAAGAAGTAGAACAGCGGGCTGATCCATGCGGCGGTGGTGGAAGAATCGCCGATGATGGAACCCATGAGCAGAGCGATGATCGGCAGCTTGGCGCCACAGGGAATAAACGTGGTGGTCATGACCGTCATGCGGCGGTCCTTCTCGTTCTCGATGGTCTTGGTGGCCATGACGCCGGGGACGCCGCAGCCCGAGGACACGAGCATGGGGATAAAGGACTTGCCGGACAGGCCAAAGCGGCGGAACACGCGGTCCATGATGAAGGCGACGCGGGCCATGTAGCCGCAGTCCTCCAAGAAAGACAGCATCACGAACAGCAGGAACATCTGCGGCACGAAGCCGAAGATGGCGCCCAGACCGCCGACGATACCGTCACAGACCAGCGAATCGACCAGGCCACCGTCCTCGGTGCCGCCCGCCACAAGGGCATCGTGCACCACGGTGGTAATACCCGGAACATAGGGGCCGTACTGTGCCGGGTCGACCGAGTCGGCGGCGTCACCCGCAGCCTCGACAGCTGCGTCGTAGGCGTCGCGGCCCTGGCCGAGCACATACCAACCGTCGGTGCCAAAGAGCTGGTCGTTGGTGAAGTCGGTCACCGTGCCGCCCAAGGTAGAGACGGCAATGTAGTACACGCAGAACATGATGACCACAAAGATCGGCAGGCCCAAGATACGGTTGGTAACCACACGGTCGATCTTCTCGGAGGTGCTCATCTTGGCCGGAGCCTTGGTGAGGCACTCGTCGATGATGTGGGCGATCACGCCGTAGCGCTCGCCGGTGATGATGGACTCGGCGTCGTCGTCGCAATCCTGCTCGCACTGGGCGACCAGCTGCTCGACGCGAGCGGCCTTCTCCTTAGTGAGGTTGATGAGCTTGCAGGCGTCCGCGTCGCGCTCGAACAGCTTGACGGCGTAGTAGCGACGCTTGTTGGCGGGAACGCTCGCCGGCAGATTGTTCTCGATGTGGTCCAGAACGTCCTCGATGGAGGAATCGAACTTGTGCTCCGGCACCTGGCCCTTGGAAGCAGCGGACTTCTTGACCTGCTCGAACAGCTCGTTGATGCCCTTGTTCTTAAGGGCCGAGATCATCATGACCGGGCAGCCGAGCTTCTTGGAGAGCTTGTCCGTGTCGATCTTGTCGCCGTTCTTCTCGACCAAGTCGGCCATGTTGAGGGCAACGACCACGGGCAGGCCGGTCTCGATAACCTGAAGCGCTAGGTACAGGTTGCGCTCGAGGTTGGTAGCGTCGACCACCTGGACGACCACATCGGGCTCGCCGCTCATGAGGTAATCGCGCGAGCACTGCTCCTCGGGGCTGTAGGGGGAAAGCGAGTAGATGCCAGGGAGGTCCGTGATGGTAACGTTCTTGTCGCTCAGGAGCTTGGCTTCCTTTTTCTCAACCGTGACGCCGGGCCAGTTGCCAACGTAGCCGTTGGCGCCGGTGATCAGGTTGAAAAGCGTGGTCTTGCCGCAGTTGGGGTTACCCGCCAGCGCGACATGGATCTGAGAGTCCGCCATTCAATCCTTCTTCCTTGTGTGCCTGCGCTGCTTTCTCCGCGCAGGCTGGATAATGTGCTTTAAAGTTGTAGCATTAAGTTAGAAAAACCTAACTTTATCTGCAGAAATATACGTCGCGAGTCCTTACTGAACCTCGACGACGGCGGCCTCCTCCTTGCGGATGGAAAGCTCGTAGCCGCGCACGTTGATCTCGACCGGATCACCGAGCGGTGCAACTTTCACGACCTTGAACGAAGTGCCCTTGATGAGCCCCAGGTCCATAAGGTGGCGGCGAAGCGCACCCTCACCGTGAAGCTTGACGATGGTGGAGCTCTCGCCCACCTTAACGTCACCCAACGTCTTCATTTACTTGTCCCCCTTTCAGTGCGTACAGAAATACCGTCGACTAACCGACGGTCATGATGTGCATGGCAACCTTGGAATCGATGCCAAAGCGTGCGCCCAGCACGGTGACGATGATATTGGCGCCACTCGAGCTCACCACGTGGATTTCGTTGCCCTCGACAAAGCCGAGGTCCTTGAGGTGGTGCTTCATATCCTCATTGCCCTTTACACGAGACACGCGCACGGTTTCGCCCGCTTTTACCATCGAAAGCGGCATTGCCGGCATCTGCGGTCCGCAAGACATGAGTGGCTCCTAACGTCAGTTCGTCCTCAACATCGACGCGGTAAAAGTTAACCACGCCTATGTTCGCTTTAGTAAACTAACACGTGGTTAACTTTTTGGAAAGGGTCCCCATTCAGATTTCGAAAAAGTTTCCTATATGAAACAAAGAAGGCACCGCAAAGACTGTCTCTTTGCGGTGCCTTGTCATACCAATTTATGCAACAGAGGGGGCTGCCCCTTTGCCACATTATTGCGGTTAAAGCGAGAGGTTTCTGATCGACGTGACGCAGGAGGCCTCATCCACGCCCGAAACGCGGAACACGATGTCTTCGCCACATTCGCCGTAGAGAGCCATGAGCCCCATCACATCGCGGCCGTCGGTATGGCGATCGCCGATGCTGACCGATACGTTGCTACGATGCTTGGCAATAATGTCATAGAGCAGCGCAACCGGGCGGGCATGCAATCCCAACGGATCTTTAATCGTCTTTGTAAACTCGACCATGTCCCCTCCCGCGGCATCGCACATTCGGCCGGCAAACCCAGCCACGTGGTAGTTATTGTACGTTACCGGCGCACCCCCGTCCCACAAAAAACGAGGGAAGGCACACGTCCTTCCCTCGTTACAGGCAATAGGTAGCCGCTTGCCTACATCAAGCGCAGGCTGACGTCCTTGAGCTGGGCGCCGGAAACGGCACTCGGAGCGCCCGACATGAGGTCGGAGCCGCTGGCCGTCTTGGGGAACGCCATGACGTCGCGGATAGAGTCGGAGCCGGTGAGCAGCATGCACACGCGGTCCAGGCCCAGGGCGAAGCCGCCCATCGGGGGCGCACCAAACTTGAGGGCCTCCATGAGGAAGCCAAACTGAGACTCGGCGCGCTCCTCGGTAAAGCCCATGAGCTTGAGCATGGACATCTGCATCTCGGCGTTGTGGATACGCATACCGCCACCGCCGGCCTCAAAGCCGTCCATGACAAAGTCGTAGGTGCAAGAACCGGCCGCCAGCGGGTCGGCCTCGATCTTGGCGATGTCGGTCTCGGTCGGCAGCGTGAAGGGCTGATGCTCGGCAGCGTAGGCCTTGCGGTCCTCATCCCAGTGGAACAGCGGGAAGTTGACGACCCACAGGAAGTCGTGGCCCTCACGCTTGATCTCGAGTGCGTTGGCCATGTGGGAACGCATGCCGCCCAGGATCTCGTCAGAGAGCAGGCGCGGGCCGGCGGCGAACATCACGAGGTCGCCAGGCTCGACGTCCATGCGCTCGCGCAGAGCAGCCATCTCCTCGTCCGAGAAGAACTTGACGATGGGGCTGTTGATGGAGCCGTCCTCGCGGAAGGCGATCCAGGCCAGGCCCTTGGCGCCAAACGTGGAGGCCACGCCGGCGAGCTTATCGATCTTGGCACGTGCCCAGGCACCGGCGCCCTTGGCGTTGATGGCCTTGACGACAGAGCCCTCCTCGTTCGCGGCAGTCGCAAAGACCTTGAACTTGGAGTTGGCAAAGATGTCGGTCAGGTCGACCAGGTGCATGCCATAGCGGGTATCGGGCTTGTCGGAGCCATAGGTGTCCATGACATCCCAGTAGTTCATGCGGCGCAGCGGCGTGGGCATCTCGACGCCCATGCGACCGAAAGCATCGGCAAGAACCTCTTCGAGCACGCTCATGACATCGTTCTGGTCCACGAAGGACATCTCGATATCGACCTGAGTGAACTCGGGCTGGCGGTCGGCACGCAGGTCCTCGTCGCGGAAGCACTTGGCAACCTGGTAGTAGCGCTCGACACCACCGACCATGAGCAGCTGCTTCAGGAGCTGCGGGGACTGCGGCAGGGCGTAGAAGTTACCCGGCTGGATGCGGCTGGGGACGATGAAGTCGCGGGCGCCCTCGGGCGTGGACTTGAACAGGGAGGGCGTCTCGACCTCCATGAACTCACGGTTGTGCAGCGCCTCGCGAATGGCAAAGGTGAAGTCGGAGCGCAGCTTGAGGTTGGCCATCATCTCGGGACGGCGGAGGTCCAGATAGCGATAGCGCAGGCGGGTGTCCTCGCTGGTCTCGATGCCGTCCTCGATCTGGAACGGCGGGGTGACGGACGTGTTGAGCACCTCGGCGTGGTCGGTCAGGACCTCGATCTCGCCGGTCGCGAGCTTGGTGTTGGTGGTCTCCTCGCCACGGGAGCGCACGACGCCGTGGATCTTGATGGGCCACTCGGGACGCATGGTCTCGGCGATCTTAAAGGCGTCGCCGTCGGAGTGCTCGGGGTCGAAGGTGAGCTGCGTGATGCCCTCGCGGTCGCGAAGGTCGCAGAAAATAAGGCCGCCGTGGTCACGGCGACGGCTCACCCAACCGGTGAGGGTGACCTCTTCGCCCACGTTCTCGAAGCGAAGCTCGCCGCAGGTACGGGTGTGCATGGAATGCTCATCGATGGGACGGGTCTGGCTCATACCAGTGATCCTCCTTTATGGATCTGTGCCGCCCCGTGTCGTTCCGGGCGGCGTCGTACAGATTTGCCCAGCCTGCGTAAACCGCGCAGCCAGACATGGCGTTCTATCTTATCGCACCCGCGTCGATGTGCCGCGAAAAAGTAGCTCTTGCCCAAAGACTTGACGGAGACGAAACAATTGACGCGGCCTGGCCGTCGCCAAGGCGCGCCGCGTGCGACAATGTGCCCCAATACAACCGCACTCGGAAAGGCCCGTCATGACCGCACGCCTCATCGTTATGGATATCGACTCCACGCTCATCAACCAGGAAGTCATCGACCTGTTGGGCGAGGAGGCCGGCGTGGGCGATCAAGTTGCACAGATCACCGAACGCGCCATGCGCGGCGAGCTCGACTTTAAGCAGGCGCTCGAGGAGCGCGTGAGGCTGCTTGCCGGCTTGGATGAGAGCGTGTTCGAACGCACCTTTGAGCGCGTGACATTTACCCCCGGCGCGCTGGAGCTTGTGCGCTCGGCACACAGCAAGGGCTGGAAGGTTGGCGTGGTAAGCGGCGGCTTTCACGAGGTCGCCGACAAGATCGTGGCCGCCGCGGGCATCGACTTTTGCCTCGCTAACCGCCTGGAGGTCGTGGACGGCAAGCTCACCGGCAAGCTGGCGGCAAACATTGTGACCAAGGAATCCAAGCTCATTCAGCTGCTGGACTGGGCAGTTGAGCGCGGCGTCGACATGGCACACACCGTGGCAATCGGCGACGGCGCCAACGACATCCCCATGATTCAGGCCGCGGGCACGGGCATCGCGTTTTGTGCCAAGCCCAAGACGCGCGAAGCCGCCCCGTTTGCCATCGACGAGCGAAACCTGATGCTCGCCATGGACATCATCCTGCGTGACTAGCCGATCCGTCTAACAATTGAATCAGTCTGTCCTATAGTTTCCGAACAATTTTGTCTTAGTGTTCGGAAACATACCCTTTGAGTGCTAGACTTTGCGCCGTCGAAGGGAACATATATGGATAAGCGAGATCTTGAGCAGCTGCTGAGCGATGTTGCCGGCGGATCAGTCGCCCCTGCCGACGCGCTTACGCGCATCCAGACGGCGCCAACCGCCGATCTGGGTTTTGCGCAGCTCGATCTTTCGCGCGGGGTGCGCCAGGGAGCCGGCGAGGTTGTCTACGGCGCCGGTAAAACCGCCGAGCAGATTGCCGCCATTATCGAAGCGCTGCACGATGCCGGCCAGGGACACGTCCTGGTCACGCGGCTCGATGCCGATAAGGCTGCGCGCACCGCTGAGCTTCTTGCCGACGACATCGACCTTGGATATATCCCGAACGCACAGCTCGCCCTCGTGGGCGGCAAGCCCTCCCCTACTGGCAACGGACGCATCGTCGTCGCCTGCGCCGGCACGAGCGACCTGCCCGTCGCCGAAGAGGCCGCACTGACGGCCGAGTTCTACGGCAACGAAGTCGATCGTCTTTACGACGTGGGCGTCGCCGGCCTGCACCGCCTGCTCGCTCATGCCGAGGAACTTGCCCAGGCACAGGTGGTCATCGCCATCGCCGGCATGGAAGGCGCCCTGGCGAGCGTCATCGGCGGCCTGGTGAGCTGTCCGGTCATCGCCGTTCCCACGAGCGTGGGATACGGTGCAAGCTTTGGCGGCGTGGCAGCACTGCTCGCCATGCTCAATTCCTGCGCCAGCGGCGTCTCGGTCGTCAATATCGACAACGGCTTTGGTGCCGCCTACCAGGCAAGTCTTATCAATCATCTGAGCGCCGGCACGTCCTACGCCCATTAAGGAGCATTCCATGTCCAACCATCAGCACACGCTTATCATCGACGGAACCTCAGGCATCAGCGGCGATATGACCGTCGCGGCCCTGCTCGACCTGGGCGCCAGCGAGGAGCACCTGCGCGAACAGCTCGCCACGCTGCCGGTCGATGGCTTTGAGATTGCCGTGACGCGCGTGAACAAGCACGGCATCGACGCCTGTGACTTCGATGTTCAGCTTGCGGCCGAGCTGGAGAATCATGACCACGACATGGCTTGGCTCTACGGCAACGAGGCAACTGCTGAGCACACGCACGAGCATGGACATGGGCATGGGCATCATAACCATGGGGAGCACGAGCACTGCCACGAGCATGACCACGAGGGCCACCATCACGCCCACCACCATCACCACCGTTCTTTGGCGGACGTCACCGCTATCATCGATGGCTCGCAGCTAAGCGATGGCGCCAAGCGTCGTGCCCTCGCCATTTTTTCCGTACTCGCTGCTGCCGAGGCCAAGGCTCACGGCAAAACGCCCGACACCGTCCTGTTTCACGAGGTGGGCGCCGTCGACTCCATCGTCGACGTCTGCTCTGTCGCCATCTGCCTCGACGACCTGGGTATTGAGGACATCGTGGTCGAGTCGCTCTCCGAGGGCCACGGAACCATCCGCTGCGCCCACGGCCTCATGCCCATTCCCGTCCCCGCTGTCGTCAACCTGTGCCAGGCAGGCAATATCGCCCTCACGCCCGCGCCGGTCGCCGGCGAGCTCGTGACGCCCACGGGCGCCGCCATCGTCACCGCGCTGCGCACGTCCGAGCACCTGCCAGTCCGCTACCGCATCGAGGCCGTCGGCTACGGCGCCGGTAAGCGCCCCTACGAGGGCTGCTCCGGTACACTCCGCTGCCTGCTCGTTCACGCGGACGCATAGCCATGGATGCCCGCAAGGCAAAAAGCCGTGCCGCCATCGTTGCGGCGTTCTCCGAGCTCCTGTGCGAGGAAGATTACGGCAAGATCACCGTCGGCGTCATCATCGCTCGCGCCCATGTGGGTCGGGCCACGTTCTACGGCCTCTTTAAAAGCAAAGATGACCTGCTCGCTGAGCTCGTGCGCGATATCTGCACCCATGCCCTCGACAATGACGGTACGCCCCTCGATGACCCACTCGTACAGGTCGAGCATATCCTCAACAACCTCTGGAATCGTCGGCAGGGTGTACGGGCACTGGTAGCCGGCGCCGGCTCACGCGTCTTCGCCGACTGCCTACGCAAGACCATCATGTCACGAGCAGCCGAAACCGTGCCCGTCGACCCCTCAGGCCCCGCCGGCACCATGGACCGCAGCTTCCTACTACACCACATAGCCTCAAGCTTCGTAGCCACCGTCCAATGGTGGGCCTGGCACAACTTCCAAGCAGATAAGGCCGATGTGGCAAAAGATTACCTATCAGCCATAAAACCCCTCTTCAACTAAGTAAGTAAGCCTCTCATCCCAAAGCACCGCCCCACCCCAAGGCGCCACGCATCCCAAAGTGTCACTCGCACCTCAAAGCGCCTAACAACAAAGTGCCCACCACATCCAAATTCAGATATATATGTTGGTTGCTTGTTCGAACGCAACTGGATTCCCGCAGGGTCCGGCATAGGTTAACTTTCCGCCGCACTCCGCAGGACGCAAGAAGCTCCCGCCGCACGAAGTGCGCAGCGGGAGCTTCTTGCATGTCCGAGGACGCGGCGGAAAGTTAACCTATGCCGGACCCGGGCGTTATATCAATTGTCTTGGACTAGAACATGCCCAAGAAACCGTGCACAAACAGCGCGGCCAGAGCGGCACCGACAAACGGAGCGATGCCAGGAACGAGCAGGCCGTACTTCCAGTTGTTGTCAGCCTTGTTCTTGATCGGCAGCACCTGATAGGCCATGCGAGGACCAAGGTCACGAGCCTGGTTCATGGCGAAGCCGGTGATGCCGCCCATGCCCATGCCAACGGCCCAAACGATCAGGCCGACGCAGATGGCGAGCATCAGAACGTTCTCGCCGGCGCGGTTAGCGGCAGCGAGGATGGCGCTGATGAACACAAAGGTGCAGATAGCCTCGCAGAAGAAGTTACGGGCGTAGTTCGTACCCTCGGTGGTGGGGTTGGTCGAGAAGATGTTGCGCTGGGCAATGGGGTCGACGACGCCATCGGAAGCCTTGAACTCATCGGCATACATCAACCACGCGATCACGGCGCCCGCAAAGCCGCCGAGCATATCGGCAATCATGAAGGGAATGCAGCTGCTCCACGGCACCAGGCCTACGATGCACTGGGCAAGCACCATGGCGGGGTTCATGCACACGGCGCCGCCAAAGACAAACAGGCAGACCGAGATGCCAAAAGACCAGGTGGTGATGGCAAACATGTGGCCGGAGCCCTGATACTTGGTGCCCTTGAGCACGGTATCGCAGTGCACGCCCACGCCAAAGATGATCATGAGGGCCGTTGCGCCGAATTCACAGAGGAGTTTGGTAAGCATAAAACCTTATCTTTCTTGTCGGTTACAAACGATTCGTTTAGGCCGCGCACTAGTGCTGCGCGACGACAACGCCCAGGCCATCGGGAATGACGGCCACCTTGGCATCGGCACCCTTCATCTCAAAGGCGAGCTTGAGCGCCTCCTCGAGGGTGTTGACCGGCGTCATGTGCATATCCTTGATCATCTGGTGATCGCACAGGTCGGTGACCATGATCACAGGGTGATGCGCCAGGATGCGGGCAAAGATCTGGCTCGTCCACTGATCGGGCAGGGTCTCGTCCTTAGGACGGTCGATGCAGGCGCGCTCAAACTCCGCCGGGTCGTTGTCGGCGATGTTGTGATAGAAGCCCTCGCCGCCGTGACCGTCGGCACAACCGGCGACATCAATGATCACGCCGCCCTCGGGAAGCGTGGCCTCGGCAGCGCACATGCCCTTCACGGCCTGATAGATGTTCTGGTCGAGCGGGTAACCGCCGTTGGTGGTGATGGCAATCTCGCACTCAACGGGCTCAACGCCGGCAAGGCTCTTCACGAACTCGCAGCCAGCCTCGTGCGCCTTGTGGATGTCACCGGCAAAAGAACCGATGACCTCGTGCTTGCCGTTGAGCACCACGTTAAGCACAAAGGCGAGGTGGGCCATCTCGGCGGCGGCGAACATATCCTCGCTCACGTGGTTGTGGCACAGGTTGCCGGCACGCGAATGGGAATCGTTCACAAACTGACCGTTGTGGTTGTACATGATGGTCTTGTAGCTGGCGATACCGGGCAGCACGGACTTGCGGCTGCCAGAGAAACCGGCAAAGAAGTGCGGCTCAATGAAGCCCTCTGCAAGCAGCAGATCGCAATCGGCGGCAATCTTGTTGATGATGCACTCGCCACCAGAAGGCAGGGTACCGATCTTTTTCATCATGCTGTCGTCAGTCGCGACGTGCATAACGATTTCCTCGTTGGCAACGATCTCCTCGCCATACTTGTTGACGAGTTCCTCGTGTGTCGACGGACGGTGCATACCCGTAGCAACCAAAATACGCACGCGAGCCTCGGGCGCAGCGGAATGGATGTGATGCAGCAGAATAGGCATCGTCACACGCGAGGGAACGGGACGCGTATGATCGGAGCTAATGATGACAATATCCTTCTTGCCAGCACAAAGCTCCTCGAGCGAAGGCGAGCCATAAGGGTTGGCAAGCGACTCCTCTACCAGCTCTTCCTGCGATTTTGTAGTCTTAAACTCGTTTTGATGACCTTCCATCACACCCGCGAAGTTCTTATCCTCGAGCTCCAGATGCAACGTCTTGTGGTCAAACGGCAGTTCACATTCAAACAATGACGAGCGCCCTCTTCCTTTCATCTAACACACTAGATAAACCGTTGGAAGGATACGCCGCTCACCGAAAAACACCACCGTCCACCGACTCATTAACACAACGTTCATATTTGACCCACAACAAAACGGCCGCGACCCCAACCGGGACCGTGGCTGCTACAGTCGTAAGGCGAGAAGCGCGCCATCTTTCCCCAGCCAGTAATCCGCCGAAGACCGGACATCGCAGGGCCCGCCATTAGTTTACTTTTAGGCACACTCCGCAGGACGCAAGAAGCCCTCGCCGCACTCCACATTAGGCGCGAAGCGCACTTTATTTTCATCAGCTTTAATCCCTGAAGACCGAGGACGAAGGGACCCGACGGGTTTCCCTCTGAATGCATTCCGCAGCACGAAGCCCCCTTATCCGCAGCTCCGAAGGAGTAGGATAAGGGGGCTTCAAGTGCGAGGACGCATTCAGAGGGAAACCCATCGGGTCCCGGTGAGAGCTACAGGGCTATCGATTACCCCGTGTTCTGCAATCCTGCCGAGACGCCGGTCACA
>JAHYYK010000064.1 GCA_019425005.1 Collinsella sp.
CGATCAGATATGCCGGCAGCAGACCGGTTTCGGACATTGCGCTCCCCTCCCGCAGACTCTCGAATTCGTACCGTGCCATTTTAGCCCAGGGGTTGGTCCCGCGCCAACGGCAGCATCACGGTCGCTGGCATCGCATGGCAAAACCTGTTACGGTCGGCGAGACGGTAATGTCTCCTTGTTCAATGGTACATGCGAACGCGCCGCCCGCATCGCGAACGGCATCGATGCAGGCATCGGATGGATGGCCGTAGCGGTTGCCCTCGCCCGCACTCGCCATAGAGAGCTCGGGCTTAAGCGTTTCCAGCAGGTCTTTGTCGACGGAAACTTTTGAGCCGTGATGCCCCAGCTTGAGCACATCGATATCACCCACCTCCTGTACAAACTCGCGCTCCTGATCGAGCTCGGCATCACCAGTGAGGAGCATACGCAGGCTCTTGCATTCCCGGGCATAGGAGAGCAGCAAGACAAGCGAGTCCTCATTGCCCTCGCCATCCACCGTGTCAAACGGCCACATCACACGAGCCCGAAATGCGCCGATATCGACCGTATCCCCGCGAGCCACCTGCCGATACGTTACGCCGGGGCGATTCAGGACCTCAGCAGGCGCACCGTCCAGCGCATCCGCTGCAACTGCAATGGTTCCAACCGAAAACCGATCGAGCACATCGGGAAGACCACCCCAATGATCTTCGTCCCAATGTGTCACGAAGACGGCGTCGATATGGTGGACATTGTTGCGAACCAACGCCGCTACCACGCGCTCGTCGAGCCCGCAGTCGACGAGCGCTACTGCGCCGCCCTCGCGGATAAGAATCGCATCGGCCTGGCCCACATCGAGTACCGTCACCGAAGGCGGAGCGAATCGATCCCAGTAGACGTACGGAATCGCAGCCAAGAGCACCAGGCATGCAAGCCCCACCGCCATAAGACGTGCACGGGGACGCGGCCACCAGACCAGCAGAACCGCCAGCAAACACGGCACTAGGTAAATCCACATGCTATCGGGCGGCACGCTCACGGATGCACCCGGCACGGCGGCAAACAGCTGCTCGAAAAACAGCGCGCAACGGGCGGCAATCATGGGCACAACGAGCGCCCAAGTCCGCAACGGTCCCACGAGCGAAAAGGGAACCAGCACGATGGACACAGCAAGCAGTACGCTCACCACCGGACCGATGACCGCATTTGCCAACGGAGCAATGAGCGAGAACGTACCGAATGCAGGAATGGTAATGGGAAGGGTCGCCAACTGCGAGCACAGCGTGACGGAAAGCATGCCGGCAACGCCCGATGGCACACCCAGCTCACCCAAAGCGTAGGTCGCATAGGGGCAAAAGCACAGAATGGCTAAGACGCTAGCACATGAAAGCTGAAAGCCCATCTCGAACAGCACCGTCGGCCTCAGTAGCACAAAGATGGACATGGTTACGAAGAGTGCCGATGCGCCGTGCCGACGACGACCCGCTCCGTTTACGACAAGCGTCGCGAACACCATGCAGCACGCGCGCACGGCCGAGGGAGACGCGCCCGTAAAGGCAGCGTAGCCCACAAGCGTTATCGCCAATATCACCCGCTGAAAACCACGTGAGCACCGAGTCTTTTGCAATACGCCCTCGATCACAAACCCCACGATAGCCAGATGGCTGCCCGAGACGGCGATAAGATGCGCCGTTCCCGTCACCGAAAACCAGTCGCCCGCCGGCTGGGCGCGCAGCTCGGCCGAACGACCACAGACGACACCGGCTATGAGCGCACGTGCCGGGTCGGTCGCAGGCGCGATGGACGCAAGCAGCCAATTTCGCAGCCGAAGCAGCGGCCCCGGAGAGCCCTCATCGACCGACACAATCCGAACGGCTTTAACCTTGCGCACCTCGCCTCGGAGCGCGCGCAATCGTCCATACGCATCGTTCTCAAAACGTGAAACGCGACCGATAACACGCACGTGCGCCCCGACCTTGAGCTCGCGGTCGCACGATAGGCGAACCGTTGCCAAGTTCTTACCGTCCGCGCGTACCTCGCAGGTATAGGAATACACGTCGTCGTTTATGGATGGATCACCCTGCACGACAAACTCGAGGCTGCTTGCCGCTCGACCGTCGAGCGCCTTCGAGGCGTTGAGCGCGCCCGCAGCCCACCACGCCGAGACGACCGCTCCCGCCACGAGACCGACGGACGCGGCATACAGCCACCGCTTCCAAGGGGCAAGCCGCGCACAAGATTGAGCCAGCACAACGAATACCGTCGCCGCAACGGGAATGGCCCATAGCAGCCCGACCGCCGGCGCCTGCTCCCTCAGCAGCGCATCAGCGGCCACGTTGAGCACCAAGGCGCAGCTCATGCACATGCCGGCACACAGGGCCATCGTCCACGGCATCAGGGGCCGCGGAGGCATCACATGTTCGCGCTCGGTCGCACTCATACGCAGATGCAATCTTTGATTTTGGCAAGCTTCTTCTCGCCGATTCCCGACACACGCATCAGATCGTCAACCGAGGCAAAAGCACCGTTCTTTGTACGCTCATCGATAATCGACTGTGCCACGGAGGGACCGATGCCCGAGAGCGTCTGCAGCTCTGCCGCGCTTGCCGTATTGATGTTGACTAGGCCCGTTGCGCCACTCACGCCCAATGATGCGGAAGCCCCACCATCAACACCGGCTTCCGCAATGGACGCCTGCTGCTCCCCTACCGTTGGAACGTGAATCTTCTGTCCATCGACGACCTTAGATGCCCGATTGAGCCCCGTAACGTCTGCCTCGGGCGCCAGCCCGCCGGCGGCATCTATCGCCTGAGCCACCCGCGCGCCGTCCTTGACGCGATATACACCGGGCGACACAACGGCACCATCAACATCGACATAAACCTCTGCCGCGGCAGACGCCTTAGACGAAGAGCCTTCGGATGTCTTTCCGCTCGAGGCATCGCCGGATCCCGGCTCCACTAACGAGCCCGAACCATCAGTGCGCTCAAACGACACGCCGCCAGTACCGCCGCCAAGGTTCGCCATCGCCAAGCCGCTCGCCATCGCAATGACGACCAGTATCGCCATCACCACTGCCTTATGACCGAGCAGCTTGTCCGCCAAGCGGTCCATCCGTTTGACCCGTTCGTGTTGTTCGCGCTGCGCCATAGCAAAACCTCCCAACAACATCGTGTCAGGAAAAGAGTCCTGCAACAGCCATTCTCCAAAACCGGTTTTCGCGGTCAAACCAAAAGCCGACCAAAACCTTGCGAAATACTGTCCATTTATTCAGGCACACGTCAGCAAATGAACACTTAGCCGCAAAATGCCCAGATAGCAAAAGACCGACGATGCAGACGCATCGTCGGTCTATGCACAAAATTACTCGTGATCTTGGTAAATCTCACGCGTAGCAAGCTCCGAATGTTTGCGTTTTAAGGTCTTAGGGGCCTTATACGTGTTGCTCTCGAAGTCAATGTACTCGGTCTGCTTGAGCAGGTGCTCGATCATCTCCTCATGATCGAACAACTCCCAGGCCTCATGCACGGCATCGAGTTTAGCGTGCGTCTCGGGACGACGCGGCATAAACAGCGTGCAGCAGTCGGGAGCGGCCTCAGTCGAAATATCGAACGTACCGATCTCCTCGGCACGCGCGATGATCTCCTGCTTGTCCGAACCGATGAGAGGGCGGAACACGGGGATCTTCACGGCCTCGTTGACGGCCATGATGTTCTCAAGCGTTTGGGAGGCAACCTGCCCAAGCGATTCACCCGTAACGATGGCCTTGGCACCCTCGATGTGTGCAATGCGCTCGGCAACCGAATACATAATGCGGCGATACATAATCACGCGCAGGTTGCTGGGACAGGTGACCGAAATCTCACGCTGGCAGTCGCCAAACGGCACCACGTACAGGCGGCCGATCTGGACACCTGGCTCAAGCGCACGGATGATGTCCTGCACCAAATACTCGCTCGTATCGGACGTCTGCGGACGACCGGAGAAATGTACCGGCACGCACACCGCGCCGCGACGCGCGAGCATCCAGGTCGCCACCGGAGAATCGATACCCGACGACAACAGCGTCACGACCTTGCCGGCAGAACCCACCGGCAGACCGCCCACGCCACGCTCGGAGCGCGCATACACGTAGACGCTACCCTGGACCACCAGTACGTGCACCATCGCATCGGGGTCGCGCATTTGAACCTTTTTATCGGGGAAGGCCTCGCACAGTACCTCGCCCACCTGACGATTGATATCAATCGAGGTGAGCTCATAGTCAGTATTGGAGCGCTTGGCGTGCACCTTAAACGAATCGAAAGGACCAAACTCGCGCAGTGCCTTCACGGCGGCGGCGCAGTACTCTTGCGGGTCGCGGTTGGTGTGATACGCCAAAGACACACGAGCAACGCCGGGAACGGTGCGAATGACACGCGCCGCCTCATCGGCCTGATGCTCGTTAAAGGTCACGAGAATATAACCGGAAATTCGAGACACGGCATTCACGGAAAAGGCGGCCAAGGCCGCCTTGATGTTATCCATGAGGATATGCTCAAAATGTGCGCGGTTCTTACCCTTCAGTCCAACCTCGTGATAGTGGACCAGGCAGACGCGAGCCGCCATTTAGGCTTCAGCAACCTTGTGGCCGAGCGCCTTCTCGTAACGGGCCTCGTCGTAAGAGATGTCGCCGTCGACAATCTCGTCCATAGCCATCGAAATGGTATCGGCACCGGAAAGCCCGATGGTGATGTCATCGACATCCTGGACGGCAAGCACGCGGTTGTGCTGGCCACGCAGCATGCTGTTAATGTCGCAGGCGCGCTTGGAGGCAAGCGAAGCGAGCAGGAAGCGGTTGTGATCGGTCTTCTCCAGAAGATCGTCAATGCAAGGCTTTACAACGGACACGGACCTCAGATCCTTTCATGCATATCGAGAACGCGAACGAGCTCATCGGTCGCGCGGTCGAGATCGTCATTAACCACGACGTCGTCGTAGCGGTCGGCAAGGGCAAGCTCATCGGCGGCGTTTGCCATACGCAGCTCAATCGTCTCGGGCGTCTCGGTACCGCGACCGACCAGGCGCTCGCGGAGTACCTCAAGCGAAGGCGGCTTGATAAAGATCAACACGGCCTCGGGGAAACGCTCCTTCACCTGCAGGGCGCCCTGGACATCGATCTCCAAAATCAGAGATGCGCCAGAGGCGAGCTTGGATGTGACCTCGCTCACCAACGTGCCGTAGCAGTTACCGTGGACCTCGGCCCACTCAACAAACTCACCGTTTGCCACGCGGCGGTCGAACTCCTCGCGCGTCAGAAAAAAGTAGTTGACGCCGTCGACCTCACCTTTGCGTGGTGCTCGCGTGGTAGCCGAAACCGTCAGGCCCAGGTCCGAGCGGCGCTCGCGCACACGAGTGACGAGCGTACCCTTCCCTGCGCCTGACGGTCCAGAAATCACAAAGAGCTTGGAATCCTGAGCGCTCACTTATTTGGTCAGCTGCTCGAGGAGCTGCTCGCGCTGACGGACGCCGAGGCCCTGGACGCGACGGGTAGCGGAGATACCAAGCTCCTCCATGATCTTGGCGGCCTTGGCCTTGCCATAACCAGGAAGAGACTCGATGAGGGTGGAAACCTTCATGCGGGAAGCGATGGGGTCATCGGAGTTGAGCACGGACTCGAGGGACTTCTCGCCCTTCTTGATCTGCTCGCGAAGCTCAGCGCGGGCGTGACGTGCGGCAGCAGCCTTCTCAAGAGCCTGCTTACGCTGCTCATCGGTAAGCTGAGGGAGTGCCATTCGTACCTCCAAATAGTTGGGTTATATCTGATTCAATAATTGGCATTTTAGCACGTAGAACGTACAAAATGCCCAATCGCGGCTCCATAGGTTAGACGATACCCGCAAAAAGTGCAATATACTGCGCCCAAAGTTAAGCCCCTGACCTGCGATTCCACACAAAGGATGGGAAAGTTTACGCAGGCACAGGGGCTATTTTGTGCTAATGAGACCCAAAAGTGGTGACTTAGGGGAATCTTTTACGCGATGTTTTCGACCAGCTCGGCGACAATGGCGTCAAAGGCGGCAACCGGATCGTCGGCGCCGGTGATGGGACGGCCCACCACAATGTGGCTTGCGCCACGCTCGATAGCCTGGGAAGGCGTCGCCACGCGGGACTGGTCGCCTAAGGCGGCACCCACCGGACGCACACCCGGAGTCACGATCAGGGCATCAGGACCCAGCAGCTCACGCATGTCGTGAGCCTCCATCGGCGAGCACACGATGCCATCGATGCCGTTGGCCTGAGCGAGCTTTGCCAGGCGGGCGGCCTCCTCGGCCACCGGCGACTCGACGCCAATCTCGCTCAAGGCATCCTGATTCATGCTCGTGAGCACGGTGATGGCGACGAGCTTGGCGCGGTCCTCGCGCGCCTCCTCGGCACCCTCGCGGCAGGCAGCGAGCATGGCGCCCGAACCCAAGCCGTGAACCGAGAGCAGGTCGGCACCGGCAAGCGAGGCCGAACGGGCGGCACCGCGAACCTGATGCGGAATATCATGGAACTTAAGGTCAAGGAAGACCTTAAAGCCCAGGTCCTTAAAGGTCTTGACGATCTCGGGGCCCTCAGCGTAATAGAGCGTCATACCAACCTTAAGCCAGGCGGCATGGCCCGAAAGCTCGTGGGCAAGCTCGAGCGCACGCTCGCGGTCGCAGTCGAGAGCGACGATTACGCGGTCGCGGGCATCGGTCTCTAGCATTCGAAAGCACCTACCAGTTCGTTGATGTCCTTCACGCCTTGGGACTCAGCCCAGGCCTCGAGCTCGTGCGCGATCTTGAGCGAAGCGCACGGATCGACGAAGTTGGCCATGCCGACCGACACGCAGGTGGCGCCGGCCAGGATAAACTCAGCCGCATCCTCGCCGGTCATGACACCGCCGACACCGTTGATGGGGATATCGACGGCCTGGGCAACCTCCCAGACCATGCGCACGGCGATGTGGTGGCACAGCGGGCCCGAAAGGCCGCCCTTGGGCTTGGCCACGCGGGACTTGCGGGTATGGACGTCGATGGCCATGCCCTGGATGGAGTTGATGACTGAAAGGCCGTCGGCGCCGGCAGCCTCGAGGGCCTTGGCGATCTCGGCGACGTTGACCGGAGCCATCTTCACGAACAGCGGCTTATCGGTCACCTTGCGGCAGGCAGCCATAACGGAAGAGGCGCCCTCGGGCGTGGAGCCCATGGCGGCACCGCCGGCGGCGATATTAGGGCAGCTCACGTTGATCTCGTAGCCGGCAGCCCAGGGGCACAGCTCGACATACATCTCGAGTGCGCGGACAAACTCGTCAACGGAGTGGCCGGCAACCTGACAGATGACCTGGCAGCCGTCCTTGGACAGCTGTTCGAGCCACGGACCGGACTCGCGGGCAAAGGCGGCCACGCCGGGGTTCTGAAGGCCCACGGAGTTGATCATACCGCCGGGAATCTCGGCCATGCGGGGCGCGGGATTGCCGGGCCAGGGCTCGGCAGCGCAACCCTTGGTGGTGATGGCACCCAGCTGGGAGACATCAAAGAAGTTCTGGAACTGCCAGCCGTAGCCAAAGGTACCGGCTGCGGTGTTGATGGGGTTTTGCATCTTGACGCCGCCGAAATCGACGGCCATGTTCACGGTACCCACTAGAAGACCACCACCTTGGAAGCATCGAACACGGGGCCGCACATGCAGGCGCCCTTCATACCGTCGACCGTCTCGACATTGCAGGTGTTGCAGGCGCCAAAGCCGCAGCTCATCATGCGCTCGAGCGACACCTCGCAGTACGCGCCGGCCTCGGCGGCAGCGGCGGCGACCTTCTTCATCATGACGGCGGGGCCGCAGCTGGCCACATAGTCGTAGCCGCCCTCGCCGAGCAGCTCGGATGCCGGGTCGGTGCAAAAACCGTGCGTGCCCAGCGTGCCATCATCGGTGCACACGTTAACCGTATCGCACAGCGCGCGGAACTCATCGACGCCCACGGCCTTGGACGCGGTGCCAAAGCCCAGGCACACGTCGACGGCTACACCCTGCTCGGCAAGCTTGTCGGCAAGGCACAGCACGGGCGGAACACCGATGCCACCGGCGACGAGCAGGGCCTTCCTGGTGCCCTCGGGTACCATCCAGCCACGGCCACCGGGGCCCAGCAGGTTAGAGGTGGAGCCAGGGCCCATCTGGGACAAACGACGGGTATCGTCGCCCACGACGGCGTACCACAGCTCGACGGTGCCAGCCTCGGCGTCGGCGCGGTAGTAGCTCAGGGGCACGCGAAGCAGCGAGGACGCATCGCCGGGTACGGCGATGTTCACAAACTGACCGGGCTTGAGCGCACTTGCAAGCTTGGGGGCCGAGATGACGAGCGAGAAGATGCCGTCGGCAATCTCCCGGTTCGAGACGACCTCGAAGTCGTGCATGCGTGCAGTGGAAGGTGTGGGCATAGACGCTCCAATCCCCCATGCGGTTGCATGGTCCAAACGAACAGAAAGCGCGGCACCGCAAGGGCGCCGCGCACAAAAGCGATAAGGCTATGCTAGCAGATGCAGCCGTCGGCAAGCGTCTGCTTACCGCCGACAAACACATCGGTGGCACGACCGGTGAGCGTGCGGCCGGCAAAACCGGAGTTCTCGGCGCGCGACTCGTAACCGTCCTCGCCAACCGTCCAGGTGGCGGACGCGTCGAACACGGTCAGGTCGGCAACGGAGCCCGCCTTGACCTGAACCTGGTCGAGACCCAGGATCTCACGCGGCTTGATGGCCATGAGCTCGACCATGCGGCCCATGCTCATCTTGCCCGTGTTGACCAGCTCGGTGAGTACGAGCGACAGCGAGGTCTCGAGGCCGATCATACCAAAGGGCGCAAGCTCGAACTCACGGGCCTTCTCCCACGGGGTGTGAGGAGCGTGATCGGTGACGATAACGTCGACGGTGCCGTCGATGACGCCCTGACGGATGGCCTCGGCATCCTCCTCGGTGCGCAGCGGCGGATTGACCTTGAGCGAGGTGTTGTAGGTCTCGTCCAAGTCGTTCTCGGTCAGAAACATGTGGTGCGGGGTGGCCTCGCAGGTCACCTGGACGCCAGCGGCCTTACCGGCACGCACGAGCTCGAGACCGTGAGCGGTGGAGATGTGCTGGATGTGCAGCTTGGCACCGGTCAGCTTGGCGATCTCGATGTCGCGGGCGATCTGGAGCTCCTCGCCGGCAGCCGGCCAGCCCTCGAGAGCCAGACGGGTCGAGACCTTGCCCTCGTTGATCTGGCCGTGGCCGACCAGGTCCTCGTCCTGGCAATGGCTCATAAAGACCTTGCCGAACATCTTGCCGTAGTCCATGCAGCGACGGAGCATACCCGCGCCCTGCACGCCGCGACCGTCGTCGGTGAAGGCGACGGCGCCGTGGGCGACCATATCGCCCATCTCGGACATGGCCTCGCCCTTAAGACCGCGGGTCATGGCGCCCGACGGATAGACGCGGCAGTGACCGACCTCGGCAGCGCGGGACTTGACGAACTCCACGACGGTGCCGTTATCGGTGACGGGATCGGTGTTGGGCATGGCGCACACGCCGGTAAAGCCGCCCTTGGCAGCTGCGCGGGTGCCGCTCTCGATGTCCTCTTTGACCTCGTAGCCGGGCTCGCGAAGGTGAACGTGCATATCCACCAGGCCAGGGACGAGGTACTTGCCGGAAAGGTCGCGGACCTCGGCTCCCTCGACGGCGAGATTCTCGCCGACCTCGGCGATCTTGTCGCCGTCAATCAGGACGTCAACGACACCGTCAAGCTCGACGGACGGGTCGACGACGTGGGCGTTCTTAAGAAGCAAGGCCATTATCGGCACCTCCAAGCAGCAGATACAGGATAGCCATACGCACGCAGATACCGGCGTAGACCTGCTCCAGGATGACGGAGCGTTGCGGGTGGTCGGCCATATAGGAGTCGAACTCGACGCCGCGGTTGATGGGGCCCGGGTGGCAGATGATCGCATCGGGCTTCATGAGCTTCTCGCGGTCCTTGGTCAGGCCGAAGAGCTTGTGGTACTCGCGAATGGTCGGGAACGGGGCGCCCTCGAGGCGCTCCTGCTGCACGCGCAGCATATAGACGACGTCCAGCTCGGGCAGGACGGAATCGAGGTCGCTCGTCACGTGGTCGCAGCCCAGGACCTCGGGCGCCGGCGGCAACAGCGTGCCGGGGGCGACGGCGTAGGTCTCGCAGCCCATGATCTTAAGGGCGGGAATCAGCGAGCCGCAGACACGGGAGTGCGCGATATCGCCGACGACAGCGACCTTCAGACCGTGGAAGTCACCCTTGTGCTCCCAGATGGTGTACAGGTCGAGCAGGGCCTGCGTGGGATGGTTGTGCTTGCCGTCGCCGGCGCAGATGACGCTCGCGGGCGAGTTCTGCGTGACGATGTAGGGAGCACCGGCGTGCTTATCGCGCACGACGATGCAGTCGATCTTATAGGCGTTGAGGGTCTCGACGGTGTCGACGAGGCTCTCGCCCTTGACCGTGGAGGTCGAGGAGCCGCCAAAGTTGAGGCTGTCGGCCGAAAGACGCTTCTCGGCGAGCTCGAAGGAGCTACGGGTGCGCGTCGAGGGCTCGTTGAACATGTTGACGATGGTCTTACCCTTGAGCGTGGGGACCTTCTTGATCGCACGCTCGTTGACCTCAGAGAACGCCTTGGCGGTCTCGAGGATGAGCTTGATGTCCTCTTCGGAGTACTCGGTAATGTCGATCAGGTGCTTATGGTTGAACGCCACGGTACTACTCACCTCCCAGCGGCGCGGAGCCCACGTGGGAACCCGGCGCGACGTCGTTAATCTCGACGGCGGTGTGGCCGTCGACTTCCTTCATATATAGGTGCACGTTCTCCTCATGCGACGAGGGAACGTTCTTGCCGACAAAGTCCGGCGAGATGGGGAGCTCGCGGTGACCGCGGTCAACGAGAACTGCCAGCTCAATACGGCTCGGACGGCCCAGGTCCATGACGGCGTCCAGAGCAGCGCGGATGGTACGACCCGTGTACAGGATGTCGTCCACCAGCACGACGCGCTTGCCGTCGACGCTAAAGGGAATGTTGGTGGCGTGGATCGCGGGAGCGAAATTGGTCGCATAGTCATCGCGGTAGAAGCTGATGTCCAGGCTGCCGAGCGGAACTTCGACGCCCTCGATCTCCTTGATCTCCTCGGCGAGCTTCTTTGCCAGAAGGTCGCCGCGCGTGACGATGCCGACCAGAGCGAGGTCTTCACAGCCCTCGTTGCGCTCGAGAATCTCGTGCGCGATGCGGGTCATCGCTCGATTGACGGCGGTCTCGTCCATGATGACCGCCTTGGGGGAAGTCGTGCCCATCGATCTCCTTCCTCACATGTCTTGACTGCTGACACAGTCAAAAAAATAGATGCCCGACCGCTTAAAGCGGACCAGACACCCACAGGAAAGGCTGCTCGCATGGCAGCTATGTAATTCCATGTGGGTATCTCGTACCCCTTTAATGGTCAAGGGATAGTGTAGCCAACCTCGAGC
>JAHYYK010000065.1:0-4671 GCA_019425005.1 Collinsella sp.
GCATCGTCTTCACGCCGGTCGCCGACTTAATCGCATCGGTGCCTTTCGTGATCTGCTCGCGTACCGCCTCACGGTCCTGACCCTTGAGCGAATCGTCGCTGTAGCTGTTGGATCCGATTTCGCATCCGGCATCGACAATCGCCTTGGCCGTAGCAGGCGAGGCCTCGGCCGCATCGCCCGACAGGAAGAACGTCGCGGTGACGCCCTTTTCCTTGAGTACCTGCAAAATCTGCTTGGTCGCGCCGCTCGGACCCTCGTCAAACGTCAGCGCCACGTACTTTTTGTTGCCCTTGGGCGCCACGCTGGCGCACGCAACGACGCAATCGGTGACGGGCACAACCTCGCCGCGGTCCTGCGTCTTGCCCGACTGCTCACCAACCCACACCTCGGAGCGGCCCTGGACACCCCACGTCTGCACATACTCTATGGCGCCCGTGCCCTCGACCTTGAGCTTGGGCTCGATAACCGTAGCCTGAATCTCGTGCTTCTCGTAGGTGTTACGGCCATCCTTGACCGTCACCTTCTCGCCGCCCTCAAGTTCGCGGCTATCCCATTTGCCCTGCTTCACGCGCTTGCCGTCGACCTTCACCGACAGCTTTTCGCCGCCATGGCGCTTGAGCACGCTGTCATCGACGGCCAGCAGGTCGCCTGCGTCGTAGGCGTCAGTCAACTCCTGGTCGTCGATGAGATTCTGCAGCGTAGAGCCGACGCGCACCGCGGTCTTTTGCCCGTTGAGTTCCACGTCCACGCTGCGGTTGACGTAGCCCACGACGGCAGCGATAAACAACACGAGTGCGCAACCCACGGCGATGAGCGCATAGGGCAGGCGAGACGAACGACGGGGCGTACGGCTGTTGCCGGTGCGCGCGCTGCGATCGCTAAAGCCGCGGCTATGGTTGAGGTACATCGCGCCGGGCTTACGGTGACGCTTGCGCTGACCGCTGGGCAGCTGCCCCAGATCGCGGCGCGCCGTCGGACGCGTACCCGAACGCCCGTTTAAGTTGGATCCGTTTTGGCGCATATGCCCTCCCCCATAAACACAGCAAGCCGGAGCAACAGGTCTCCGGCTTGCCTCCCATCATTTGGTACGTCGCTATTTTGTAGCTTTTGACGAGCCTCCGCTCGCCTTTTGGTATTCGTCCTTAAAGGCCTTGAACATGCCGCGCGTCTTGCCGAGCTGCTTGCCCAGTGCGCGACTGCCCTTGTCCACGGCAACCGATCCCTTGTCGTCGAGCACCTTGGCGCCCTTTTTGACCTTGTCGCCCACCACGACGCTGGCCTCGGCGGCCTTGGCAGCCGCACCGCCCGAATACCCGAGCGACTTGACCTCGTCCGAGACGACCATCGCGCCGTTCTCGTAGCCGCGCAGCATCGTCGGTGGCACCTGCGTGTCACCAACCAAAACACTCGAAGCAGCACCGGCGGTCACATAGAATGCCTGCACGATGCCCGAGCGTGGCTTAAACTCAACGTCCGAGCAATAGCCCACGACGTCGCCCGATTCCGTGCGCACGTCCATACCGACCCAGATGATGCAATCGTCCAGGTTGATGTCGAGGCGCTTGGCGGCGGCGGCATCGTACGTGTCCTTGACGTCATCGACCGCAATGGCGCCCTCGTAGACACCAATGGCGTCGAGCGCCACGAATCGGTCGGGACGCTCGATCATGCCCGCGATATCGGACTGGCGGACCATAAAGCCGACCACGCGCGTACCGCCCGGGGTAAAGACCGGAAAGTGAATCTTTCCGAGCTTTTTAGGGCTGCGCGGCGTGCCGTCCTTTTTGGTGCGCTTGTCCTCGGTAGGCTTGCGATAAATCTTGGCGCCGACAAAATCCCCGGCGCGCATTATGCCTCGGTCGAGGGCTCCGCAGCCTCGGTATCAGCCTCGACGGCGTTCTCGACCACGACGTCGGCGGCAGGCGTCACGTTGCCACCCGAAATGGCGTCGTTGAGCTGCTCGCGCAGCTGGTCCATGCGCTCGCGGGCCAGGTCGACCTTGGCGCGCAGGTCGTCGGTCTTGGCGTCGACCATCGGGCCAAAGTCATTCACCGCAGCACGGGCCTCCTCGGCGCTGTGCTCGTAGGTGTCGCGCATATTGTCCCAGGCGTCGTTGGCGATATCGGCAGCCATGGCGCGGGTCTCGGCGCCCGAGCGCGGAGCCAGAGCAACACCGATAATAGCGCCGGCAGCAGCACCAAAAAGTGCGCCGGAGACAAAGCTGAAAGTCTTACCCATGATCATTCCTCTCCTGCGGGCACGTCGGTGCCCACCGTTTGAATGCTGTCCATTATACCCGCAGCGCATCACTTGCCGCTCCGCTCATCTGCGTACGGCAAAGGCGCAGGTACGTGATGGTGATAAACGCGTAGGCCTACTCCTGGGGCATAGCCGGCATGGCCACCGTGGCACCCGGGTCCTCGCCGGCGCCGTCCACGAGCGGCAGGCCGCCCTCATGCGCAGGTCCTGCCGGAACCGTCGCCGCACCGCCAAAGACGGCAGCGGAGGCCTCGTGGTTCTCGGCAACCGCGCCCTCGGTATCAATCGCCACCTGGGGCTCGTCGTCAAAGTTGGGGACGCCCTGGGGCTCGGTGGGAACGGGCTCGGCGGTCGCATCGGCAACGGGCTCGGCGTCGACCGGCACATCGCCCTCGTCAGCGCCCTCGTCCTCGGCAGCATCTTCGCCGTTCGCGGCGGCGACGGCCTCGTGAGGATCCTTGCCCTCGGCCTCGGCGCGCATGCCCAGCACCAGGCTGCGCAGGCCCGCGACCGTGCCTTCCACGTCGGGGGCAGGCTGGTCGGCGTGCAGGTACGCCCAGTCCATCATAAAGGTGGCCGACGACAGCGCACCGATGGCCAGTGCGTCGTCGGGACACGAAAGCTCGACCTCAAAGACACGCTCGTCATGCTCGCTTACGCGCGTGCGGCCGCACGAGATGCTACCGGCAAGACCGGTCTCGTTCATGAGCTCGACCGTCACGTGCTCCAGCAGGTGGCAGAGCTCGGTCTGACCCATGCAGTCCTGGAACTCGCGGCCGGAATCGCCCAGGCACAGGTGCTTGGCAATCGCCGGCACCAGGTAGTACACGCGCGCCGTGGCCTCGATGTCCTCCGAGGTCATGAGCGGCATGCCGGGGTTCACCAGCACATGCGCGCAGATCTTGTCCTCGCTGACGGTGACCTTAAGGATGTTGAACAGGCCTGCCATAACTCTCCCCTACTCTTCCTTGCCCTACTCGTCGCCGTCGTGCGGATTCGCGGAACCCGCACCCGACGTCGTCGGCTCGTTTACCGAAGACTCGGAATCCTTCTTATCGGTTTCGGCCGGAGCGATCACGCGAATGAGCGAGATGCGCTGGCCACGCATCGACTGCACTTTAAACTTGTACCCCGCGACCTCAAACACCTCTCCGATGTCGGGCACCGAGTCACAAAGCTCCAAAATCCAGCCGGCGATGGTCTCATAATCATCGCTTTCCTCGAGCGGCCAACCAAGCTCAATCGCGTCATCGCACGAAAAACGCCCATCGACGAGCCACTCGCGGCGTGAGAGGCGCGTGAGGTACTTGTTGTCGGGGTCGAACTCGTCCTCAATCTCGCCCACGATCTCCTCGACGATATCCTCGATGGTGATGATGCCGGCCGTACCGCCGTACTCGTCCACGACCACTACGATCTGGTCGTGCGAGGTCTGCATCTCGGACAGCAGCGGCAGGATGTCCTTGGTGTCGGGCACAAAGGTGGCGTCGCGCAAAAAGTCGGCGATAGGCTGGTCGCCCTTGCCGTCGAGCGAGGGCTGGATCAGGTCCTTGATGTGCGCGATGCCGGCGACGTTGTCGGGATCCTCGTGATAGACGGGGATGCGGCTAAAGCCGGTCTGGCGCATGGTGGACAGCACGTCGGCGACCGTCTCGTCGTCCTCGCACATGGTGGTGTCCACACGCGGCACCATGACCTCGCGGGCAACGGTGTCGCCCAGGTCAAAGATCTCGTGGATCATGCGCTTTTCCTCGTCGAGCAGGTCGTCCTGCTCCGAGACCATGTACTTGATCTCTTCCTCCGAGACGTTCTGGCGATCATCGGCGCTCTTGATGCGCAGGATGCGGGCCAAACCATCGGAGCAGGCACCGGTCAGCCACACGAGCGGGCGGGCGATCTTTTGGAAAAACGACAACGGTCCCACGACCTGCTTGGACACGCCCTCGGCATTGGCCAGGCCGATGCGCTTGGGGACGAGCTCGCCGATCACGATGGACACGAAGGCGACCGCGACGGTGATGATGACCGGCGCCAGGCCGCGCGCGATGGCGGAGAGCGGCGCGATGCCAAAGCTCATGAGCCACGTGGCGAGCGGGTCGGACAGGCTCGTCGAGGCGACGGCGGACGAGGCGAAGCCCACGAGCGTGATGGCGACCTGGATGGTGGCGAGCAGCTGGTCGGAGTCGGCGGCCAGCTTAATGGCACGCTCGGCGCGCTTGTCGCCTTCCTCGGCCTCATGCTCCAGCACGGCGCGCTTGGCCGTGGTGAGCGCCATCTCGGACATAGAGAAGTAGCCGTTGATGAGGGTCAAAACGAGGGTGGTGATAAGGGAGATGGTTATGTCCATCGGGAGTTTCTCGAACCTCCAAGATTCGGGACGTTGGGTAGTAAGCGTAGGTGACGGATAGGGCA
>JAHYYK010000065.1:4771-6308 GCA_019425005.1 Collinsella sp.
ATGCCGATAATGGCGATGGCCCATACGGCAAAGAACAGCGCAGGGCCGCCGTCGTTTGCGAGCGTGATGAGGCAAAACGGCGTATAGCTACCGGCAATGAGCAGGTAGATGCAGCTGTGGTCGATGATGCGAAACACGCGCTTGGCGCGCGCGGGCTGAATCGCGTGGTAGAGCGTAGAGGCTAGGTATTCGAGGATAATGCTGACACCATAGACAATCGCCGCGGCCATGTGGGCCGGGCCTCCGCCGCGCAAGGCAGCGAATACGATCAGGAGCACCAGGCCCGCGATACCCAGCAGGCAGCCGACACCATGGGTGACGGAGTTCATGATCTCCTCGCCCACCGTGTAGTGTGGAACGGCCGCGGTCTTGGGTCGCGGCTTAGAACTGTCGCTCGAATCGGACATACCGGTTACATCCTCCAACGTAAAGAGTTCTCAACACTATATCAAAGCGTCTGGGTGCGTGCGAAATTTGCACCATACGTGACCCTTTGTTTACCCATTCTTTGCCTGTTGACGCATCAACGGTGAACGTCCATAATGCGCTTGCATTAAATGTTGATGTATTAACATCTTATAGGAAAGCTTCTTATGTCTCAAAACGCACGTTCCCATCGAAAGCTTAAGGTAGCCGGTGTTGTTGCGCTGGTGCTCGTTGTCGCGCTGCTGGGGTTTGCCGGCAACTTCTTGTTCGACTTTGCCCTGAATCCCCAAGCGCCCTACACCATGAAGATGATGCAGGACGGCAAGGACGGCAAAAAGGGCGAGCAGATGGATGCCGAGGCAGTCGAGGCGCGGGCATGGTTTAAAGAAAACCGCGAGAGTAGCAGCCTCACCGCAGATGACGGAACCGAACTTGCCGCCTGGTATTTTGCCGCCCCAGAGAGCACGCACAATTACGCTATCTGCCTACACGGATACACCGATGAGCCCATCGGTATGGCCCGATACGCCAAGAGATTCCACGACCGCGGCATGAACGTGCTCGCACCTGCCGCCCGCGCCCACGAGCGTTCCGGCGGTGACTACATCGGCATGGGCTGGCCCGAGCGACTCGATGTCGTCGCGTGGATCGGGCGGATCGTTGCGGCCGATCCCAAGGCGCGCATCCTGGTCTTTGGCGAGTCGATGGGCGCGGCGACGGCCATGAATGTCGCGGGGGAATCTCTGCCCGCAAATGTGAAATGCATTATCGAGGACTGCGGCTACACGAGCGTCTGGGACGAGTTTTCTCTGCAGCTCAAGGACGTGTTCGGCCTGCCCAGCTTTCCCTTGCTCGATGTAGCAAACTTGGTGTGCAACGTGCGCGCGGGCTACGACTTCCATAAGGCAAGCAGCGTGGATCAACTCAAACGTGCAACAGTTCCCATGCTTTTTATCCACGGTGACCAAGACACCTTTGTACCGTACAGCATGCTCGACCAAAACTACGAGGCGTGCGCCAGCAAGGTTAAACAGAAGCTCACTATCCACGGCGCCACCCACGCCAAGAGCGCGCAAGTCGACCCCGAGCTCTACTGGAATACGGTCGACGA
>JAHYYK010000065.1:6408-8377 GCA_019425005.1 Collinsella sp.
TACTTGCTCGTGCCCAGGCCGATCTTCTCGGCATGCGCGATGCACGCGCGCCAGTCGGTGTCGGGATGCGTGATGCAGAAGGGATCCTTGGCCTGCTCGCCCTCCAGATGCTCGTGATTATGCTCCATCTTGGCCGCGCTGTCGGTAAGCTCGGTGTTAGGCAGCGGCTCGGACGCCAGGACGGCGTCGGCGCAGGCCTGGTCGATGGCGACCGGGTCGAAGCTCGCGAACATGCCGATGTCGTTGACGATGGGCGTGTCATTCTCGGGATGGCAGTCGCAGTTGGGGCTGATGTCCACGGCGAGCGAGATGTGGAAGCTCGGGCGGCCGTCGACGATGGCCTTGGTGTACTCAGCGATCTTGTAGTTGAGTACGTCGGCCGCGGCATCATAGTCGGGCTTGATGCAGTCCTGGTTGCACGCCGCAATGCAGCGTCCGCAGCCCACGCAGCGATCGTGGTCGATAGCGGCAACGTGAACCGTACGGGTTTTGCCGTTGGCAAGCTCGCGCTCACGCGTACCGTCAAACGTGATGGCGCTGTGCGCGCATATCTTCTCGCAGGCACGGCAACCTACGCAGTTGGTGGTATCGACGCTCGGCTTGCCAGCGGCGTGCTGCTCCATCTTGCCGGCACGGCTACCGCCGCCCATACCCAGGTTCTTCATGGCACCGCCAAAGCCGGCCTGCTCATGGCCCTTAAAGTGGGTGAGGCTGATCACGATGTCGGCATCCATGAGCGCCTGACCGATCTTGGCCTCGCGCACGTACTCGCCACCCTCGACCGGGACGAGCGCCTCGTCGGTACCTTTGAGGCCGTCGGCGATGATGATCTGGCAGCCCGTGGCATACGGGGTAAAGCCGTTCTGGTAGGCGGTATCGATGTGCTCGAGCGCGTTTTTGCGGCTGCCCACATAGAGCGTGTTGCAGTCGGTGAGGAAGGGCTTGCCGCCCAGCTCCTTCACCACGTCGGCGACGGCGCGGGCGTAGTTTGGGCGCAAAAAGCTCAGGTTGCCCAGCTCGCCAAAGTGCATCTTGATGGCGACAAACTTGTTCTCGAAGTCGATCTGCTCAATGCCGGCGCGGCGAATGAGGCGCTTGAGTTTGTCGAGCTGGCTCTCGCGAGCATGCGTGCGCAGGTTGGTGAAGTACACCTTTGCCGGTGCTGCGGGTGCGGTTGCGGTCATAGATATATCCCCTCGGTCTATATGGCGTTACAGACATAGAGGATGGTACCCGGTGAAGTGGGGTTGAAGTCAAGCACGGCCACTCATTGGGGACAGACTTAAATGAGTGCCGTCAGGGACAGTCCCTGCCAGCCCGGCCGACGAGCCGGCAATCCGACAAAGACTGTCCCCGATGACTAGTCGTTTAAGAACGTCCCCAATTGCTACTCTTGCACCTTGAGGGCTTCGGCCAGGCCGACGCGCTTGATAGAGCGCGTGTGTAGCAGCGCCACGACCAGGTAGGTCGCAAAGCCAATGCCGACGCATGCAGCCATGGACCAAGCGGGCACGTAGATCTCGATATTGCCGTTGTAGGCGAGCAGCATCGAGCGGAAGATGGCCGTGAGCGAGCCAATAATGACCGGCAGGCTCAGCACGAGCGACGCCGCCACGCACAGCGTGATCGAGCGGATGTACAGATGCGAGATCTCACTATCGCGATAGCCAAAGACTTTCATGTAGCTGATCGAACGGGCGCTGTGGTCGATCACCGCTTTGGTCAGCAGGTACATAAACAGCAGGAAGATAAACACCGCGAGCCCGATCATCATTCCGATCATTTTGCTCATCATGCCGATGAACTGGTCGCCCACGGCGCGCATGTCGTCGGGCGTGGTGTCGCCGGCAAAGTAACGAGCATCGAGGTCGAGCTTCTCGTCGCTCACATAGCCGTTAAAGTAGGCGGCGTCGTTGTCGAACAGCTCGTTAAAGTCGTCGATACTCATATAGATATTCATGTCCGACTT
>JAHYYK010000066.1 GCA_019425005.1 Collinsella sp.
GCTCTACGAGTCGAGCGACATCATCGCGTGGGTGCAGAAGAACCTGCTCTAGTACTCATTGGGGACGTTCTTAAATGACTAGTCGTTAAAGAACGTCCCCAATGACTGGCTAGCCGTGAAAGCGGGCTATGGGCGCGAGTGGCTGCTCGCGAAAGACGCGCTCGACGGCGGCGCGGTATTCGTCGACCTTTTTGGTCTTGCGCACGATCTTGTGAACGTTAGCGGGATTGGCGAAGGCGCATTTGGCGTAGAACCACCACTCCTTCATGCGAAAGACCGCATTGCCGCCAATCTCTTCCGCATATGCCGTAAACAGCGTGTCGTGGAAGCGCTGCAGCTCAGCAGCCGTGGCAGTAGGGCCGCCCTTAACCATGCGAGCCAGCGCGGGGTTCGCAAGCAAGCCGCGCCCCAACATTACGTGACGCGTTCCGGGATAGGCCTCCACCAGCGCATCCATCTCCTCAAGATCAAAGATGTCGCCGTTGTAGGCCACCGGGAACGGCGCCCGCTCCAGCGTCTCGCCGTAAAACTCTTTGCGCGGCGAACCCGCATAGCGGTCCTTTTGCACGCGCGGATGCACGATCAGCTCTGCCAGCGGCATGCGGCAATAGAGGTCAAGCACACGCTCGTATTCGTCGTCGCTTTCCAACCCCAGCCTGGTCTTGACCGACACCGGCAACGGCGAGCGTTCGCACACGTCGCTCAAGAACACCTCGAGCTCGTCGAGATTACGCAAGAAACCCGAGCCCTTCCCCTTGGCTACAACCGTGCCCGAGGGGCAGCCAAGGTTGAGATTGACCTCGCGGTACCCCATCTCGGCGAGCACCTGCGCCGCCCACACAAACTCGTCCGCATTCTTGGACATCAGCTGAGGTACTACGTTAAGCCCCTGGTTATTGGCGGGATCGACCTCTTTAAACGCCTTACCGCCAAAGCGGTTGCCCACGCGCGGCGGCGGCAAAAACGGCGTGTAATAACAATCGAGTGCGCCGAAACACTCCGCATGCACGCGACGGAACACATGCCCGGTAATCCCCTCCATAGGGGCCAGCGAAAGGATCATCTACTCTTCTCTCATATCAACGAATGTGACAAAGGAACCGCCCCTTTGTCACATGCATTATGCCTTGTGCTTCAGATGATTCACAAGGCAGAGGTAGCTACTTGACGATAATCACCCTTCCATCCGTCGCCTCACGCAACGAAGGTGAATGCTTTTCCGCGAAGTGAACGAGTGAAATCGAGCCCCCGAAACATCGACACTTTTGGAGAGCCATTTCCTGCGGTTTTGTCGCTCAAATCCTGCGGTTTTTGCATCCAAAAGTGCGAATGCTTCAGGGGTCCAGAATAGGTCGTTCACTTCTCGGAAAACCATTCACCTTCGATTTGCTGGCGCACACAAACAGCGAGAGGCTGTCCCACGATAGCCCCCTTGCGCGTCATTCGCCCCATGATAGCGGCTTCATGCTCTAAAAGATGGCGCCCACGATCAAGCGACCACCAACACCACGCCGTTGACACCATGTTTGAATAACAGGCGCCCTCCACTCATCTATACTCAAGAGCGTGTGAGTATCGCCCGAAAACGATGAGAGTCGAGGCCCCCATGCAGCAGCTCACCGAACAAGAAAAGAAACGCATCCAGCGGTACTGTACATACCCCAAGATCGCAGCGACCGCACTCGTCATGTCGTTCGTAGCATGTCTGCTCATGCTGCCGCTCCAAATGATCAACGATATCGCGTTCCACCAAAAGGAATTCCAACCCGCGGGCATATATACCGCCATCGCACTCACCGTAATCGAACTCGCCATCTTTTGCTATTGCGCCCTTGCACCGCGCTTTGGAATGCAGGGCAAACAGTGGAAGGAGCTGCAGAGCAGGCTTGCGGTGGCCCAGACCAACAAGGACCGTTCCGCGGAGGTCGCCGGCGTGCTCGCCACGCAAGCTGCCGGCCGTCTGCTCAAAAACAGCGATAACGATGCTGCGCGCAACCTGGGCGGCGCCGCGGAGGTCGCCGGCGCCGTAGGGGCAGTCGCCACGGCGGCAGACGTGTTAGCCGAAACCTCGAGCAATGCCGAGGCCATGGCAAACGCATACGGCGTGACGATTCCAAGCGCCAAAAAGCAGGTCATAGCTCTCGCGGTGGTGCCCGCCATTGTGCTGCTTGGCGCCTACATCCCGCAGTTTGTCCAGGGAAATAACGAGCTTCAGGCAAGAAAGGCTGCAGCCGCCGAGCAGCTCGCCATCGCGCAAGATGCCTTGGAGCCCGTGTGCGAACGCGTCGCGGTAGACGACCCATATGAGTCGTATCACGACTACGGCTACCGCATTATCGGCTATCTGCGCGATAATGACCTCGGCGCTCAAGCAGCCTATGTCTACCTTTCTTTTGATGCAGACGGCATGCTCACGGACGTCGATTACACCAGTCAGATCGAACCCGAGGCAAGCCTTGCAGACAACCTCGTCCGCGCCGAGCAGGACATCGCGACGCTCTGCGCCCCGCTCAACGGGCTGGACATTTCCGTTGCCACACCGGGCCTCCTCACGCCATGCAGCCTGTCGGATGAATTTAAACAGGCATTTTTAGCCGGATCCCTATATAAAGAAATCAGCATTAAGACGGAGGATGAATCTATCAAGTCGTACTTCACCTTTGACACCGAGCCCAAAGAAGAGTTCGACGAGTACACTCATCCGGAAATTAGGCTTATGCTCTCTGCAAAGAAGAGCTAAAGGCTTACGTTCTGATTTCCGCTCGCGAACGCCGCCAATATAACGAGGTCTAATACTTTTCCAAGAAGTGAACGACCGTTTTTGGACCCCCGAAGCATCGACATTTTCTGACGCCAAAACCGCAGGATTTAACAATCAAAACCGCAGGAAACCGCCTTCAATAAGTGTTAGCGCTTCGGGGGTCCATTTTGACTCGTTCACTTCTCGGAAAAGTATTAGACCCCGATTCCGCAAGGCCCTCAATGTGACAAAGGGGCTGTCCCTTTGTCACATCATTCGGAGCGCAGGGCTTCCACGGGGTCTTTCTTGGATGCGCTGCGGGCCGGCAGCAGGCCGGCAACGACCGTCAGCAGCACCGAAATCGCAATGAGTATTAGCGCATCCTGCACGGGCAGGCTCATCAAGTTGGGGACCTGTTTGGCAGCAAGCGCCCAGGCATTGACCGGAAAGCTCACGACAACCACGACGGCAACGGCAAAGACGCCGGCAATGAGGCCCTCGATGAAGGTCTCGGCATTGAACACGTTGGCCACATTGCGCTTCGACGCGCCAATCGCACGCAGGATGCCAATCTCCTTTTTACGCTCCAGTACGCTGATGTAGGTGATGATGCCGATCATGATGGAGCTGACGACCAAGCTGATGCTCACAAATGCGATGAGTACCAAGCTGATGGTGTTCACGATGTCAGTTACCGAGCCCATGATGATGCCCATGTAGTCGGTGTACGAGATTGCCTGCTCATCGTGTCCAGCAGCTTTGACCTGCTTGTTGTACGCATCGATGTAATCGAGCACGCGCTCCTTGGCCTCAAAGTCGCGCGGGAAAATCTTGACCGAGATAGGGTCCGCCTCGTCCGCATAGCCCAACGTGGTCAGATTGTTGTCGTAGGTGAGCTTCGACGCCTTGGCATAGCTCATCATGAGCGAACTCAGGTCCTCGGCGTCCATGTTGAAATGGATGGCACGCGCAAAGGCGCTCGCATCCACACGCATAGCGCTCGCCAGGTTGGCAAAACTCGATGACATCTGCGTCGCCATCTGGCCCATGAGCCCTGCCGCGCCCGCCTTGAGCTGGGACGATACCGTCGACGCTATCTGCTCGCTGATCGTCTTCATGACCTGGTCCATAGCCTGCTGCAGATACGGAGCCAGCTGCTTTTGCACATAGTCGGTCATCGCCTGCTGCAGGCGCTCGGCCAGGGCATCGCCGCCCAGCGCCCTGAGCTGAGCCAGGCATTGCTGGGCTGCGGCATCATTCTCAAGATACGACGAGAATGCGGCAGCAAGCTTTGACGCGTCCTTAAGATCATCGGGCGTCAGTGCCTTAAACTGATCAGACTGCAAAAAGCCCTCAAACAGCTGGTTGGCTAGTGTTCCCACCTGCTGCATTTGCTCGGGCGTAAGTTCCAGACCGTCAAAGATACCCGAGAAATCGGGGGCCGGCGCTTTGGCCATGATGTCACTAAAGTCGATGTCCTTACCAACGCCCGAAAGGTCAATGTTCAGCCCGGACAAATCGATACCAGAAAGGTCGACACCGCCCGCCGCGCCCGAGAGCGCAGATGCATCGAACGAGAACGCACTTTTGAGCGTCGCCTCGTCCACGCTGAACATACTGCCCAGATCCACGCCCTGCTTGGCCTCGCCTTGCAGTTCGTCGAAAGACTTGCCCGTAAAGACATCCGTCTCGGGGTGGGCAAGCTGCTCTTGCACAATCTGCGAATCGGCGGCACGCTCCATAAGCTGGCGAGTCAGTGCATGCGTATAGGCAATGCCCGGAGACAATGCACTCGCATTGGCCGTCTCGTTAGGTCGCACCACGCCCACAATACGCACGTCAATGCCGTCGGCAACCTTGGCCGTCATAAAGTCGGCGTCGCCAGACATGTCAGTCCACATGCCGGTCTCTTCGTTTTTACGATAGGCATCGGCCGGCGACAGCACCTTAAACGTCGTGGACAGCGCATCGTCGTAGGTAAAGTCGCCGCCGGTCTTGGGCGTCTCAACCTTGCCATCGGCCGTCATGGCGCTGTTAACCAGGTCGTTGAGCTCATCGATATCCAGCGCACCGATGCTGTAGAGCGTGTAGTCGCCCACCGTGCCGCGGCTCGAAAGTACCATCACGGCTTCGTTGGCAGACGTGGGCCAATGGCCGGCGACGACATCGTACTGGCTGTCGAGCAGGCTCTGGTCGTCAATCATCTCGTTAAAGACCGAGGTTCCCATGGAATCCATGCTCACCGTTGCCGCCGAACTTGCGCCGCCGCTCATGGCCTCGGTCATAGCGTTGGGCACCAGCCGGACAGGCTTCTCATCGTCCTTGCCCGCACGATAGACAACCGGCGTCACGCCGTAGCCGTACTGGATAGCGTTGACCTCTTTATTGATACCGTCGCCGTCGTCGTCAAGCCATGCCTTAAAGCTTGTCATATCGTTAGATTTAACACTTGCGAACATGTCCTTTACGGCTGTGACCACAGGGATCTTGTCGGTTCCCTTAGCTTTGCCACCGGTAGCGTCATCGGACGAGCCCTCGCCCTTGGACGCCTCCTCATCGGTAGCCCCATGGCCGCCCATCATGGACGACAGGTCGTAGTCTTGTTTGGAAATCGTCAGCGGGTAGCTCGAGAGCGTGTCCTCCTCGACCTTTTTGATGTAGTCGTTTACGCCGTTGGACAGCGCCAGGATCGCCGCAATGCCGATAATGCCAATCGAGCCCGCAAAGGCCGTCATGGCCGTGCGACCCTTCTTGGTCATGAGGTTTCGGGCAGAAAGCCCCAGCGCCGTCACAAAGCTCATCGAGGTTTTGCGCGTGGGCTTGGCCTCGCGACGCGCGGCCTCGGCAGCATCAAAGGGATCTGAATCGTCGGTGATCTTGCCGTCCGCCAGGGTGACGATGCGCGTGGCGTACTTGTACGCCAGCTCGGGATTGTGCGTGACCATGATGACCAGACGGTCGCGCGCAACGTCCTTGAGCAAATCCATGACCTGCACGGATGTCGTTGAGTCCAAGGCGCCGGTCGGCTCGTCAGCCAGCACAATCTCGGGATCGTTGATCAGGGCGCGGGCAATAGCCACGCGCTGCATCTGGCCGCCCGATAGCTGGCTCGGGCGCTTGTTAACGTGCTCGCCCAGACCGACTGCCTCAAGCGCCTTGCGTGCACGCTGGCGGCGCTCGGCATGCCCCACGCCCGTGAGCGTAAGCGCCAATTCCACGTTTTCCAAAATGGTCTGATGCGGAATGAGGTTGTAGCTCTGAAACACAAAGCCAATGCGATTGTTTCTGTAGGCATCCCAATCGCGGTCGCTGAAGTCCTTGGTCGAGATGCCATCGATCAACAGGTCGCCGGAATCGAAATGGTCGAGTCCACCAATGACGTTGAGCATCGTAGTTTTACCCGAACCCGAGGGACCCAGGATGGCTACAAACTCGTTATCGCGAAAAGACAGGCTTACGCTGTCGAGCGCTACCTGCGTAAACGACTGCGTAACGTACCTTTTGCAAATATCTCTGAGATCCAGCATGGACGGCAACCTCTCCTGCGCAGGCACCCCGCCCGCTCTCCTCCGCCGTTCGTATTCGACGCGTTTGTCCTACTCTATCTTGTCATTGTCATACACGCCGCTCAAAAGGCCTTACTTTTCCAATCCACACGGCATCACGTTATCGCTACCGCGATGGTCTTTAGTCACAGCAGCAAAGAAGCGATAGCCACCCGAGAAGTTATAGCAGTCAAAACCGTACTGAGCGAGGATGCGGCAGCCAATGTAGCTGCGAAGACCACTTTGGCAAATAACATAAACAGGCTTTGTCACGTCAAGCTCCCCCGAGCGAGCACGCAAGTCATCGACGGGAATGTTCACAAAGCCGTCGATATGTCCGCGGTCATACTCGCCAACCATACGGACATCGAGCAGCTGCACACTACCATCGCGCGGCAGATCAGGTTCCTGCTCCCAATGCCACTGCTTGAGCATGCCCGAGCCCACGTTTTCGATCATAAAACCGGCCATGTTCACCGGGTCTTTCGCCGAAGAATATGGCGGCGCATACGCCAAATCCAAATCCTTGAGCTTATCGGCCCGAATACCGGCCTGAATTGCCGTCGCCAGCACATCGATGCGCTTGTCCACGCCATCGATGCCCACAATCTGCGCGCCCAGCAGACGCAAGGTTTCCCTCTCAAACACAACTTTCATGGTCATGGGCGTGGCCCCGGGATAATAACCCGCATGCGATCCAGGTGACAGCACGACGTTCTCGCAATCGATTCCCGCCGCACGCGCTGCCTTCACAGAAAGGCCCGTGCTCGCAGCTGTCAAGTCGAACACTTTGATTACCGAAGAACCCAGCGAGCCCTGATAGCGACTGCCTAAGCCACAAATCACGTCGGCGACGATACGTCCCTGCTTATTAGCGGGGCCTGCAAGGGAAATCACCGCGTCTTCGCCCGTCACCTGATGCTTGACCTGCACGGCATCACCCACGGCATATACGTCAGGAGCAGACGTCTCCATGCGGTCGTTCACCACAATGGAGCCCTTGATGCCCAGTTCGATACCAGCTTTCTTTGCCAAATGGCTCTCGGGCGCAACGCCGATAGCGAGTAGCACCATATCGGCCATAATGGAATCATCGCCCGCCACATGTGTGACCACACGGCCATCGGCCTCCTCAAAGCCCGTAACGTCGGCACGAAGGCGCAGGTCAATGCCATGCTCGCGGACCTCTGCATGAAGCAGCGTCGCCATGTCGTAGTCCAGGTTGTTCATCAGCTGCCCGGGGCGCTGCAAAAGCGTCACCTCGAGACCCAAGTCACGCAGGTTCTCGGCAGCCTCAACACCGATAAAGCCGCCACCGATCACCACGGCACTCCTCGGCTCATGCTCTTGCACATAACCATGAATGTGCAGCGTGTCCTCTACCGTTCGAAGGCTAAAGATCTTATCCAAATCGATTCCCGGAAGAGCGGGGCGAATGGGATGCGCGCCTGGCGAAAGAATCAGCTTGTCATACGTCTCGACAAATTCCTCGCCGGTGAGCAGGTCGCGAACGTCAACCGTATGCGCATCGGGATGAATGGCGATCACCTCATGGTTCGTCTTCCCGGCAATGCGGAATCG
>JAHYYK010000067.1 GCA_019425005.1 Collinsella sp.
TTCTCAGAGGAAGGCGCCCGCCCGGAGGCGGCCCTCTCGACCGTTTCGATCTGCGGGGACTGATATTTTTTACTGTAATGGGGACTTGACTGTTGCTGCCTTGGAGACCGCGCACCTAACTATGGTCAGCCAAAATTACATTGCCGGGGCCGGGGCGGGGTGCTTGGTTTTGGAAGTTCGCGAAGCCCACTTCTCAAAACCAAGCACCCCGCCCCGGGTCTCGTCTGTGTATTTCCCGCTGGGCGAGCTATAGATGCCATGCACCGATGCGCTAAAGCGGCGACTTGAAATTGGTGCTATATTTAGCTCGAGTTGTTAAGTGTTAGTACGGGAGTCTGATATGGGGCTGTTCAAGAAGAAAAACCCGCAGGATGCCTTTGATCCCGATGTGTTTACCATCACGGACACGATTTTGGACCCGCCGCGCTTTACGTTTTTGCCGGCTATCTACCAGGATGCCACGCGTCGCAAGTGGGCCGTGCATCAGCGCGGCGCGACCCCGAGGATTTTTGACTACGCGGATGTGCTGCAGTGCGAGGTGGTGGAAGCTGGCAATCCTGAGGCCGAAGAAGTGGCCTCGAAACAAGAATTTGCCCAGCGTATTCTGGCAAATCCTGCCAAGGCGGCAAAAATAAATGCGGCAAAGCGTAATATGTGTCTTGGTATGGGCGTTATTGTGGCGGTTCAGACGGGAAAAGACGAGGTTTCCAACTTAGAGATTCCCGTTATGACCGATGAAGTCAAACGCGATTCAAGCCTGTATAAGTCGTATCGGAATGTCGCCGAGAAGATCAAGGCCGAATTTGATGCCATGGGTGGTCTGGCCTAATTTTGGCGACATACGTTTCTGAACGAGGAGTCTGTGCAATGGCAGGCGAATCTTATGCAATTCCCCCCAAAGATCGTGCTGTCGAGGGGATTCTTTGGTATATCCAGCACCATCAGCTTGCCGGCGGCGACCGCCTGCCGGCCGAGCGCGTGCTGTGCGAAGAGATTGGCGTTTCGCGTACGGCGTTGCGCGCCGGTATCACGCGGCTCATCTCGTGTGGAACGCTCGAGAGCCGTCGCGGATCGGGTACGTATGTGTGTCCTCCCAAACCGCTCAATATCTTTCAGGAAACGTATAACTTCTCCGATGCTGTGCGGACTGCCGGCCTGCACCCCTCTTCTCGTCTGGTTTCCACCGGGGCCATCGAGGCGGATGAGGCGCTTGCCGACAAGCTTGGGGTTGCTGTAGGCGCTCCTTTGCTCCGCATGCAGCGTGTTCGACTTATTGAGGGCGATCCGGCGTCAATCGAGACGGCTCACGTTAACCTGTCCCTGTGCCCCGCGCTTCCCGATCACGATTTTGAGTGTGAGAGCCTTTACGATGTCTTGCTCAAAGAAGGTGGCGTGCGCGTTGAGCATGGACGTGAGCATATCTCCATCTCGCGTTTGAACGCCGAAGAGGCCGAGTTGCTCCAGCAAGAAGAGGGAACGCCGGTGTTCTATGAGAGCACGATAGAATTTGATAAGGACATGCGTTTTGTGGAGCATTGCAAATCGGTGATTTTGCCCACAAAGTTCCGCTTTGCCGATAACGGCGAAAAGAACGGCATGAGGAGCGTGGCAGGTGAACAATGGCTGAAACAGTAGATGCCACCCCGGTTTATATGCGCATTCGACGCCGCATCGAGGAACGTATCGAGCGCGGTATATATCCTACGGGTTCCATGATTCCGTCCGAAAAGGACCTCGCCGAGGAATTTGGTACGACGCGCTTGACCATCCGAAGCGCTGTCGATGAGCTGGTTCGGCGTGGGCAGATTCGACGCGTCCGCGGAAAGGGCGCGTTTGTGGCACAGAAAGTGCCCGTTGCCTACGAGCGAACGGGAGGCTTTCGCGAATCGGTTCGTGCTTCGGGCGGCGAGCCGTCCGTCCGCATCCTCGCGCGTTCCAAGCGTTATGCGGGCCCATATTATGCCAACCTGTTTGGTATTGCCGAGGACGATTTACTGTATTCGATTCGGCGTTTGAACTGCGTCAACGGCGATCCCGTATCGATTGAGATGGCGTTCATCCCGTGCCTGCTGTTTCCCACAATCGAAGATATTGACGTGTCGGTCTTCAGTTTGTACGAGACCTATGAGATGTTGGGCCGAAAGCCGGTCATGGCACAGGAAAAGCTCGATATCGAAGCGCTGGGCGCGCGAGATGCCGGTCTGCTTGGACTGGAGCAGGGCGATCTTGCCTTGACGCTGGAGTGCGTGAGCTTCGATGCAAGCGGGCAGGCAATCGAATACGTCAAGTCGTTTAACCGCGGTGATGCGGGTGGATATACCTATACGTACTAGCTGGAGTTTTGTGAATAACAGCTGGGAAGCTAACCAGTTTTGATCGTTGGGTCAGCCGTATATACAACCTTACATGGCTCAAAATCGACCGTTCGCCGATTGGGATAAATTAATCGACAAAGAGGTATCAAAAAGCCGTAACCTGTAACTGTGATTGGTATCAAATACTAATGATTTGTTACGAGGTGAGACGATGAAAATGCTCGATTACGTTCAACTCGCCCACGTGCGTATGGGTGAGAACCTTGAGCGTTCGTCTGAGCTTGTATGCCAGCTCGTAGATATTTTCCAGTCTGGTTCCTTTAGCGCACTGCGCATCGTTGCTTCGGGTTCGTCCCGCCATGCAGCCGATTGCGCCCGCGATTATCTGCAGGATGCGCTGCAGATGCAGGTGTCCGTTGTGACGCCCGAGGCCTTTGTCGATTTTGAGCACACCTATCCTCAGCATGCGCTCAACATCGCCGTCTCCCAGAGTGGCTACTCGACCAACACGATCGCGGCGCTCGATTACATGCGCGCGCACGATATGCCTGCAGTTGCACTCACGGCAAACGTCGAAGCGCCTATTAAGGAACACGCTGATATCGTTCTCGACTACGGCGTGGGCGTCGAGTCGGTGGACTTTGTGACTCTGGGCGTCGAGGTTCTCGTTGAGTACCTGGTGCTCTTTGGCATTTACGGTGGCCAAGCGCGCGGAACGATTGACGCCGAGGGCGTTGCCCAGCGTCTTGACGACCTGCGCGAGGCTATCCAGGGCAATGCCGTGATGTGCAAGACCGCCGAGGCATATGTCCAAGACCACATGCTCGAGCTTTCTGAGCACATACCCGCCATGGTCGTCGGCAACGGCCCCAACTATGGCGTTGCCGAAGAGGCGGCGCTCAAGCTGAGCGAGACCATCAAGATTCCGGCTATGCATCACGAGGGCGAGGAGTTCGTTCACGGTCCCGAGATGCAGATAACCCCAGGCTACCTGGTGTTTATCGTCGACGATCCACAAGGGTCGGAGCGTCTGGCAAATATCGCCGATGCGCTGTCGAACGTTACGGCAAAAACGGTGCTGCTCACGGCCCATCCCAGGGGTAGGGCTCACGAGGTTGCGGTGCCTCAGGTGGCTCCGCTGCTCAGCGCAATTCCCAATCTTGTGTTCTTCCAGACGATTGCGGCAATGATCGCCGAGCGCCTGAAGTCATGGGATGTGCACCCGTATCTCGATGCCGTCTCCAAGCAAATGGAGGTCAAGGCAGAGGGCTACGAAGAGTCAGTCAATGCGCTTAAGGCCAAAGCGGCTGAGTGTTACGGAATGTAAGCGGGTTTTGATGCCCGTTGGCACGGGGGATGTGGAAACAACCCCCAGAAAGGAGAGACAAATGAAGGAAACCGAGAAGATCGAGATCATGCATTTCGACCAGGAGGGCTACCTCGAGGACGGCAAGGCGCTCTACGAGACCGGCAAGAAGATGACCGCGCTCGCCGACAAGGTCGCCGACGAGGGCTACGACGCCGTGTTCCTGATGGGCGTCGGCGGCACCTGGGACGAGCTCATGCAGCTCGAGTACCTCATGAACAAGTTCGGCGACCGCGACCTCGAGGTCTACCTGATCCACGCCGCCGAGTGGAACGTCTCCGGCCACAAGCGCATGACCGAGAAGTCCGTCGTGCTCACCGCCTCCGAGTCCGGCACCACCCCCGAGGTCCTCGAGGCCGTCAAGAAGATGAAGGACATGGGCGTCCGCGTCTACGCCATGACCAAGCCCGAGGGTCTCATCGGCCAGGCTGTCGGCGCCGAGAACTGCGTCGCCATGGCTTCTGACCATGGTTCGGGCGGCTGCGAGAAGGGCTACTACCTCGCCGACTGCTTCGGCCTGCGCCTGCTCAACCGCCGCGGCTGCTTCCCACAGTTCGATAAGTTCATCGAGCAGACCAAGGACGTTTGGACCCACCTGGTCGACATCCGCAAGAGCTTCGAGCCGCGCGCCGAGGAGCTCGCCAAGAAGTACGCCCTGGCCCCCTACACCATGTTCATCGGCTCCGGCGCCCTGTGGGGCGAGACCATCCTGTTCTCGATGTGCATCCTCGAGGAGATGCAGTGGAAGCGCACCCGCTACATCACCTCGGCCGACTTCTTCCACGGCACCCTCGAGCTCGTGGAGCCGGGCGTCCCGGTCTTCCTGTTCATGGGCGAGGACGAGAACCGCAAGCTCGACGAGCGCGTCCGCGCGTTCCTGACCCGCGGCGTGACCGGCGACACCGACATCAACATCATCGACACCGCCGAGTTCGCGATCCCCGGCCTTGACGACGAGTTCCGCGTCATCGTCTCCCCGTGGATTCTGACGGTGCTCGTGACCGACCGCCTGGCTCGCTACTACGAGACGGTCACCAAGCACAACCTCAAGTATCGTCGCTACTATCACCAGTTCGACTACTAAAGAAAACGGGTGCGGGAACGTGCCGGGCTATTGAGAGGAACACAGAATGAGACAGTACATCATCGCCAGCCATGCGCACTTCGCTACCGGCATCAAGGAGAGCGTCGAGCTGCTCTCGGGCGCTCGTGACAACGTCCACGATCTTTCGATGTTCGTCGATGGCCGCATGGACGTGGCCGAGGAGGCCCAAAAACTGCTGGCGGGCATGTCTGCCGACGATGAGGTCGTTGTCTGCACCGACCTCTTTGGCGGCAGCGTCAACAACGAGTTCACCAAGATCGTCCAGACGCGTCCCCGCACGTACCTCGTTACCAACATGAACCTTCCTCTGCTCATCCAACTGCTGTTCTCTGACGAGTCGGCGCCGGTTGAGGAGACGATTCGTGCCATCGTCGCTGCGGACGATACGCGCGTGAAGTTTGTCAACGACCTGCTGGTCGATGACGACGAGGAAGAAGAGTTCTAATCCGCAGCACCTATTGACATGCCGTAAGACGGCGCAAGACCTTTGGGGGGTCACATTATGATTCAGCTACTCCGCGTTGACCATCGCCTGCTTCATGGCCAGGTCGCAGTTTCCTGGGTTCAGGGCCTCGGCTCCAACTGCATTTTCTGCGTGGGCGATAAGGTTGCTAACGACCCGGTGTGGAAGACGACGCTCAAGATGGGCAAGCCTGCCGGCTGCAAGCTCGTCATCAAGGATATGGCGAATGCCATCGAGGCCATTAACTCGGGCGTGACTGACAAATACAAGATGATCATCTGCGTCGCCACTATCGCTGAGGCAAAGCAGCTTGTTGAGGGCTGCCCGCAGATCAAGTCGGTCAATCTGGGCAATACCAAGCCCAAGGACGAGAAGCGTCCCGACGCTCGTCAGGTCTCTCGTCAGATCTTCCTGACCGCGGCCGAGGAAGCCGATGTGCGCGAGATGCTGGATCGTGGCGTTGAGGTCGAGATTCGACCCCTGGCCGATGACCCCAAGGTTGACTGCGCCAGCGTGCTCTAGGCGTTTAAATTCGAAGAGCCTGCGGGTTCTTCGTAGTGTCCTATATGGAAAGGGGGATGTATGCTTACCCAAGCAATCCTCATCGGACTTATCGCCGCATTTGGTAAGTTCGACTGCCAGCTCGGTACGCTCTATGCGTTCCGTCCCATCGTCCTGTGCCCGCTCGTGGGCCTGGTCCTGGGGGACCTGCAGTCTGGCCTTGCCGTAGGTGCAAGCCTTGAGCTGCTGTTCATGGGCTCGATCTCCATCGGCGCCTACGTGCCGCCCGATGAGACGATCGGCGGCGTGCTCGCCTGTGCCTTCGCTATCCAGCTGGGCCAGAGCACCGAGGCAGCCATCGCGCTCGCCATGCCCATCGCCACGCTGTGTCTCGCCATGAAGAACATCCTGAACGCCGCCCTGCCGATCCTGGTTGACCGCGCCGATGTCTTCTCTGGCCAGGGCAACCTTAAGGGCGTCTATGCGATGCACTTCCTGATCGGTTCCACCGGTTGCATCATGGCGTTCCTGCTGTGCTCGCTGTCGTTCTATCTGGGTGCTGACGCCATCCAGGGCATGCTCGACTCTATTCCCGACTTTGTCCTTGCTGGCTTCGGCGTTGCCGCCAACATCCTGCCGGCCATGGGCTTCGCCATGCTCGGCCGCCTGGTGCTCACCAAGCAGC
>JAHYYK010000068.1 GCA_019425005.1 Collinsella sp.
CCATCCGCATTGCCGCTCACCTGCTGATGCCGCTCATGCCTCAGACCTCTGCCGAAGCCCTGCGCCGCCTGTCCTGCGAGGACGAGGCCGCGAGCGACGACCTCAAGGGCATTTGCGCTTGGGGCCTGCTTGCCGGTGGTCAGCCCGTCGAGAAGGGTGAGCCGCTGTTCCCGCGTCTGGGCTAAGACGCCGCGCGCCATATCGGCAATTTGCTGTTTAGATGTAAGGGCATGGCCGCAACGGTCCATGCCCTTTTGTTTCAAGACGCCGCCATCATGCTAAGGAGGCAACTATGACAACTTCGCCTTTGGCAAACCCCACGGCAACAAGGGAGCTGCTGGAGGAGTTTGGCCTTGCGACCAAGCATCGCCTGGGCCAGAACTTCCTGATCGACAACCATGTAATTGAGCGCATTTGCGAGCTTTCCGAGCTCACGGGCGATGAGCGCGTGCTCGAGGTTGGCCCGGGCGTTGGTACGCTCACGCTCGCGCTGCTGCAGGAGGCGGCGTGCGTCACGTCGATCGAGGCCGATCCCGAACTCGAACCGGTGCTCGATGCCCATGCCGCCGACTATGCCAACTTCCGCTTTATCATGGGCGACGCGCTCAAGGTGACGACGGGGCAGATTGAGCAGGCTGCAGGCGGTGAGCCGACGGTATTTGTCGCGAACCTGCCCTATAACGTGGCGGCGACGATCATCCTGCAGTTCTTCCAGACGATGCCCGCGCTCAAGCGTGCCGTGGTCATGGTTCAAAAGGAGGTTGCCGATCGCATTGCCGCGGTGCCGGGTAACAAGACCTATGGCGGCTACACGGCAAAGCTCGGCCTGTATGCGCAGGTTACGGGTCGCTTTGAGGTGCCGCCACGTTGCTTTATGCCGGCACCGCACGTGGACTCGGCCGTCGTGCGTATCGACCGTGTTGACGGCGTGGCGCCCGAAGGACTCGATCGCGAGTTTGTGGCCCGCGTGATTGATGCTGCATTTGCTCAGCGCCGCAAGACCATCCGCAATTCCATGAGCGCCAACGGCTTTGCCAAGGACGTGCTCGACGCCGCCTTTGAGGCTTGCGGTATCGCACCCACCACGCGCGCAGAAACGCTTGATGTTGCCGACTTTATCCGCCTGGCTCAGGAGCTCATCCATGATGCCTAATGCCGAACGCGTGACGTTTACCAAGAAAAAGAAGACGGTTGCTTGTCCCGTGCCCTTGGCACCGCTTGCTGACACGCATGCGCATCTGCTTTCGTTTTGGGGGAAAGAAGTGCCCGAGACGCTCGTGCGCGCCAAAGCCGCGGGCGTCGACCTGTTGGTGACGATGCTCGACCCCATCGCCGACAAGCGCAGCGTGACGGACTATAGCGACTGGCTCGTGCGCGAAATTCTGCCGATGCGGGATATTCCGCAGATCAAGTATCTCGCTGGCGTTCACCCCTATGGCGCGCCGGATTATACCGATGACATTCACGCGCAGGTTGTTGCTGCGCTCGATGACCCTTTGTGCGCCGGTATCGGCGAGATCGGTCTGGACTACCACATGGATTACGACGACGACATCGCGCCGGCGCCCCACAGTGTGCAGATTGATTGCATGGCGCGTCAGCTCGAAGTTGCCGTGCGCCGCAATGTGCCGGTGGAGCTGCACCTGCGGCACGAGGACTCGGATGGGGAGCGCACCTCGCATATGGATGCGTACAACGTGCTGCGCGAGGTGGGTGTGCCTCAGGCCGGTTGCGTGCTGCACTGCTTTGGCGAGGACCGCGCCACGATGGAGCGCTTTGTGGAGCTGGGCTGCTATATCGCCTATGGTGGTGCGGCCACCTTTAAGCGCAACGACGACGTGCGCGAGGCATTTGCGGCGACCCCGCTCGACCGCATTTTGTTCGAGACGGATTGCCCGTATATGGCGCCGGAGCCCATTCGCGGTCTTGAATGCGAGCCAGCAATGATCTCCATTACGGCAAACGCGCTGGTTAACGACCGTGTCGATCGCACTGGTGAGGACGCCGAAACAATCGTGCAAGCCGCTTGGGAGAATGCCTGCAAACTTTTTCAAAAATAGTTCTTGCGTTCGTGGTGGCGCTCCGTTATTCTAATTCCTGCACGCGGGCGTGGCGGAATTGGCAGACGCGTACGGTTCAGGTCCGTATGGGGGCAACCCCATGAAGGTTCAAGTCCTTTCGCCCGCACCATTGATTGAAAGAGCTCCCAGCAATGGGGGCTTTTTTGTTATGTGCCCATCGCAGGGACTTGAACCTGTGAAGGAGCGAGCGTCAAGAAAACGCGGAGCGTTTTTAGCGAGCTGGCGAGTCCGCCGGCAGGCGGGCGAAGCCGGTGCGGATCCGCGAAGCGGATACGCGGACGTCCTTTCGCCAGCACCATGGATTGAAAAAGCTCCCAGCAATGGGAGCTTTTTTGTTATGCACGATCTCCTTGGACGGGTATCCTAATGCCAACGTGTGCCTATCAGAGGAGAGACCATGCTGTTTTCCGGTATCATCGCAGCCCTTACCAGCCTTTTGATTCCCATCATCATCCTGTTGTTGCTGCTCCCCAACGCCTGCTACGTCGTTGAGCAGCAGCACGCTGTGATCATCGAGCGCTTGGGTAAGTTCAATCGTATCGTCAACGCGGGCTTCCACGTGAAGGTGCCCGTGATTGACCGCAAGGCCGCCACGGTGAGTCTGCGCACCATGAAAAATGGTTTTGGCATCGACGTTAAGACCCAGGACAACGTGACCATTGGCCTTGAGGTCTCCGCTCAGTACCACGTGAGCTATGACATGGGCGCCGGCCCGGCAGATTCGGGTATCTACAAGAGCTACTACATGCTGCAGGAGCCCGTCGACCAGATGCGTGACTTCATCACCGACGCCCTGCGCTCTTCGATTCCCGTCTACACACTCGATGAGGTCTTTGCCAAGAAGGATGACATCGCCAAGGATGTCAACGCTACCGTTTCCGAGCAGATGGCCGCCTACGGCTTCACCCTCGTGTCGACGCTCATCACCAAAATCGCACTGCCGACCGAGGTTGAGAACTCCATGAACGACATCAACGCCGCCCAGCGCAAGCGCGCTGCGGCACAGGAGCTCGCCGAGGCAGACCGCATCAAGCGCGTCACCGAGGCGACCGCCGAGGCTGAGGCGATGGAAAAGGCAGGCGAAGGCATCGCCAACCAGCGCAAAGCTATCGCGTTGGGCATCAAGGATTCGCTCGAGATTATCCAGGAGACAGGCGTTGGCAACGATGAGGCCAACCAGCTGTTCATGTTTACGCAGTGGACCGAGATGATGACGGAGTTCGCACGTACGGGCAAAAACTCGACGGTCGTGTTGCCGAGCGACTTCTCGCAGTCGGCCTCTATGTTCGAGCAGATGCTGGCTGCCGGCAAAGTTCAAAACGATTCGAAGGAGTAGGCGCGCGTGAAATACACCGTCGTTTGTGTTGGTAAGCTCAAGGAGCGCTTTTGGAAGGACGCGTGCGCTGAGTACACCAAGCGCCTAGGTGCCTATGCCAAGGTGGATATCCGCGAGGTGGCCGATATCGACCCGGCTAAGGCGGGCGGCGTGGATGCCGCGCGCGACAAGGAGGGGGCGGCGATTCTTGCCGCCTTGCCATCTCGAGCGCATGTGATCCTGCTGGCTATCGAGGGCAAGGAGCGCTCGAGCGAGGAGTTTTCGGCGAGGCTCGACGATCTTATGCTGCGAGGCAGCAGCGACATTGCCTTTGTAATCGGCGGTTCGGACGGCGTGAGTGACGACGTGCGCGCACGAGCCGACGAGATGCTCAGCTTTGGACGCATTACCTTGCCGCATAACCTGGCGCGTGTGGTGCTGCTAGAGCAGATTTACCGTGCCTGCAAGATCAGCCGTGGCGAGCCGTATCACAAATAGGTCGGCAATACGAAACAATGGCGTGGGACAATACCTTTCGTTTTGAGGAATGTGTCTGAAAGGACTATGCGATATGAAGATTGGATTTGTCGGTTTTGGCAATATGGCGAGCGCTATGGCCGATGGCTGGATCGCTGCCGGTGTAGCTGCGAGCGACATGTGCGCCTGCGCGGGTCGCTACGACGCACTGGTTGAGCGCTGCGAGGCGCGCGGCATGGTCGCCTGCCACGATGCCGCCGAGGTTGTCGCCGCATCCGATATCGTGGTCGCTGCGGTCAAACCGTACATGATCGAGAAGGTATTCGCCCCGCTCAAGGATGCTCTTGCCAAAAAGGTCGTTCTGTCGGTTGCCTGGACCTGGGACAGTGCCAAGTGGGAGCAGGTCCTGCCGGGCGTCGCGCATATCTCGACGGTGCCCAACACGCCGGTTTCGGTGGGCGAGGGCGTCATCGCCTGCGAGAAGGCTTCGACGCTTAACGACGAGCAGCGTGCTGTGGTGCTCGACCTGCTCGGTAAGCTTGGCGCTGTCGTCGAGCTCGACACAAGCCTGCTGTTTGTGGGCGGCACGGTGGGTGGTTGCGCTCCGGCGTTTGTCGCCATGGCAATCGAGGCCCTGGGCGATGCGGCGGTCAAGCACGGTATCCCGCGTGCGGATGCTTATCGCATTGTGAGCCAGATGGTGCTGGGTACGGCAAAGCTGCAGCTTGCAACTGGCCAGCATCCTGCGGCGATGAAGGATGCCGTATGCTCGCCCGGTGGTGCCACCATCAAGGGCGTCGTTGCGCTCGAGGACGCCGGCATGCGCAGCGCCCTGGTCAAGGCAATCGACGCAACCCTCCAGTAAAACCGACCAAAAAAGGGACAGGTTTATGTTGGCAGGTTTTTCCTGCGGTTTTGTCCTTTTAGCGAAAAGTGCCCCGCAACTGGCTCAATTCCAGTTGCGGGGCACTTGCGTTTGCCCAGATAAAACCGACCAAAATAAACCTGTCCCTTTTTGGCAGGTTAGTCCCAGAAGCTGTCTTCTTCGTCCTCGGACTTGGGGCCGCGGTCGACATACATCTTATGGGTGCGCTTCTCCATTACAAAGGCAATAATCGCAAACAGCAGGATGCCGCCGGCGAAAAGGATGGCAAAACCGGTGCGGGTGCCAAACAAAAAGGAAAAAACTGCGTCCATTGGGTGCCTTCTTGCGTAGTTGAGTTGGGTCGTAAACGCTCATAAGTATATACTTGCCCATACATGTACAAGGTTGCAACCTAAATGGAATGTATATCGCCGGAGGATCTAATGCTTGATATCAAGTTTGTTCGCGAGAACCCCGATGCCATCGATGTCGCCATGGCTAACCGCCAGACGTCTTGGGATCGCGAGAAGTTCTTTGAGCTCGACGACGAGCGTCGTGCCGTCATCACCGAGGTCGAGGAACTTCAAGCCACGCGCAATGCCGAGTCCAAGAAGATCGGCGCCCTGATGAAGGAGGGCAAGAAGGACGAGGCTGAGGCCGCCAAAGAGGCCGTGCGCGCCGTCAACGAGAAAATTGACGGTCTGGCCGAGCGCCGCACCGCCCTCGAGCAGGAGCAGTACGACTTCATGGCTCACCTGCCCAACATTCCTTGCGAGGCCACGCCGTACGGCAAGGACGAGGACGAGAACATCGAACGCCGTCGTTGGGGCACCCCGCGCGAGTTCGACTTCGACTTTAAGCCGCACTGGGATCTGGGCACCGACCTCGACATCCTTGACTTCGAGCGCGGCAACAAGCTCTCCGGCAGCCGTTTCACCGTTCTCGGTGGCGCCGGTGCCCGCCTGGAGCGTGCCCTCATCAACTTCTTCCTCGATACGCACACCAGCCGTGGCTTCAAGGAGTGGTGGCCGCCTATCGTCGTCAAGCGTCAGACCATGTTCGGCACGGGCCAGCTGCCCAAGTTCGAGGACGACGCCTATCACGTCTCGGGCGACAACTTCCTGATCCCCACCGCCGAGGTCGTGCT
>JAHYYK010000069.1 GCA_019425005.1 Collinsella sp.
GGGCGGGGTGGTTTGGCGGGTGTGGGTGGGGGGCGCCGTAGGCGTATGTTCATATCGCTTTATCGAGACGCCGTTTAGAAAGGGCGCCTTTGGGCGCACCGTATCCGAGTTCCGCGACGGCACCACCACGCCCGCCAACTGGGTGCGCGCGCATATTCCCGTGTGCGCCACTTGCGGCATCGTGCTTGTTATCGCGCTGGGCGGCCTGATCTTTGTGCCGGAGACCTCCGCACTGAGCGGTGAGGGCGCCGAAGTCCTCAACAAGGAAGCCAAAAACACCGCGCCAACGGACCAACAGGCAGCCGACGACACCGACAAGGACAACGACGGCTTCCCCGATGGCTCCTACGACCTGTTGATGATCGGTGACTCCGTGTCGCTGCGCGCCGTCGATTCCTTCGACGGCGTGTTCCCCCACAGTCACATCGATGCCGAAAAGGGCCGCCAGTTCGATGCGGGCCGCGCGACATTTGAGGGCTATCTCCAACAGAACCTTGCCGGCAAGATCGTGGTCTTTGCACTGGGCACCAACGGCTTGGTAACCGACGACCAGATCGACGCCATCATGACCGATGCAGGAGATAAGCGTATTGTGGTGTTTGTGAACACGCGCAGCCCGCAGCCGTGGGTTGGCTCTACCAACCAGGCCATCGCCAACGCTGCTACGCGCTACAAGAACGTGCGCGTTATCGACTGGTACGGATACAGTGCCAATCGCAACGACCTGTTCGATGGCGATGGCACGCACCTGTCGACCACTGGCGTGACTGAGTACCTCAACTTGATCCACGATGCAGTCAAGAAGGACCTGCCCGTGCATCCCGAGGATCACGTCAACGATCCGCAGCCGGCGGCCGTCAAGTCTGCCACCGACGCGCTCGTCAATGCGCTCGCTCTCAAGCCGCACAAGCTGGGCACCGACAAGTAACCTGCAGCGCAAACTTCCCACATCCGGAGGGGTGCCCGCCACGGCAGGCACCCCCTCCGACAGTTAGGGACGTTCCTTATGTGCCGGCACCCAGGGACACTCCTGACACAGCCGAGGAACGCCCTCCTTGCGACCAAATTCTGGGCGCCTCGCCACCCCGAACGTTGTTTCCAAGCCCACACCCGCAGCAAACAACCCAAAATCACTCTTTTCGAGCCGGCTCAAAGGGGTCGTGGACAAAAAGGGGCAAATATGAGTACTGTTACCATTTTAGTAGCAGGCAAAACCACCCAAAATGACGCCCCTGCGGTGGCGCGCGACCCTTCCAGTTGACCAGAATAGCCGACTTAGGACTTGGAGACCCGCTTTTAATGAACAGATTCTTAGCTATGTTCATTATTTTCTTGGTCGTAAATGCTATCGGCCAGGCAACAGTACTCATATTTGGCATTTTTTGTCCACTCGCATATTACTAACCCCCTATAACAGGCAAAAAACAGGCCGCAGCCCATCGCTGCGGCCTGTTTGGAGTCAAAAAGAGGCGCTAAGCGCTGTAACCCATCGCCTGCAGAACAAACATGACGACCGTGAGCACCGTAATCACGCCGATAGTCGCCCAAGTGAGCACGTTCCACACGCGGCCGTTGCGGTTGGCACCCATAATGTGACGGTCGGCGGCGATAACCACCTGGAACACCAGAACCACGGGCAGTAGCACGCCATTGATGACCTGCGAGGTCATCATAATCTGGAACAGATCGACGCCGGGCATAAGCACCAGCACGGCAGAGATACCGATGATGGCCGTAATGATGCCGCGATAGACCGGGGCCTCGTCCCAGCTGCGGTCGGCACCGCGCTCCCAGCCAAATGCCTCGCAGATAGCGCTCGACGTAACGCCCGGTAGCACGCAAGCAGCCAAGAAGCTCGCCGCGACCAGGCCCGAGGCAAACAGCACCGTGGACCACTGACCCGCAATAGGCTCCAGCGCGCGGGCAGCATCGGCAGCATCGCTAATCTGAATACCCGCCGGGAACAGCACCGTACCGGTCGTGATGATAATAAAGCCCGCAATGATATCAGCAGCGATCGAGCCGCTCACGGTATCAATACGCTGCAGCACGATGTCGTCCTCGCCCGCATTCTTATCGACCACGTTATTCTGCGCCAAGAAAATCATCCACGGCGCGATGGTGGTACCGATCGTTGCGACCACGAGCGACACGTAGCTGGGGTCATTTTGAATGTTAGGCACGACCAGGTCGACCGCGACCTCACCCCAGTTGGGGCCAGCCATAAACGCGGCGACAATATAGGTCACGAAGACGCAGCTTACCAACAGCAGAATCTTCTCGATGCGCTGGAAACTACCCGACATGGTAAGCATCCACACCAGCAGCGCCACCAACGGCACCGAGATGCTCGCCGGCACGCCAAAGAGAGCAAGGCCGCTGGCGATGCCCGCAAACTCCGAAATGGTCACAGCCGTGTTGGCGATCAACAGCGCCGCCATAGCAAGTACACTCTTGCGCACGCCAAAGCGCTCGCGAATGAGCGATGCCAGGCCCTTGCCCGTGACGCAGCCGCAGCGCGCCGCGGTCTCCTGCGTCACGATGAGCAGCACAGTCATGACGGGAAGCATCCAGAGCATCTTATAGCCATAGCTGGCGCCCGCGCTGGAATACGTTGCAATGCCGCCGGCGTCATTGCCCGAAAGCGCCGCCAGCAGACCGGGACCCATAGCGCCAAAGATGGCCGCGATGGTCAACTTTTGCTTGGTGCCCGACTTTTGCTTGGTATTTTGCACGCGACCACCTAACCCATGACCGACATGGTGAGCAGCACCGCAGCGACGCAGTACGCTACGCACGAGATCATGACGGCAATAACGTTCATGGCGGTGCCCGACGTGTTGAGGTCATGCTCGTCACGCCAGAACAGCACCATCAGGTAAATCACGGCGCTCATGTTGCCAATCAGACAGACGATGGCCGCGATGTTAAAGCACCCGGTAAAGAGTTGCTCCTCAAACATGGACGCATCGGGGAACGCAGCGGTGCGCACCAGCTGGGCGCACAGGTAGGTCACGAGTGACAGAATCAGGCCCATGCCCGTGCTCTGGAAGAAGAACCCCAGATACGGCTTGGGCTCATCGTCGTGACCGTCATACTCCAGGAAGTAGTTCTTGACGAACGACACCATGCGCGAGGCCGCCAGCAGCACGAGCGGCATGGCGCACATGGGGAACACCACCAGATGCGCGGAGCCGAGCGCCGTTCCCAGCACGGTCGCCATGATGCACGACGCGATGCCCCATACAACAACCCAGTACTGGCGATGCACGAACCAGCTGAGCACGTTCGTCGAGTCGTCCGACGCGCTATCGCTCGAGCCGACACCGGCGATCTGCAGGTCCTCCTGATGCTCCTCGGCAATAACGTCCATGGCGTCGTCGAAGGTTACGATACCCAGGATATGACGGTTCTCGTCGCAGACAGGGATGGCAACCAGGTCGTACTTGGTCATCTCGTCCGTTACGTCTTCCTGGTCCTCGTCGGGCGACACATAGACCAGGTCGCGATAGGCCAGCTGACCCAGCGTGGCGTCGCGGTCGGCTACGATCAGCGTGCGCAGCGAAAGCACGCCGGTCAGCATGCCGCTCGGATCCTCGGTATAGACGTAGTAGACGCTCTCGAAGTCCTCGTCGAGCTCGCGAATCGCCTCGATGGCGTCACCGACCGTTGCCGTGGCGGGCAGGGAGACAAACTCCGAAGTCATGATGCGGCCGGCGGTGTTGTCTTCATACCCTAGCAGGTTACGAATCGCCTTCTCCTCCTTGACGCCCATCAGGCGCAGGAGCTTCTCGGCCTTCTCGTAATCGAGCTCGTCGATCAGGTCGGCTGCATCGTCCGGGTCCATCATGGCCAGCATCGACGATGCGTCCGTATCGGACAGGCCCTCGAGCATCTCGGTCATAAGCTCGTCGTCATCGAACTCCGAGATGGCCTCGGCGGCCTGGGCAGTATCGAGCTGCGCAAACACCTGCGCACGTAGACGCGGGTCGAGCTGCTCGATAATGTCGGCGATGTCGGCAGGGTGCAGCTCGCCGAGCGTCTTGTGCGACACCGAGAGTTGAATGTTCTTGGTCGAGCGGTCGAGCAGGTCCATGTAGGACCAAGCGATGATATCCTCACTGAGCGGCTTGCCCAGGTGCTTCATAAAGCCTTCAACGATATGCTCGAGCGCGGGGCTGATGGCGCGTAGCAGACCGCGGGCACCGACCTCGGCGCCCAGCAGGCGCAGCTGGTTTTCGCCCGACATGGAAAACTTGATGTCGTTGACGCGCACGACCTTCATGCCCTGCGTGTCGACAATCTGCTTGTTGAGCACGTCGCGGGCAAGCAAGAGTTCGGTCGGCTGCAGGTACGAAAAACGGATTTCGGTGGCCGACGTCTTAAGGTGTACACCCGTCTCGTCGATGCGGTCGACCCATTTGCGCCAGCTGATCATGAACGGCGTCTTGCCGGGACCACGGAACGCGAGCGACGTCACGTGCGGAAAAACTTCGCCGGTTGCAATGCCAAAATCGTTGACCACGCCGAGCTTTTCGCCGTCGACGTCCAAGACTGGCAATTTGAGCATCTCACTCAGATAATTCAATGGTGCTCCCCATCATTATTCCTCCGGACGCGGCCGCGCGTGCGGCGTCCGGGGGCTTCTGGATATGTATACGCATGCGCGGGCGGCACGCCGCTCGACGCTTACACCCCGTGCATGCGCAAAAAGCACCTGCATGGGGTCATCGACTGTATGGTCGAGGTTTGGATTTCACCTGTAACCTTTCTCTTGACCCTCATTAACCGCAGTAACTATAGCATCAGCATCGCCCTGCGGCATCGAATTTATGCGCTGCACATTGCAGGCATACCAAACGCTGACGTATCCGTGACATAGCCATTGGGGACGTTCTTAAACGACTACCCAATGACTACTCTGTAGTGTCATCGTCCTCGGCAAGTTGGGGGAACACGGCGTCCTTGGGCATGGTGACCTTCGTCAGCGAGGTGAGCTTTTTGCTGAGCGATGTGTCCGTCTTGACCAGGTCGCTGAGCGTCACGATCTTGTAGCCGTCGGCGACAAGACCGTCGATAATCTGCGGCAGCGCCTCGAGCGTCTGCTCGGCGCATTCGTCTCTATCGGTGAGCAGCACGATATTGCCCGGCGTCACCGAATCGAGCACCGTCGAGACCTGTTCGTCGGCACCGTTGAGCAGCCAGTCGCCCGAGTCGATATTCCACGAGACCACGGCGGAGACCAGGTCCATCGCATCAATCCAGTTTTGCTCGTCAAAGGCAGCGTAGGGAGCACGCAGCAGCATCGTCTTCACGCCGGTCGCCGACTTAATCGCATCGGTGCCTTTCGTGATCTG
>JAHYYK010000007.1 GCA_019425005.1 Collinsella sp.
GCTTTGACTACACGAGCGTCTTTGCCTACTCGCAGGAGGAGGGCAGCCTGGCTGCCAAGATGGAGGGCCAGGTCGACGAAGAGGTCAAGCTCGAGCGCGCCCAGGAGGCCATGGACCTGGCCGAGTCGCTCGGTTTTGCCGCCACCGCCGCACATGTGGGCGAGCGCGCCCAGGTGATCGTCGACGGCATCGAGGAGACCGAGGACGGCGCCGAGCTGATCGGCCATGCTTGGTTCCAGGCGCCCGATTCCGATGGCGCGGTGCACTTGGACGCCAGCGAGGCGTCCGTGGGCGATATTCTGACGGTCGAGTTTACCGATAGCTTCTGCTATGAGCTTATCGGCCATGTTGTGGAGTAGGAGAGCATCGTGGCAAACGAGAGCAATAAGGAACTGACGAGTGTCTGGACGCCCGCCAATATCGTGACGTGTGTGCGCATCGTCTTTATCCCGGTGTTCATGATCGTGTCGGCGCTGTCTCACATGAGCGTTGCCGGTACGGATTTGAGCACCTTCGACGGCCCGCTCGCCGCCGCAGCCTTCATTCTGTACGTCATCCTGTCGTGCACCGATAAAGTTGACGGCTATCTGGCGCGCTCGCGCAACGAGATTACCGACTTCGGTAAATTCTTGGATCCCATCGCCGACAAGCTGCTCGTGTTCTCGGCCTTGCTGCTGTTCTTGGACTTTGGCGCCGTGTCGGTTTGGTCCGTGTTCATCATCTTGTTCCGCGAGCTGTTGGTAAGCGCCCTGCGCATGGTTGCGAGTGCCGCCGGCGTGGTCGTTGCCGCCGATAAGCTTGGCAAGTACAAGACGGCGACCACGATGGTCTCCATTTGCGGTTACCTGTGTGTCTTTGCGATGGCCGGCTTGCACCTTGGCCCGCTGGTGCTGACGAACGGCATCTACTCGGTGTCGCGCTTCCTGTACGCCGTTGCCGTTGTCCTGACCGTTATCTCGGGCGCCCAATACTTCTGGAACTGCCGCAAGATCGTCTTTTCGGTCTAGGTCCTGGTGGGTATGACGGACTCTTTTGATCAGATTTCCGCACATAACGAGGAGCTGGCGCGTCATATTGTCGAGCGCGCGAGCGCTCGGGGCGTGACGGTTTCGACGGCTGAGTCGCTGACAGCGGGTATGATCGCCTCGACGATTGCCGATATCCCGGGCGCCTCGGCGGTGCTGCGTGGCGGTGCGGTGACCTACTGCGATGAGATCAAGCATCGCGTTTTGGGTGTTGATCAGGAGACGCTCGACCGCTATACCGCGGTGTCGCATCAGACCGCGCGCGAGATGGCGGCGCGTTCGCTGGAGCTGTACCAGAGCGATATTGCAGTGAGCGCAACGGGTTATGCCGGCCCCGGCGGCGGCACTGAGGACGATCCGGCTGGCACTTTCTATATTGGCTGGGCGTATCGCGCGGCTGATGGGGAAGTGCCGGTCGTGGACTCTGTGCGCTGCCACTATGAGGGCGACCGTTCGTGTATTCGTGCCCATGCGGTCGCGGAGGCATTGGGACGCATTGCCCTTGTGCTTAACTCTATGGAATAGACGTGTTTTAAGGGGCCTTCGGGCCCCTTAAATGTGGAGATAGGGACCCCTGACGAATTTAGCGTTTGCGCTGGTCATAGGTGTATTTTTGCCTTTCTTGTTCTTATTTGCCCCTTTGTGGTCAAGCATTTGGTCAGTGTTTGGTCGGCGTTTGGTTGGGTTTTGGAAAGACTGCCTGCATATGATTGGCCTGAACGGTTGACCACGAACAGCCGTTCGTTTATTATCGATGCAGGTTGTTAAGAGGAGGGCTATTCATGGCCAAGAATTCAGGTCCCGTACGTACCGTTCATGCTCGCACGACGGGTAAAGAGCGCGATGAGATGATCGCCACCACCAAGGCCGAGATCGAGAAGAAGTTCGGTCAAGGCTCCATCATGAGGTATGGTGACGGCGGCCCCGAGCTTGAGGTTGAGGCCATCCCCACGGGCGCTCTGGCACTCGATGCCGCTCTGGGTATCGGCGGTGTGCCGCGCGGCCGTATCGTCGAGATTTACGGTCCTGAGTCCTCCGGTAAGACGACGCTTTCGCTCGAGATCCTGGCCGAAGCCCAGGCAATGGGTGGCGTGGTGGCATTTATCGATGCCGAGCACGCGCTCGATCCCACGTATGCCGCGCGCATTGGCGTGGATATCGACGAGGTACTGATTTCCCAGCCTGATACGGGTGAGCAGGCGCTCGAGATTGTTGACATGCTCGTGCGTTCCGGCGCCATCGATGCCATCGTCGTCGACTCCGTCGCCGCGCTGACCCCGCGTGCCGAGATCGAGGGAGAGATCGGTGATACTACGGTCGGCCTTCAAGCCCGTCTGATGAGCCAGGCGCTCCGTAAGCTCGCCGGCTCGCTCGCCAAATCTAAAACGACCTGCATCTTCATTAACCAGCTGCGCGAGAAGATCGGCGTCATGTACGGCAACCCCGAGACCACGACGGGCGGCCGCGCCCTTAAGTTCTTCTCTTCGGTGCGTATCGACATTCGCCGCATCGACAGCATTAAGCTTAAGGATGAGGTTATCGGTAACCGCGTGCGCGCCAAGGTCGTTAAGAACAAGGTGGCAGCTCCGTTCCGTTCTGCTGAGTTCGACATCATGTACGGTACGGGCATCTCTAAGGAGGGCTCGATTCTGGACATGGCTGTCGAGTGCGGCATTTGCAAGAAGATGGGCTCCTGGTTTGCCTATGGCGAGGACAAGCTCGGCAACGGTCGCGAGGCCGCCAAGGCGTTCCTGCGCGAACACCCCGATTGCGCCGACGAGATTGAGCATAAGGTCCGCCTTGCCTGCGGGCTTGAGTTTGACGACGATGCTCCGTCCGAGGTCGAGCTGACCGATCAGCCTGCGCCTGAGGAGTTTGACGAGCTTTACGCCATCGATGGTTCCGCCATGCTCGATGATGACGACGAGTAGCGGTTACGCTCATGTCGTATACTGTGACCGAGGCCACGGTTGTCCTTCCCGATAAGAAGGCGGCCTCCTCGTTCTCGAGCGGGTATGCGTCCAAAAAGCCTTGCGCACATATCGATTGTGAGCTTGAGGGCGGTTTTGAGCGGTCCATTTGGATTCCCGTGCGGGTCGCGCGCTTGTATGTCAAAAATCGCCCCGATCTTCCCTGTGATTGGGATAACTTTCGTGAAGCGGTGCAGCTCATCGAGCGTAAATGTGCACTTACCATGGTGACCGAGATGCTATCGCGCCGCGACCATGCGACGGGTGAGGTCCGTGACAAGTTGGCACGCTACGGCTTTCGCCAGCCCGCGATCGATTTCGCCGTCGAGCGCGCCACCGAGTATCGCTTTTTAGACGAGAACCGCTTTTGCTCGTACTTTATCGAGGAACGCAAGCGGCGCGGTTGGGGACAGCGTAAAATCGAGACCGAGCTCAAGCGCCGTCATGTCGTGCTCGATGACATTCCCGGTTATCCCGAGGATTATTTTGCCGTCGAAGACGATTTGGCGCGTGCGTCAGCCCTGCTCGCCAAGCGGCGTGTTCCAGAGACGCGCGGATTCGAAAAACTGGTTCGGTTTTTGATGGGCAAGGGCTTCTCGTATCACATCGCCGCCGATGCCGTTAAGGCACGTCTCGATGCCGAACGTGAGGAATGTGCGGTTTAGGCGTATGCGTTTTGTGGCCCTGCCGTTCACCGCGTTTTAGCCGCCGTGCTGGGGCCATTTATTTGACAGTTGTTGTGGTTCAACGTACGATAAACACTGTCATTTGCTTTGTGATATGTGCTCATCTGTGATGAGTTTGTTTGTATGTTTATCTGTATCCGACCCGCATAAGCTGCGCCCATATTACTCAAATGTCGCGAGCCGTTCGTAAGGACGGTTCGCTTTGTTGTGTAACGAATCCATAAAAAGGAGTGAGCATGCCTATCATCGCAGCGCTCGTTGGCATCGTTTTGGGTGCCATCGCCGCCATTGCCTACATGCGCACCGCCAAGCAGGGTAGTCTTCACGAGGCCGACGAAAAAATCCAGTCGGCACACGCACAGGCTGAGTCCCTGATCGGTGATGCTAAGCGTCAGGCCGAGACCCTCAAAAAAGAGGCTCTGCTCGAGGCTAAAGAGGAGATCATCAAGAACAAGCAGGCCGCTGAGGCCGAGGACAAGCAGCGTAAGAACGAGATTCGTACGCTCGAGAACCGCGTGATGCAGCGCGAGGAATCTCTCGATCGCCGCAACGACGCTCTCGACAAGCGCGAGCATCAGCTGTCCAGCCAGGCCGGTCAGGTCGAGAAGCGCTCCCGTGAGCTCGAGGAGCTCTGCGCAAAGCAGACCTCCGAGCTCGAGCGTATCGCCGACCTTACCCGCGAGGACGCGCACAAGGAGCTCCTTGATAAGGTTCGCGGCGAGGTCACCCACGAGGCCGCCACGATCATTCGCGAGTCCGAGCAGCAGGTTCGCGCCGAGTGCCACAAGACCGCCCAGGAGATTCTGTCTCTGGCGATTCAGCGCTGCGCTGCCGATCACACTGCCGAGGTCACCGTTACCTCCGTGCACATTCCCTCTGATGACCTCAAAGGCCGTATCATCGGTCGCGAGGGTCGCAACATCCGGACCTTCGAGCAGGTTTCCGGCGTCAACCTCGTGATCGACGACACGCCCGAGACCGTCGTTCTTTCTAGCTTCGACCCGGTCCGTCGTGAGACCGCCCGCGTCGCCCTCGAGAACCTCATCGCCGACGGCCGCATTCACCCTGCCCGTATCGAGGAGATGTATCACAAGGCCGCTGACCTGGTTCAGCAGCGCGTGCGCGAGGCTGGCGAGCAGGCTGCCTTCGATACCGGCATCCACGATCTGCACCCCGAGATCGTCAAGACCCTTGGTGCCCTGCGCTACCGTACCTCGTTTGGTCAGAACGTGCTTCAGCATTCCCTCGAGGTCTCTGATCTGTGCGGCGTGATGGCTTCCGAGCTTGGCCTGGACGTTGTGACCGCCAAGCGCGCCGGCCTGCTTCATGACCTGGGCAAGGCAATCGACCACGACGTCGAGGGCCCGCATGCCGTCATCGGCGCCGAGCTTGCCCGCCGTTATGGCGAGAAGCCCGTTATCGTCCACGCTATTGAGGCTCACCATGCCGATGTCGACCCCAACACGGTGCTCGATGTCCTGGTGCAGGCCGCCGATGCTGTCTCTGCCTCTCGCCCCGGTGCCCGTCGCGAGTCTGCCGAGAACTACATCAAGCGTCTTGAGAAGCTTGAGGAGATCGCCAACTCCCATGACGGCGTCGAACGTACCTATGCCATGCAGGCCGGTCGCGAGGTCCACGTCATGGTCCAGCCGGACAAGATCTCCGATGCCCAGTCCACGGTCCTGGCTCACGATATCGCCCATCAGATCGAGGAAGAGATGGAGTATCCCGGTCAGGTGCGCGTCGTCGTGATTCGCGAGAGCCGCGCTGTCGATATCGCTAAATAACATGAGCGACGCGAACGAGCTCATCTCATTTATCGCGTCGATGTCGGGGGAGGGCAACCTTCGCGTCGAGGAGAACCTTGGCGAGGGGTATGTCCGCCTCCGCGTTTCGGAGGCCGAGCGGCGCCAGGCTAAGCACGACATTCAGCATGTCGAGGACATCGTCATCGAAATGCTCCGTAATGCTCGCGATGCCGGCGCCGACAAGGTCTATCTCGCCACGACCAAGGAAGATGGCGTCCGCACGCTTGTCTTTCTGGATAACGGTTCTGGCGTTCCGCAGGATATGCAAGAGCGAATCTTTGATGCCCGCGTTACCTCCAAGCTCGAGAGCATGAAGATGGACCGTTGGGGCGTTCACGGTCGTGGCATGGCATTGTTTTCGATCAAGCAGAACACCGACGAGGCCCGTGTGGTCACGTCCGGTGTCGATCTTGGTTCAGCCTTCAAGGTGAGCGTTGCGGCTAACCGCCTCAGTGAGCGTGCCGATCAGTCCAGCTGGCCCCAGGCCGTCAAGGATGAGGACGGACGTTATGTCTGTGCTCGCGGTCCGCATAATATTATTCGCGCTGCTTGTGAGTTTGCGCTCGAAGAGTTGCGTGGTTGCGATGTCTATCTTGGTTCTCCGTCTGAGATTGCCGCGACCCTTTATGCTCAGGCGTCAAGCCGGCTCGATACGTCTCGTCTCCTGTTCATTGATGACGAGAGCGAGCTTCCGGTTGTCGATCGTTTAGGCCTTGCTTCTGATGCCGAGGACTTTATCCGTATCTGTTCGGGTTTGGGTCTTGAGATGTCCGAGCGCACGGCCCATCGCATTTTGGTAGGGCAGATTAAGCCCGTTCGCGGTGTGACCGCGCGTCTGCTGCGCGAGCGTGATTCGTCCTCGCGTGCGCCGGCTCCTGTCGATCTCGCGAAGGATCGTCGCGGGCTACGTATTGCCAAGGATGACATTGCACAGTTTTCGCGTGCTGTGGAGCGCGACTTTAATGACCTTGCTGCCCGGTACTATCTCAACCTTTGCGGCGACCCAAAGATTCGTGTTTCGCGTGATCGAATTACCGTGACCTTTGATCTTGCCAAAGAGGAATAGTGCCTTTACCGAGTCCACTCGGTACGATACAGTTATTGCAGTTAAAACGTACTTTTAAATGCAGGAGTTTCTTCATGGATTGCCTGAAGGTATCAAGCAAATCATCGCCCGCGTCCGTTGCCGGCGCCATCGCCGGCATGGTCAAGGATGGTGTACCCGTCAACATCCAGTGTGTCGGCGCTGGTGCCGTCAACCAAGCCATTAAGGCCGTTGCTATCGCGCGCGGTTTTTTGATTCCAACCGGTTTTGATATTTCCTGCGCGCCCGTGTTCTCCGACATCCTCATTAACGGGGAGTCGCGCACGGCCATCCGCCTTTCTATCTACGTTCACCAGATCAATCGAGCTGCTATGGATAACGTCGTCATGGATGATGTTAAGCCTGTGGCATAGCTTCTGCTTGCCTCGTTCCGCTCCCCATCGTTAGGACTTATGCACATGGACCAGCGTTCCGTACGCGATATTCTTGCCGGTAAAACCTACTTTATCCGCACCTTTGGCTGCCAGATGAATCAGCACGACTCCGAGCGTGTGAGCGGTCTGCTTGATTCGTATGGCTGCCTCATGGCGCTCGATCCCGCGCATGCCGATATCGTTGTCTTCATGACGTGCTGCGTGCGCGAGGCCGCCGATACTCGCCTGTACGGTCAGTGCAATTCCTGCAAAAGCCTGCCGCCTTCGCCTTCGGGCAAGCGCGTGGTTGCCGTTGGCGGTTGCATCGCGCAGCGCGATGGCGAGGGCCTGCTCACCAACGTCGATAATGTCAATGTCATTTTTGGCACGCATTCCATCGCACATGTGGCCGAGCTCATTGCCGAGGCGTTCCTTGATGGTAAGCGTCATATCCGTGCCAATGAGCATGAGGATACGGACGCCATGAGCATGCCGTGGCATCGCGAGACCCAGTATCACGCTTGGGTGCCCATCATGACAGGCTGCAATAATTTCTGCACCTATTGCATCGTGCCGTATGTGCGTGGTCGCGAAAAGAGCCGCCCCTTCGAGGAGATTGTCGACGAGGTGACCGGTTTGGTACGCCAGGGCGTGCGTGAGATTACGCTGTTGGGCCAAAACGTTAACTCATATGGTCGCGATCTGTTTGGCAAGCCGCGTTTTGCCGATCTGCTGCGTGCCGTGGGCGATACGGGTGTGGAGCGTATCTTCTTTACGTCTTCACATCCCAAGGACCTGCTGCCCGAGACCATCGATGCCATGGCCGAGACGCCTGCCGTTATGCCGCAGCTGCATCTGGCCGTCCAGTCAGGTTCGACGCGGATCCTCAAAGAGATGAATCGCCGTTATACACGCGAGGACTATCTGGGCCTTGTCGATCGCATTCGCAACCGCATGCCCGACATCGCGCTCTCGACCGACATTATCGTTGGCTTCCCGGGTGAGACTGAAGAGGACTTTGAGCAGACGTTCTCACTTGCCGAGACGGTCCGCTATGCTCAGGCCTATACCTTCATCTATTCCAAGCGCGCCGGTACCCCGGCTGCCGAGATTGACGATCCTACGCCGCATGAGGTTATTCTCGAGCGTTTCAACCGCTTGGTTAAGGTTATCGAGACCACGGCATACGAGTATAACCAGGGTGAGCTTCATACTGTGGTTCCGGCGCTCATTGAGGGAACGAGTAAAAAGAACGACGCGGTCCTGCTGGGCAAGAGTCCCAAGAATCAGACTGTGCACGCGCCTATCCCCGAGGGTTACAGCATCGATCAGCTTGTTGGCAAGATCGTTGATGTTGACGTTGACGTTGCCAAGACCTGGTATTTGTCCGGCTCCGTTGTGGGCGAGCCTCGCTAATGGTTGCTCCCGGGGCAGGTCTTTCCGCCGTTGCGATCGTCGGTCCGACGGCGGTTGGTAAGAGCGATGTTGCCGACCGTTTGGCAGCCCGTCTTTCGTCCGAAGTGCTGTCGTGCGACGCGATGCAAATCTATCGCGGCATGGACATCGGTACCGCAAAGATGGCGCCCGATGAGTGTACGGCGCCGCTGCGTCTCGTCGACATTGTAGAGCCGGGTGTGGCATATTCTGCTGCGCTTTATCAGGCTGACGCTCGCGTGCATGTTGAACGTCTCCTTGGTTCGGGTTGCCTGCCGGTTTTTTGCGGAGGTACGGGGCTATATCTCAAGGCCGCCCTTGATGAGATGGACTTTCCCTCGGGTGAACTTGAGGACGATCGTCGTGCGGGCTATCAGGAGCTTGCCGAGCGTATTGGCGAGGAAGAACTGCATGCCCTGCTTGCCGAGCGTGATCCAGAATCAGCTGCTGTTATTCATCCCCATAACGTGCGGCGTGTGATTCGCGCGCTCGAAATGCACGATGATGGGGTTTCCTATGCGCAGCAAAAGTCGCAGTTTAGTGTTCCGCGCGAGCATTATCATGCGTTATGGTTTGGCCTGACGCGAAATCGCGAGGTGCTCTATGAACGCATTAACCTGCGCGTCGATCTGATGTTTGAGCAGGGTCTTGTCGACGAGGTCCGCGGTCTTATGGACCAGGGGCTGGGAGATGCCCTGACGTCGATGCAGGCAATTGGCTATAAAGAGATCATCGATGCTTTCAATGGCGTGATGAGCATGGATGAGGCTCGCGAACTCATTAAGATGCGTTCGCGTCGTTATGCCAAGCGTCAACTTTCGTGGTTTAAGCGCGATGACCGTATCGTGTGGTTTGATATGGATGAATGTACGATCGATGGGGTCGTTGAGGATATCCTGCATCGTATTGAGGCTGCCTAATGGCCCGTTTCCCCCTTGTTCCCACGGCACCCGAGCCCGAGCGTGCCATTTTAGTTGGTGTTGAGTGGCGCGACAATGCATGGCCACTCGATCGATCGCTCGATGAGCTGGAACGCCTTGCCCACACGGCTGGTGCCCAGTGCGTGGCACGCTTGTCGCAGCGTTTGGTAAAGCCGTATCCTAAATCGTTTATCGGTTCCGGTAAGGTTGAAGAGCTGTGCGGCCTGGTGCATCGCATGGATGCCGATGTCGTTATTTTTGACGACGACCTGACCCCCTCGCAGCAATCCTATTTGGAGAAAGCCGTGGGCGAGCCGGTAAAGATTATCGATCGTACAGCACTGATCCTGGATATCTTTGGCCTGCATGCTCAGACGCGTGAGGGACGCCTGCAGGTACAGCTGGCACAGCTTCAATATTTGTTGCCTCGCCTGCGTGGCATGTGGAGCCATCTCGCCAAGGAGCAGACGCGCGGCGGCATCGGCTCACGTTTTGGTCAGGGCGAAAGTCAGCTCGAGGTCGACCGTCGCCTCATTCGTAATAAGATCGCTGCGCTTCGTCGTGAGCTCAAGCAGGTTGAACAGCGTCGTGATGTTCAATCCAAGAGTCGCATTGAGTCACCGGCGTTTCGCGTCGCGTTAGCCGGTTATACCAATGCCGGTAAATCGACGTTACTCAATCGTCTGACCGGCTCTACGGTACTTTCGCGGGACAAGCTGTTTGCTACGCTCGACCCGACGACGCGTTCGTATCGTCTGCCCGGCGGTCGCGGCATGACGATTACCGATACCGTCGGCTTTATTCAAAAGCTGCCCCATGGTCTGGTCGATGCCTTTAAATCGACGCTGTCCGAGGTTTTGGGCGCCGATCTAATTCTCAAAGTCGTAGATGCGTCTGACGAGGACTATGAGCGGCAGCTGGAGGCTGTCGACCGCGTGCTTGATGAGATCGGCGCCGGAGAGCGTTTAACGCTGACCGTATTCAATAAAATCGATCTTCTCGATAGCGTCGATCGATTGAGTTTCCGTCGTCGCTATCCGGAGGCCGTTCTGTTCTCGGCCCAAACGGGCGAGGGGCTCGACGATCTCGTCGACCGGATTGCTCGCGAGGCAGCTGCCACCGATGTGTTGCTCTCCGCTGATATCCCGTATCGTGAGGGCGCTCTCATCACGCTGGTGCATGAGCAGGGAACCCTTCTGCATGAGGAATATCTCGAGGACGGCGTTCGCATTGTGGCGAAGTTGCCGGCTCGTATTGCACCGCTGCTCGAGCGTTATCGCACCGAGTAGACGAGCTCCAAAATGCCCAGAATGATGGGCTGATGCAGCAGATAAAAGAGGAGAGCGTGACGTCCAAGGCTGGCGAGCGCCGGCAGGGGGTTGGCGTAGGCCCAGCTAGGGACGGTCTTATCGATTCCCTGCGCTATGTGTGCGGCGAAGTATCCTGCAAGATACATAAAGATAAACGGGATGATGGGGTAGTAATCACCTGAGATAAACCCAGGGCTCGGAAATCCCAGCCACGCCAGGTAGGGGACAGGGTAGATCGTTTTGGGGATGCTCCAGGTGATTACGAACAACATAAGGCATAGGGGCATGCCCCATCTCGCCGTTATCTTCTTAAGGACGGGATCGGTCAACGCCACGATGCCGGTGCATGCGGCCATGCAGTAGATGATGCCAAAATTAACCGAATCGTCGACTGAGACAAGTGTTGTTGCCAACCAGACAACGAGTGCTGCTAAGGCGTATTTGGCGGCACGTTTGATATTGTTGCGCGAAAGGGTGCACATCCAACCGGCGATAAACAAAAATACCCAGCTGATGCTGGCGCGCCAGATGTCTTGAAAGGCTGACTGGGTAAACCAGGGCATATCCCAGCCGTACAGGTAGGCGAGATCATAGCAAGCGTGAAAACCTGCCATAGAAATCATCGTAAACCCGCGGACGGTATCAAATATGGTGATGCGTTTTTGCATTACGAGAACCGGCGCATCAAGCCGACGACTTTGCCCAGGATAACGGGATTCGTTGCATAGATAGGTTCCATGGTGTCGTTCTCGGGCTGCAAGCGCACACGCCCCTGCTCCTTGTAGAACGTCTTGACGGTCGCCGAACCATCAATCATGGCCACGACAATTTCGCCGTTCATGGCACTCTTTTGTTCACGGACGATGATGTAATCGCCATTGAAGATGCCGACATTGATCATTGAGCTCCCATGCACCTCAAGGATAAAGGAACCCTGATCAGTGGCGATTTCGGTCGGGATAGTAAACGTGTCTTCGATATTCTGCTCGGCCAGAATGGGAATCCCAGCCGCGACGCGACCAACGAGCGGTAGCGAGACCGTTCCGCGAGGTGCGGTGGGCTCGTCAGATTTAGAAATTGAGACAGAGGAACCATCCTCGTTAAAGAGTTCCAGGGCGCGCGGTTTGGTGGCATCGCGCTTGAGTAGCCCGCGCGCCTCCAGGGCAGAGAGATGGGCGTGCACGGTGCTGGGGGAGGAAAGGCCCACGGCAGAAGCCATCTCGCGCACGCTGGGCGGATAACCCTTCTCCTGCTGATATTCCTTGATGAAGTCGTAAATTTGCTGCTGACGCTTGGTAATTTTGCGAGCCATCAGGGCATCCTCTCTACCCATGTCAAACAAATGTTCGAATTTTGCTTGACAAGAACAACTGTTCGAAGATAATAATAACCGAACATTCGTTCTCGCGCTAGACATTTTTGTCCGCGCGGCTTGATAAAACTGTTCTCAGCAAAACACGCGAGAGGAGAACATGATGAACGTAACGAATATGGTCCAGGGAAACCTCGCCCTTAAGCTCGAGACGCCTGCAGAACCCACTTTTACGGTTGTTCAGGGTGGCCGCTCCGGCTTTCAGCCTTTGACCGTAAAGCCTGCGCGCAATCAGCAGGCTGTAGTCGCGCCGGCCCGCGTTGCCCTGAAGGTTCCGACGATTGTCGCCGTCGCCGTTGCGCTTACGCTCTTCTTTGTCCTCGCTATGTCGGTCTTTAGCACTCGTCACGCCGCGTATGCCGAGTCCGTTTCCAACATTACCTACGAGACCATTCGCGTTCAGCCTGGCGATTCTCTTTGGTCGATTGCCGAAGAATATCCAATCGAAGGCCTTTCCACGCAAGAGACTTCCGACATGATCCGTAGCGTCAATCATCTGGAGCATGGTTCGCTCGCCGCCGGTGCGCATCTTAAGGTTCCTGCTCGTTCGTAATCATTATCGCGCTGCGCATGGTACCCTTGTTATCGTTTAAGAGGAGGTACCATGCGCTGTCCCAAATGCGGCAAGGCACATACCCGCGTCGTTGATTCCCGTATGCAGGAGTCAAATAACACCATTAAGCGCCGTCGCGAATGTTGCTCGTGTAACTACCGCTTTACAACGTTTGAGCGATGCGAGGACCCTATCGAGGTCATTAAGTCAGATGGAACTAAGCAGCGGTTCGATCGCAATAAGCTTCTTGTCGGCTTGATGCGCGCCACCATCAAGCGCGATATCGACACTAAGAAGCTCAATGAGATTATCGATGACATCGAGGTCGAGCTGCGCTCTCGCACACTGACGGCCGTCACGTCCCATGAGTTGGGTGACATGGTGCTCAAGCGCTTGGCCAAGATCGACAAGGTGGCGTACATCCGCTTTGCCTCGGTCTACCGCGATTTCAAAGACGTCGATGAGTTTCTGCAAGAGCTCGACAAGCTAAGGTGATTCCATGTCCAACATTACCGTCAACATAAAGCGTCTCGATCCCACCGTCGAGCTTCCCAAATACGCCCATCCCACCGATGCCGGCTTGGATTTGCGCTCCAATGAGGACTGCGTCCTGAAGCCCTTCGAACGCCGTCTGGTCTCTACGGGGCTGGCCATCGCCCTGCCCGATGGCTACGCCGGCTTCGTTCAGCCCCGCAGCGGCTTGGCCATCAAGCAGGGCCTGTCTATAGTCAACACGCCGGGCCTCATCGACGCCCACTACCGAGGAGAACTCAAGGTTATCCTCATCAACCTGGATCCCTCCATTAACATTCAAATCAATAAAGGCGACCGCATAGCCCAACTCGTCATCCAAGAAGTCCCCACGGTCAACCTCATAGAAGTAGAAGAACTAGACAAAACCGACCGAGGCAACGGAGGCTTCGGCTCCAGCGGCATCGCCTAGGGCGCTCGTATCCCTCCCGCCCGGGGCTTACCTATATCATTCCATGCTCAAACATTCTCGCGTCGCTTCGCTCGCTGCGAAACTGCGCGTGGAACGATATGTGAGAGAGGCGGGCGGGCGGCTACTCGCTTGAAAAAATATTTACATTCTAGTAAGCCAATGCGACAAAGGAACAATCCCTTTGTCGCATTGGCTTACTGTATTTAGATTTTCCGGTTTCGCCTTTGAAGGTTCTAGTGGTGGGGAATCTGGTATAGCTGCTAGTACGTAAACGCAGCTTACCTGCGGGAGGCCCCTATATATCGTCCCACGCGCAGTTTCGCAGCGAAGCGAGAATGTTTGAGCATGGGATGATATATAGGGGCCTCCCGCAGGTAAGCGGACATAAAGACGCTAGCGGATATGCGCGGGTTTTCCGCCCCAGTAGAAGCGGCAAAAGGCTCTTTTGCGCTTTTGGGGTTTGCCTACGAGCTCCATGGTTGCGATGGCTATGTCTTCGGCTGCGTGTGGGCGGCGTAGTACTTCGCCGTTGATGAGCAGTGCCTTGAGCGACTCAGGATGATCGTGGAGATGACGCAACGTCACGATGAGCTCTCGTGCGGTGGTGACATGCATGCTGGCGCCCATGCCGGTGAGCATGGTGGTGTTGGCCTTTTCCTGGCCATAGGACTTGCCCAGCAGGATCATCGGCAGGTGTGCGCACAGGCATTCGGTGACGGTGAGTCCGCCCGATTTGAGAATTGCCAGGTCGCAGCCGTGCATAAGCGCTGCCATATCATCGACATAGTCCAGAACCGTGACGTTTTCGAGCTTCATGGCGTCGAAGAGCGTTTTGAGGCGGGTGGCATATTCGGTGTCTTTGCCCGGCAAAAAGACAAAGTGCATGTCTTCGAAGCTGCGTAGGAAGGGGAGGGTGCGGTCCATCTCCGCGCGAAAGCGAACGTACGGTTGAGGCAAGCTGGCACCGGCCATTACCAGCACGACGGTCTTGTCGGTGGGGAGGTTGAACTTAGCTAGCTCTTCCTCGCGATCGTAATCCGTGTCGAATCCGGCGCGAATAGGAATGCCGGTAATGCGAATCTTTGTCTCGAGCACCTTGCGCGGACGCAGCGTTTCGGCCATAAATTCGTTGGCAACACAGAATAAATCGGTGTCCTTGTGGGGCCACCATCCCTCGACTTCGTAGTCGGTCGGTACGCAGATGACCGGATAATCGATACCCGTAATTACGCGGGCGCCCACGGCAACATTGGCTGCTGTGATGTGCGTTGCAACCACGGCTATGGGCCTGCGGCTACGAATATATTCGTTGAAGGCGGGGAACATAATTCGCGACCATGCCGTTCCGCCACCCCAGAGAAGATGTCCCGTAAGCGTATATCGCCAGGTCAGGTCGTAAATGGGGCGCGTGGCTCCCGTAAAAGAAGCCGCGGTCTTATTGCCGTCGAATTTAATACGTCCAAAATCAAGGATATCGAGCACTTCAATCTCAATATCCTCGGGGATGCCATTGGTGCCGCGGATGAGGTCGAATGCCTGCGCTATCGCATTTGCGGCGGCCTTGTGGCCCGAGCCAACGGAGGCGTGCACGATGGTCACGAGAGGTTTTTGTTGAGCCAGGAGCGTGGTTTGCTCCGATTGGGGAGTGCTGTGCGTGAGCAGGGGAGCGTCGTCACTCGTCTGCGCCTGGTCCATCGATAACTCCCCTTCAGCTTTGTAATACGGATTTATCATTGTAGTGCATGAGTGTCACGTTCACGTAAATTTGGGTATGAGCGCAAAGAACGTCAATGTTTCGACGAGAGGATGTTCCATGACTACCGATCAGCCGATCGATGTTGCGATTATCGGTGGCGGCCCCGCGGGCTATGCTGCCGCCATTTATGCTGCGCGTGCCAACCTGACGACGACCGTGATTGAGCAGGGCATGTCGGGAGGGCAGATCGCCACAACCAATGAGGTCGAGAACTATCCGGGTTTCCCGCTCCTGAGTGGCGCCGAACTTGGCGAGCGTTTTCAGCAGCATGCAGAGGGCCTGGGAGCACAGGTTACATGGAGCATGGTTACGGGTATCGATTACGATGCCGATGCAGCGTTGTTTACGGTGCATCACGATATGGGCGATACGCTGGCCTCGAGCGTTATCGCTTGCATGGGTGCCACGCCGCGTCCGGCAGGTTTCGCAGGCGAGGATACGTATCGCGGTCGTGGCGTTTCATATTGCGCAACATGTGACGGCATGTTTTTCCGCGGCAAGCAGGTTTTTGTAATCGGTGGTGGCAATTCGGCATGCGAAGAGGCGCTGTTCCTGTCCGACATTGCCAGCAGTGTGACCATCGTGCTGCGCCGCGACCAGTTTCGTGCGCCCGATGGTGTTGTTCAGAAAGTACTCGCAAAGGACAATATTACAGTTAGGTACCAAACTAGTATTGTGGAGCTATCGGGCGAAGCCATGCCAACGACGATTACCTTTAAGGACAATGCATCTGGCGAGACTCATACCGAGTCATTTGAACCTGGCTCGTTTGGCATCTTTGTCTTTACGGGGATGCTGCCGCATACCGAGCTGGTTGAGCATCTAGTCGATCTGGCTCCTGACGGCGGCATTGTCACCGACGATTCGATGGCCACCCGTACGCCCGGCTTATTCGCAGCCGGCGATATCCGTTCCAAGCGTTTACGCCAGGTTGTGACCGCCGTTTCGGACGGAGCCATAGCAGCAACGAGCGCATACTCGTTTCTCCGTGAATAAGTACGATAATATATCTTATGTAAGGTTGCTATCTTTAAACAAAGTGGTTGGACGATGCATCAATGTGTTGTCCAACCACTTTTACTTGCCGGCTATGTGGTATGCAAAACTAGATAACCTAGAATACAATATAGAAAATGAACGGAGGACCTTTATGAACCACGTTAAACACGTTATTCCGATGTCCGATTCGTCGGTAAGCATTAAGCCCGAGGATATTCAGCCCACGGTGCTGCCCGATGCATTCATTCAGTCCGATATCGTGCGTAAACTCAATACGTTGAGTCTGCCGCGCTATAACCAGTTGCCCAATGTGACACTCTACCGCGACCAGGTCATTGAGTATGTTGCGCTGTGGATGGAGCCGCTGTCCATTTGCGTTGAGCACCCTGTCATTACGCCATCGATGATCAATAACTACGTGAAGGTCGGCCTGGTGCCTGCTCCGGTCAAAAAGCAATATGGCCGCGAGCAGATTGCCCGCCTGATCGCTATCTGCCTCTTTAAGCAGGTGCTACCTATTGCTGCGGTGCAGGCACTCTTTAACATTCAGCGTTTGAGCTACGATGCCCCGACGGCCTTCGATTATGTGGTCGATCAGCTCGAGGCATCGATTCGTTCGGCGTTTTCCGTCGAGCAGGCGCCGGTTCCCGATACGGCGCATCAGGTAACGCGTGAGTCGCTGCTTGTGCGCAGTGCGGTTTCATCCTTCGTTTCGAAAGCGTACCTGATGAGCTATCTAAAGTTTAATGGGTTTAATAGCTAGCCGACGTATAAAACGGGCGGAACAAAGGGCTATCTGCCACTTTGTCCCGCCCGTATTTTTGCTTGGTTGGACGTTATTGGCCCGAAGCCACGCCCATGCCGTAGCCGATAATGAGCCCATACATTTCGGCATAGTATGAATCTAGCCCGTTACAGGGCATGATGATAGTCTTGGAGCCTGGCCAGCGCTCCACAATTCGGCTGGCAAGTGCTTGGGCGCCTGCCTCATTCTCGACATGGTCGATAACGACCTCGCCGCCCGTAAAACCTTCGGCTTCCATGGTGTCGATGATCTTGTTGAGCATCTTCTTTTCGCCACGCGTGTGCCCGACGAGCTCGATTTTACCGGCCTCGCTCGCCGTGCCCAAAATGCGAATATTGAGCTTGTTGGCAATGACGCCGGCTGCCTTAGGAATGCGTCCTGCCTTTGCAAGGTTCTCGTAATTACACAGGCTAAAGAGAATCTTGCTGTTTTGCTCGAGACTGTCGAAGTAAGCGCAGGCGTCCTCAAAGGAAACGTCCGGGTTACTTGCAAGATAACGATCAAACAGCAAGAAGATCAGATCCATCTTGCCGCCTGCTGCCCGCGAATTGACCAGGTGAATCTGACGATTGGGCTCCTCGGCAAGTACCATATCGCGTGCCGTAGCGGCAGCGTTATAGCTTCCAGAGACACCCTCCGAGATTGGCATGCAGATCGTCTTGTCGGCGAGCTTAAAGAGCTCAGCCCACTCCCCCACGCTTGGGCAGGCGCTCGATGATGCGCTGGCTTCCGACTGAATGGCAACATTAAGCTCGTGAACATCGAGCAAAAGGTCGTCGACAAATTCGCGCTCCCCTACTCGAATTTTGAGAGGAGCGAATGCAAAGGTGGTACGGGGTGCAGTCGGTTGCCAATCGCGAAGATTGCAGCTCGAATCTGAGATAAGTGCCCAGCTCATTGAGGGTCCTTTCTAGTTGTTCCCCAACAATTATAGCCATCTTTTTGATTGATTGGACGGCTATCTAGTTTTGAATACTAGATAGCCGTCCTGATTTTATGGCAAACGGTAGGGAAAAAAGAATGGGCCTCGTGACTCAAGATCGCGAGGCCCACGTTCGTTCGCTGCAGTAATAAATTAGTAGCGCACGAAAATGTAATTGTTGTTCATGCCGGCGGCAACGGAGCTGATGATGACGCCCGTTTTGTAGTCGGAAGCATGGATCATCTGACCATTACCGATATAAATGCCGGTATGGTAGGAGTTAACCACAACATCGCCGGGTTGCGGATCGGACACACGGGTCCAACCCATGAAGTCGACCGTGGTGCCCAGACGGCAGTAGCGTCCCGTGAGGCAATAGCTTACAAAACCGGAGCAGTCAAAGCTGTTCGGTCCAATGCCGCCCCAAGAATACGCATAGCCGAGCTTGCTGTAGGCGCGCGAAACAACGGAGCCACCATCAACAGACTGACTCGGTGCTGAAGGCGTGGGAGCCGGAGCGGGCGTGGGGGCAGGCTGCGGTGCGGGAGCCGGCGTGTTGCCGCCCTGGTTGTTGTTATTGTTGGTCTGGCCGCCATTGTTGGTGTTCTCGGTCGTACCGGCGGTGTCGTTGCTCACCGTGGCCTTTTCGGCGGTGCTAGCATTAATGCCAGCCTGCAGCGCAGCGTTGGCCTCGGCCTCGGCAGCGAGCTCGGCCTGCAGGTGCGAATCCAGGGAGTTTACGACGTTCTGGGCTTCAGCCTGCTGGGCATTAAGCTCGTCGACCTTCTTTTGCGTGGTGGCGACGTTCTTCTCCTGCTCGGCCTGCTTATCGGTGAGCTGCTGCTTAAGCTCCTTGACCTCTTGAATGGTCTGAGCTTGCTTATCGGAAACTTTGCCGTAGTAGAACAGACGGTTGAGCATATCGCTCAGATCATCGACACCCGTCAAAACCTGAAGCAGGCTCAGACCGCCGGTTTTGTACTCGCCGGCGACATAGGTCGAGAGCTTGGCCTGACCATCGGCGATCTCCTGCTGCTTTTGCGTGATCTCGCCGGCAGTCTGATCGAGCGCCTGCGTCTGCGTGGCAAGCTCATCGTAAATCTGCTGGGTTTGGGTGCCGATCTGCTCGAGTTTCGTACGAGCAGCGGCAAGGTCGGATGCGGTATCGGCGTAGGCAGGAGCCGCGAGGCCCAAGCCCAAAACACAAGCGAGGGTTGCCGTAGCAGCGCAGCGTGCCATGTTTTTGTGCGTGTTTGCTGTGCGCATGTAGCTTCCTTTCCAGTAACTAAGGGTAACGGCTAGCCTACCGTCACCAGGCTAAAGAGCTCCACATCGTCATCAGACGGCGTGAGCTTCTCGCGCGGGTTGAGAAACGCAAGCTCAAGTATACAACCGTAACCGATAAGCTTTGCGCCCATATCTCGCACCAGTTTACCTGTTGCCTCGACGGTTCCGCCCGTCGCGACCAAGTCGTCCAGAATCAACACGGTATCTTTAGAGCTGATAGCGTCGGCATGGATCTCAATTGAATCGGTGCCGTACTCGAGCTCGTAGCTCTGGCTTACGGTCTCGCGCGGCAGCTTGCCCGGTTTACGTGCGGGAACAAAGCCGGCGCCAAGGGCTACAGCCACCGGTACGCCAACCATAAAGCCGCGAGCCTCGGGACCCACGACCTTGGTGATCCCCATGCCGGCAAAGTGCTCGGCGAGGGCATCGGTCATGGCTTTGAGCGCCTCGGGATTGCCAAAGAGCGGCGTGATGTCTTTAAAGACGACTCCGGGCTCGGGATAGTCGGGGATGTCGACGATTTGAGATTCGAAGTCGTACATTGCATGACCTTTCAATGAGTTGCCGAAATATCAGCAGCGGTTATTTGCCCGCGGTGACGGTGCCGGAGTGCGAAGGGGCGACGACCTTGAGCGGCTTTACGAGAGAATCCTCGTGCGAAGCAGGCGCGGCAGTTTCTTCGTTTTTGGCCTTGGTGGACTCGGAGCGAGCGATTTCCTCATCGAGTGCATCGATGTCGGCGTCCTCGACCACGGCGTTGAGCGACTCAAAAACGCGGTTTTTGAGCAGCGCGGTGTGCACGCCCTCCGTCAGGTCGTGAAGCTTCTTAAACGCACGCTCGAGCTTGGCGTCGCGCTCGTCATCGGAGGTATCCATGCCGAGCATGCTCACGAGCACCTGCTCAAACATCGAGGACTCGCGGTTGGCGGAAGACACGTACTGACGCAGGTTGCGCGGCTCGATATGGAAGCGTGACAGCTCGGAGCAGTAACGGATGATCGGAAAATCGCGACCATCGACGAGCTCACGATTCTGCGGACTCTTGATGATGCGAATAAGGTCATTCTCGGCGAGCGAGCGGATAAACGAAATCTCGACGCCCAACATATCGGGAATGGTCTCGATGGGATGCAGCTTTTGTTTAGTCTCCTTGGGCTCCGTCTTGAGCGGAACATCGGACAGTAAGCCCACCTCGTAGGCGAGCGTTGACAGGTCCGTAGCGTTTTCCAAGCGCTGCTTAATCACGTTGAGCGGCATGTAGCGGGTCTTCTGCAGGTGCAGAATGACCTCCAGGCGATCAACGTCCTCCTTGGAGTACTGACGGTATCCCTTAGGCGTACGATGAGGGGTAATGAGCCCCTCATCCTCTAGAAATCTAATTTTTGAGTTCGAAAGATCGGGGTATGCGCCTCGAAGAAGGTTGACGACTTGGCCGATACTCAAATAGTTGCGTTCGGCCATGCCCTACTCACCGGTTTCGATGCGCTCCGGCGTGCTCTCGTGGTAGATGAGCGTAAACGTACCGATCTGGACGGATGAACCATCGTGCAGCGGGGCTGCATTGACGATGGCACCGTCGACCCAGGTGCCATTGAGCGAGCCCAAGTCCTCGATGCGAGCCTGGAGCCCCTCACGAATAATGCGCGCGTGGCTGCGCGAAACGGTCATGTCATTGAGGAAGATGCCGTTCGCAGGATCGCGGCCGATGGTGGTCACGTCGTCCTCGAGCTCAAAGGCGGCACCAGTCTGCGGACCCTTGACGATGGACAGAACGGGGGCGGTGATGCGCACGTTGGCCATGAGGTCGGGAACGGTGACGTCGCTTGAAGGCACGCGGAATACGCAGGTAGCGTCAGCAGTCTTATCATTCTGAGGCATATTGTTAACCATGTTGTCCATGACAACCCCTAACTTATCGCGGACGTGCCGCAAATAATGAACCGTACGTAATCATACCCCAACGAATCAGTCTTCGATTTCAGGGTTCAGAAAGTCGATGTCCTCGTCCTCGGGATGCGCGAGAGCCTGTTTAATGGCCACTCCGCCCTTAATGGAATAGATGACAGCCGTGAGCATGGAGAAGATCACGCCGCCGTACACAAAGAAGATGCCGAGGGGCACCGAGCTTCCGTTGAGGCCCGGGAAGGCCGTAAGGGTTGAAGGTAAAAGATGCAGGCCGTCAATAACGGGGAACCCGAGCAGCATGAGCGAGAAGCCGGTCATGAGCAGTGCAGTGGCAATCTTTCCGGGAAAGACGACATCGATGGGGCGACGGTGATAATGACGAACGATAAGCGTGCCGATGCCCAGATAGATGTCGCGGCCAATAATGAGCACGCAGACCCAGATGGGCAGCTCTCCGCGGACCACCAGCCCAAGTACGCCGGTGAACAGCAGCGCACGGTCGCAGATGGGATCCATGACCTTGCCGAGCCACGAGACCGTCTTGGTCATGCGGGCGATCTGACCGTCCATCCAGTCGGTAGAGGCGGCAACGGCGTAGATAACGATGGCGATGACGCGGTTGTTATCCGTCACAAACAGGTACAGAAATACCAGGGTGAGGATCAGGCGCGTAAAGGTGATGAAATTGGAGATCGTAAAGATCTTATTCGACGGGTAATCGGAAGTGCCGATAAGCTCCTTTTTGATCTTCTTTTTGATGCCCACAGGACTCCCCCGCTGGTTAACGACAAAACTTTCGATACTATACCCGTTCCGGCGATGTCTATCCAGCGTAAGCATAGAGAGTCCAGACATATGGAGGATGCTACTGGGTTGTGCGGGATTCTGCATTTGTGTACATCAGCCTCCAAATATGACATTTTTCGGCATCTTTGATGGCTGATGTACACGTTTTGATTCGGTGATTACATCTATCGGGAAAGTTGTTGCCTTAAGCAAATTAATCATGATGTGCGGGTCGAGAAGGGTTGGCGCCAAAAGAGCCCAACGGCCGTTACGGCTTCGTTAGAAACGCGCCCCACCATGGATGGTGAACCCGAAAGGTAAGGCGCGCGGGCACGGTGGCTCGGCCCGCGCGCCCGGAAGAGAAAGGATAAACCCATGGGTTACATGCTCGAGACGCGCGGGCTCACCAAGCGCTTCGGCCGCGGCGACCAGGCGCAGGACGCCGTGGCCGACGTGAGCCTTCATATCCGCGAGGGCGAGGTGTACGGGCTGCTCGGTCCCAACGGCGCCGGCAAGTCGACAACGCTCAAGATGATCTGCGGGATGCTGCGGCCGACGGCCGGGGAGATCCTCTTTGCCGGGCACGCCTGGCGCCGCGAGGACCTCTACGCAATCGGCAGCCTCATCGAGGAGGCGCCGCTCTACCCCAACCTCACCGCGCGCGAGAACCTGCGCGTGCGCACCACGCTGCTGGGCCTTCCCGAGAGCCGCATAGATGAGGTGCTCGCCGCCGTGGACCTCGCGGACACCGGGAAGAAGCGCGCCGGGCGCTTCTCGATGGGCATGCGGCAGCGCCTGGGGCTCGCGCTGGCGCTGATCGCCCGGCCACGCCTGCTCGTGCTCGACGAGCCCACCAACGGCCTCGACCCCATCGGCATCGAGGAGCTGCGCGACCAGATCCGCGGCTTCGCGGCGGCGGGTACGACGGTGATCGTTTCGAGCCACATCCTCTCCGAGGTGCAGCAGATGGCGGACACCATCGGCATCATCTGCGGGGGGCGCCTCGCCTACGAGGATGCGCTTCGGCCCGGGCAGGACCTCGAGGAACTCTTCATGAGCTTCTGTCGGGAAGGGCGACGAGCACGCGGGGAGGTGGCGGCATGACGGGCGAGAAAGGCGGCCTGCTCGCGGGCCTGCGCGCCGAGGCCCTGAAGTCGCGCCACGCGGCACCGGTTCGCCTGGCCGTGCTCATGGCGCTGCCGATGCCGCTGCTCGGCGCGATGCCCTACCGGGGCGTGCAGATCTTTAGTGCGTGGAACTACTGGTACGCGCTCTTCCTGCCCGTGTCTCTAACGCTCGTGGTGGCGTGCGTCGCACGGGCGGACGCTCGCACGCGGATGCGGGGGCTTCTGGGCCTGGGCTTCCCGCTCGGGCGCGCCTGGTGGGCCAAGGCGCTCTGGTGCCTTGCTCTTTGCACGCTCTCGAACCTCGTGGTCTTCGGCATCTACCTCGCGGGATCGGCGTTCTCCTCGCAGGGTCTCACGGCCGCGGGCACGCTCACGATGCTCCTCTGCGCGCTCGCCAACACGGTGACCGCGGCGTGGATGATCCCCGCAGGGCTCTTCCTCACGGCGCGGCTCGGCATGCTCGCGGGCATCTTCTGCCCGCTCGCCGCGCAGCTCGTGGGTGGGTTCGCCTGGTCGCTGATGCCGCTGCCGCAGCTCTTTCCGCCGTCGGCGAGCATGGTCATCCCCACGAGCTTCATTCCCGTGCTGCCGAGCGGCGAGCCGCTCGCGGCGGACATGGCGCTCGGCGGGGCGCTCACGGCGGACGGCATGCTCACGCTGGCGGGCCTTGCGGTCAGTGCGCTCGCGTTCGCCGCGCTCACGGCGGCGGGCGCGGCCTGGTTTGCGCACTCCGAGGAGAGGTGATGGCCATGACACGACTCTCCGATCCGACGCCGCGCATGACTCTCCCGCGGGCCCTGCTTTCCGAGGCCCTGCGCCTGGCGCGCTCCCCGCTCTCGGCGGTGCACCTCGCCTGCGGCCTGGCAGCCGGTCTTGCCTGCGGCGAGTACTTCTCCGTAACCCGATGGGACCCGGCGCTGGGCGCGGACGCCTGCGCCCAGTTCCTCGGCGCCCTCATGCCGCTCATGTCCGCCATCGTCTGCGGGCTCGCCGTGGACGAGGAGCGCGCTGCCGGGCGCCTCGCCAACCTCACGGCGGTCCCCTCGCGCGGGCGCGCCGTCGCGGCGAAGCTGCTCGCCCTTGCGGCGCTCGGCGCGGGCGCGCTGGCCGTGGCGCTCGGCGTGTTCGGGGCCGTGCTCGCCGTCGCCGGGCGCCTGCCGCTCGGGCCCGCTCCGCTTGCGGCCGCCTGGGCGGGCATCGTGCTGGGCAGCTTGCCCCTCTACGCGCTGGGGCTCGGCGTGGCCCTGCGCCTCGGCCGCAACGCCGCCATCGGCGCCGGCGCGGCGGGGGTGCTCCTCGCGTTCTTCTCGGTGGGCGCCGTATCACTAAAAAACATGACCGGCGCGCTCACCGGGGCTCTGGCGACGCCCCTGAGCTGGGTGCCGCTCGCCTGGCCCGCGCGCCTGGGGTCGCTCGGGGTGGAGGCCTTCATCGACGCCGCACGCGCGGCGGGCCCTCTCCTCACGACTGCGCTCGCTAGCCTCGTTCTCACCCTGGCAGCCGACGCCGTCCTTCTTGCCTGGTTCTGCCGCTTCGAGGACGGGAGGGTAGATGCGTAGGAAGCCGCTCGCCGCCATGTTCGTCCTCCTCTCCGCAGCGCTCGTCCTGGGCGGGAATGCCCTGCTCGACGCCGGCTGGGGGTCGGCGCTGCGCTCGATCGCCGACCGCGTGCTGCCTAACCCTGAGATCGCCATGTGGGCGCCCGCGCCCGAGCCCGGCAGCCACGCGAGCTCCTACGCCGACGCCACCGGGGCGGGGGCAAACTACGTCTACCTGGTGGACGCGGCGGACGACAGAGGCAATGTCCGAGAGCTCCAGCTCATCTTCTTCGGGCGGGAGTCGGACGGCGAGGGCTGGCTCGAGATCGAGGCGCGCGGCGGCTCGGGCGTGCGCTACCGCGCGTGCGACGCGGCCGAGACACCCGTGGCTGCGCGCAGGGCTCTGGACCGCTGAGCGCGGCGTTAGTACAATTCCGACGAGAGTTTCAGGAGGTCGAACATGGCGAGGATACTGGCAGTGGATGATGAACGGGCGATCCTCGACGCGCTTGCGCGCGTCCTCGGCCGCGACGGCCATGAGGTCGTCAAGGCGGAGGACCCGACGGCGGTCCCGGGGATGGACCTCTCGCGCTTCGACCTCGTGCTCTGCGACGTCATGATGCCGGGGCTCGACGGCTTCGAGCTCGTGCGGCAGATCCGCCCGGACTTCGACGGCCCCATCGTCTTCCTGACCGCTCGCGTGGCCGAGGAGGATGCCGTGGCCGCCTACGGCCTGGGCGCCGACGACTACGTCCGCAAGCCCTTCGGGGCCGCGGAGCTGCGCGCCAAGGTCGCGGCCCATCTACGCCGTGAGCGCCGGCCGCGCTCGCACGCCCTCTCCTTCGGGGAGGTGCGGATCGACCTCAGGGCGCGCGGCCTCGCCGTGGGCGGCGAGGCCGTGCCGCTCACGCCCACCGAGTACGCCATCTGCGAGTACCTCGCCCGCCACCCCGGGCAGGTCATGAGCCGCGCGCAGATACGCGAGGCGGTGCTCGGCTGGGAGAGCGACGCCGACGACGCGGCCATATCCATGCAGGTCAGTCGCGCCCGGAGGAAACTCTCCGAGGCCGGCGCCGATCCGATCGCGACCGTCTGGGGGATGGGGTACAAGTGGCAGCCCTGAGGATCGGGGCGCGAGGTCGCGGGGGCATGCCGCTCTCCTTCGTCATCGCGCGCTACTTCGCCTACGCGTTCGCGGCAGTCGCCACGGCGTGGCTCGCCTCGTTCATGATGCTCTCTGTGGCGATCAACGCGGGCTTCGTCTACGAGGCAAGCTGGGGGCCGGCCAATGCGCGCGAGGTCGCGGAGGGCCTGGCACGCGACGGCGTCTGCGGGCAGCAGGACGTGCCGACGGCGTACCGCTACCTCATCCTGAACAAGGACGGAAACGTGCTGATGACAGACCTCGAGAGCACGCGGCTCGAGGACGCGAAGGAAATGGCTCGTACGGCACTCGCCGCGGATCCGGGCACAGTGGAGATCGAGGGCGGGGGTTCGGGCGTTACCTACGCCGCGTTCCCGCTCAAAGGTGGCGGGGCCTGCGCGCTCGTCAGCGAGTATCTGCCGCAGTGGGTCTCGCGCGACCTCGCCGGCCTGCTTCCCAACCCGCAGAACCTCATGCTCGTCGGCGCCACGGCGGGAAGCGCACTTGCGCTTGCGCTCGTCGCGCGCCGCGCGAGCCGCGTGATCTCGCGCAAGATGGCGCCGCTCGCGGAGGCGGCGGGGCGCGTCGGCGCGGGGGAGCTCGACTTCGCGGTCGGCAGCACCAACGTGCGCGAGGTGAACGACGTCCTCGCCGCGATGGACGCCATGCGGGCCTCCCTCGCCGAGTCGCTCGAGGCCCGCTGGGCCGCGGAGCGGGGGCAGCGCGAGCAGATGACGTCGCTCGCCCACGACCTCAAGACGCCGCTCACCGTGCTGCGCGCCAACGCCGACTTCGTAGCGGAGGAGCTGGAAGACGAGAAAGACGCCGACCTCGCGGCCGCCGCGCGCGACATAGCCGGCAGTGTCGAAAGGCTCGACGGCTACGTGCGCCTGCTCATCGAGGCCTCCCGCGGGTCCGGCGGGGCGGAGAGGGCCCCCATGCGGCCGGCCGAGCTTTGCGAGCAGGTCCTCGCCGAGGCCGCCCAGATCGCCCGGGCGCGAGGCGTGACGCTCGACGCGGCCACGGGCCCCGCTGTCGCGGGCGCGCCCGAGGCCGCGCTCGACCGAACCGCCCTGGCGCGAGCCGCCGCGAACCTCGTGGCCAACGCCGCCGAGCACGCACGCTCGCGCGTGGCTGTCTCCTGCGACGTCGCGGGCGGGCACCTCGTCATCGAGGTTGCCGACGACGGACCGGGCTTTTCTCCCGCCGCCCTCGAACGCGGCTGCGAGCGCCTCTTCACAGACGACTCCTCCCGCTCCTCGCGTGACGAAGGCCGCCACTACGGGCTCGGCCTCCACGTCGCCTCCGAGGCCGCGAGCGCCCACGGGGGATCCGTCTCGCTCGCCAACGGCCCCTCGGGCGGTGCGGTGGCCACCATCGCGGTCCCCCTGTGCGGGATCTGACGATTTCCTCGATGTCTACCTCGACTGCGATATGTCGCTCGCCGAGGCCGCGACGAGATGGTGTTGCGTCTGCCCCGTTTGGTGCTTCTAGCTCAAATTTGATCTGATGTAAGGCCCGTGCAATCCTGCATGGGCCTTACTTTTGGCAATTGCTCGACCGATTCGTGGCTTGAAACGCAAATTATCGAGTTAAGGAGAAATGGGGTCATACAGCAGCTCTCAGAGCGCTTGCCGCACTCCCCCGCCATTACCTCTGCGGCGTCCTCGTATAGAGCCCATACCGTTTGGCATATCGTTGCAATCGCCCACTTGCCCACCGGTCAAGTGAACTACTGGAATAAATACAGCGACACGCTTGTCCGTTACAGTCGCTATATCTGTGTAAATCGCCGCGATAAATACAGCCTGTACTCGGCTGTATACCAACTACGCGTATGTAGATTCATATCGCGTTAATAAATCGGCTCAAGCGTGTGCAAAACGCGCAAGTAACCGCAAAAGGCGATTATCGCTCAGGTAGATTTTTGGCACCCCGTTGCTTAATCAAAATTAAGCAATTGCTTAAAACAAAAAAGGTCAGGCACTAGATGCCTGACCTGCAAACTTCTGGTCGGGACGACTGGATTCGAACCAGCGACCCCTTGACCCCCAGTCAAGTGCGCTACCAAGCTGCGCCACGTCCCGAAGCTTTTGTTTGTTGCTCTGCTCTCGCTCGCAACAGGGAGTATATTAACCCGAAACTTTAGACTTGTGCAAGAACTTTTTTATAAATTTTGAAGCAAGTCCAAAATTGTATCTGCGAGCTGGGGTTTTGTTAGAACGGGAAGTTCTTTCGTACCCGTTGTGCTCACAATCCAGGCCTTGTTGGTATCGGTTCCAAAGCCCGAATCGGCGCGTGAGACATCGTTGGCGATAATGGCATCGCAGCCTTTGCGTGCCAATTTGCGCTCGGCGTACTTGACGACGTTATCGGTCTCGGCAGCAAATCCGATTACGAGGCGATCGCCCTTTTGGCGTGAGAGTTCGGCCAAGATGTCAACGGTCTCGACGAGCTCGATTCGATCCAGGCGCTCGTTGGCCTTTTTGAGCTTATGGTCCGCCGGGGCCGCCGGCGTGTAGTCGGCGACGGCGGCGGCGCAAATGGCAGCGTCGGCCGTCTGGAAGGCGCTCAGCGCCGCCTGCAGCATCTCTGCGGCGGTCTGCACGCTTACGCACGCCACGCCGCGGGGAACATCGAGCGATGTCGGTCCCAGCACGAGCGTGACCTCGGCACCGCGGCGAGCGGCCTTCCCCGCCAGGGCGATGCCCATCTTGCCCGACGATCGGTTTCCAATAAAACGCACGGGGTCGATCGGTTCGTGCGTAGGACCGGCAGTGATGACGATGCGCTTGCCCGCCAGGTCTTGCGGCACGGGATTGAGCACCTCGCAGATGGCTTCGACGATGTCCTCGGGCTCGCTCATGCGCCCCGTGTCCACGTCGCCGCAAGCAAGGTAGCCACTACCGGGCCCAACCACGTGCACCCCGCGGTCGCGCAGCGTGGCCATATTGGCCTGGGTTGCCGGCGCCTTCCACATGCCATTGTTCATGGCCGGCGCGATCACAATGGGTCGCGGCGTGGCGAGTAGCGTCGTAGAAATCAGGTCATCGGCAATGCCGTTGGCCATCTTGGCGATGATATTGGCCGTCGCGGGCGCCACGACCACCAGATCGGGCTCCTGCGCCAGCGAAATGTGGTGGATGGGGTCGGAAGGATCGTCGAATAGCCCAACCGCGACCGGCTCGTTGGTGAGCGCGCGGAAGGTAAGCGGCCCCACAAACTCCGTGGCATGCTCGCTCATAACGACTTTGACACGTGCGCCGCGCTTTTGCAGCAGGCGCACGATATTGCACGACTTATAGGCGGCGATCCCGCCGGTAATGCCCAGCAGGATCGTTTTTCCCTCAAGTTGCATTGAATTGTTGGATGCCGCCGTCATCGCTAGGCTTCCTTACTCGGGAGCACCAGGAGGCGGTGGCAGTACGGACAGTGCGTAATCTCGCTACCGTCGTGGTTGAGGTCGCTCATGGACGATGCCTGCAGCGCGGTGTGGCAGACCGTGGGGATGTTGCCCTGGATGGTCTCGACGGCCAAGCCGCGGAACTGCTTGAGCAGACGCTCGTAGTCGCTGAGCACGTCGGTGGGCAGCGTAGCGGCCAGCGCGGTGCGCTCCTTGGTGGCGGCATCGATCTGGGCCTGGAGGTCGGCTGCCTTGGCGCGGGCGGCCTTGGTGTCGGCCTTCACGCCCTCCTCGAACTTGGCGATGATTGCCTGTGCGCGAGCCTCGCGGTCGAGCGCCTCCTTGTGGGCGACTACGACGTCCTTGCGGGTGTGCTCGATCTTGTCCAGGCGCTTGGCCAGGGTGGCGAGCTCGTTCTCCAGGTCCTGAACCTCGCGGTAGTCGGAGCCGTCCACGTGGCGCTTCTTGGCGGCCTCGATGGCGTTGTTGGTCTGAATCTCGGTGGTGTCGGGATCGTCGAGCACAATGTCCAGATCCTTGCGCTGGGCGTAGAGCTTGGTCATCTCGGACTTGAGCTTCACATAGGTCTTGCGCTTGGAAGCGAGCTCCTTGAGCTCCGGCATATTGGCAAGTTCGCTCTTGTTGCGGGCGAGCTCCAAATCGATCTGTTGCAGCTTGAGTAGCGTAGCGCCGGCGCTCATAAGTTCTCTCCTTTTGTCACAGTCCACCATTGGCAAGGGTTCAGTATTTTAATCGCATGACGGGGGTCGACCCCGGCGTCAACTGCAGAGTTCATCAATATATCAACGAACGGCTCCTCGGAGCGGTCGTGGCCGAGCAAGATCACCGACAGCCCGCGCAAGGCAAGGTCTTGCGCCACGTGGTAGCCCGCCTCGCCCGTCACGACAACATCTGCGCCCGCGGCGATGGCGAGCTCTCCGAAGTCGCCCAGGGAGCCGCCCAAAATGGCGACGGTGCGGCACGGGCGATCAGCTTTGCCCCACACACGCGGGTCGCTGCCAAAGGCCGTGGCAGCACGGGTGGCAAGATCGCGCAGCGTGCACGGGTCGTTGAGCGTTGCAAGTGCGCCCAGGCCGGTGGCCTCGGGGTCGTCCACGTGCTCCAGTGAGCTCACGGGTGCGGCACCCAGCAGCTTGCTCAGGCAGACACGGGCTTCGTGCGAGCGGTCCAGGTTGGTGTGGAGCGAGATAATGCTCACCCCGCAGCGGGCAGCCTCGTAGAGGGCCGCACTGCACTGGGGTCGTGTGGCATCCGCCGGACAAAAGGCCTCGGGTGCCTTGATGTATATGGGATGATGCGTCAGCAGCACGTTGGCGCTTGCTTCTTGGGCGCGGCGAACATTAGCCTCAGTCGCATCGAGTGCGCAGGCAACGCCGGTGATCTCCGCGGCCGGATCGCCAACGGAGAGTCCTACGTGGTCCCAGGGCTCGGTGTCCGTCTTGGGATAGCGTGCCAGTAGCGCGCGCTCGAGCTCGGCGACGATCATGCGGCACCTGCGATCGAGAGCAGCGTCTGGGCAAACTCGTCCAGATCGTCCGGATTCACGCGGTCGTCAAAGGAAATGCGCAGTGCACCTAGTGCCTGCTCGCGACCAATGCCCATGGCGCTGAGCACATGGCTCGGGTCCATGCTGCCGCTCGAGCACGCCGAGCCGGCCGAAACCTCAAAGCCGGCGGCGTCGAGCTTGATGATGAGTTCCTCTGAGTCCATGCCGTCAATGTAGATCGATAACATGCCGGGCAGACGGTCGGCTTGCGCGTAGTCACCCATGGTGGCGTGAATGCGCGGATGGGCCGTAAGCGTGGCGTAGAGCTTGTCGGAAAGGGCTTGCAGCTTCGCGCGCTCCTGAGCCACATGGGGCGTCAGAGACGAGGCGGCAGCGGCAAAGGCGAGCTGCGTGCGCAGGTCTTGCGTGCCGGCACGACGACCGGCCTCCTGTCCGCCGCCGAAGATGCGCGGGCGCAGCGGCGTGCGGCTCTTAAGGTAGAGTGCGCCAGATGCCACGGGACCGCCAATCTTGTGGGCTGCGACGGACATGGCGTCGACGCCCAGCTCGGTGACATCGAGTGGAATATGCAAGTAGCCCTGGATGGCATCGGTGTGGAACAGGGCACCTGCGGTGTGCGCAGCTGCGGCAAGCTCGCGGATGGGCTGCACCACGCCGGTTTCGTTGTTGGCGACCATAATGCTCACGAGCGCCACGTCGTCGCCTAGCAGCTCGACAAGCGTGGCAGGCTCAACGTAGCCCGCGCGGCAGGGCTGCACCAGGTCGACGGTAAAGCCGGCGGCACGCAGCAGCGGCAGGTTGTCCAGGATCGAATCGTGCTCGATGGCAGATACGATCACGCGGTTGCGCTTTCGGTCGCGCTGACGAGCGCCCTCGGCAAGACCGAGCAGCGCCAGCTGGTTGGCTTCGGTGCCGCCGTTGGTCAGTACAATCTCGGACGGGCGGACGTGCGCGCCAAAGCTGCGGGCGATCTCGCGACGTGCAACCTCCAGACGCGCGGCAGCCTTGCGGCCGAGCGAATGCAGCGAGTTGGGGTTGACGCCGGCAAGCTCGCTGTCGTCGTACTCGCGCTGCGCAAGGAGCGCCTCGGCGCGCATTGGCGTCGAGGCGGCATAGTCAAGATTCACGGGTATGCGGTTTTGACCTGCGGTCATAAGGGTTTATGCCTCCTGTGCGGCCTCGTTGCCCAGCTTCTGCAGCAGCGCAACCTCGGCAGCGGGATCTTCGGACTTAAATACGGCGGAGCCGGCCACGAGCACGTTGGCGCCGGCCTTGACGACCTCGGCGATGTTCTTGGAAGAGATACCGCCGTCGACCTCGATCAGGGGCGACACGCCGTGGCGCTCGCACATGGCCTTGAGCTCGTGAAGCTTTGCGATGGTGCCCGGGATAAAGCTCTGGCCGCCAAAGCCCGGGTTCACGCTCATGAGCAGTACCATATCGACGACGTCGATGATGCTCTCGAGCACGCACACGGGGGTGGCGGGGTTGAGCACCACGCCGGCCTTGACGCCGCGCTGCTGCAGATGCGTGAGCGTGCGGTGCAGGTGCGTGGAAGCCTCGTAGTGCACGGTGATCATGTCGGCACCGGCGTCGGCGTACCAATCGACCGTCTCGTCGGGGTTCGTCACCATGAGGTGCGCGTCGACCGGTACATCGGTGGAGCGCTTGACGGCCTTAAGGATGTCAACGCCAAAGGTGAGGTTGCCGGTAAAGTGACCGTCCATAACGTCGAAGTGCACGTAGTCGGCACCGGCGATCTTGTCGAGTTCGCCCTTGAGGTTGGCCATGTCGGCCGAAAGGACAGACGGAGCGATTTTGATGGAACCCATGGTAGAAGCCTTTCTGCGCTAGTCGGTGAGTCCGTAGAACTCTTGAGAAGGGACGCGATCTGTGAGAATCTCGAGCGCCCTATCCAAAGTAACACCGTTGTAGAGCGTTTGCTCCACGGCAAAGGTGAGCGGAATGTCTACGCCCAGTGAACGGGCAAGCTCACTGACGCTGCGGGCCGCGACGGCGCCCTCGACCACCATATGCGTACGTGCCTGGTACTCGTCGAGCGAGATGCCGTGGGCAAACTCGTAGCCAAAGGTGCGGTTGCGCGAATGCTCGGAGGTGCAGGTGGCAATGAGGTCACCCATGCCGGCAAGACCCATGCAGGTCATGGCTTGACCGCCGCGGGCGTGCACCAGACGGCTGATCTCGGCCAGGCCGCGCGTCATGATAAGGGCAAGCGTGTTGTCGCCCGCACCAGAACCGGCGGAAATGCCGCACACGATGGCGATGACATTTTTCATGGCGCCGCAAACCTCGACGCCGGTCATGTCCTGCGACAGGTAGATGCGGAAGGCCGTGGATAGGAGCAGGTCCTTAAAGGTCTCCCCTACCTGTGGATCATTGCTGGCGATGACGGCGGCAGAAAGCCCGCCGCGGCAGATCTCCTCGGCATGGTTGGGGCCCGAGAGCGCCGCGACACGCGACTCGTTGCCGATCTCACTGGCGATTACCTCACTCATAAGCAGGCCGGATTCGGGCTCAATACCCTTGGTGAGGCAGAGTGCCGGGGTGTCGGCGGCGATGAAGGGTGCTGCCTGATGGCATACGCTGCGCAGGTGCGTGGAGGGCACGGCAAAGATGATGGCCTCGGCGCCGTCGAGCGCCTGCGACAGGTCCGTGGCGGCGACAACGTTGCCGGGCAGCTCGTAGTCCACCAGATACCGGGGATTGCGGTGCTCGGCATTGATGCCGGTGGCCGTCTGCTCGCTATGGGCCCACATGGTCACGCGCTCGGCTCGCTCGGCGGCGAGGCCGGCGACGGCGGTTCCCCAGGAGCCGGAGCCAATCAGCGCAACATTCATGACTCTCTCCTACTTATCGTCGGGCTCGGTGACGCGCTTGGTAAACGAGAGCTTGGACTCCTTACCGGCCATGAGCTTTTGGATATTCGAGCGATGGGCCCACACCACGGTGATGCCGATCATCGCCATGCAGAACTTGAGGCCCAGGCTGCTGTACGGAAAGACCGCGCAAGCAGCGATAGGAAGTCCGATGGCCGCGGCAAGCGAACCCACTGACACATACTTGGTGATGGCGACGGCTACGATAAACATGCCCAGCAGCGACAGGCCAATAGGCCAGTACCAGGCGAGGATGACACCCAGACCAACTGCGATACCCTTGCCGCCGTGGAAGTTGAGATAGGGCGAGAAGATATGGCCCCACACGGCTGCCAGGCAAATGACACCGAGCATCCAGTCACCGGGGGCTCCGGGCGCCATGATGTTCGGCGGAAATCCATAGCCCACGCTCGCGATGAACGGACGGGCGATGACAACGCAGATGGCGCCCTTAAGGCAGTCGAGCAGCAGCGTGAGCGCGGCCACCTTGGGGCCGGCTACGCGCAGGGCGTTGGTGGTGCCGATGTTACCGGAGCCCGCCTTGCGAATGTCGGTGTGGTTAAACACGCGGCCCAAGATCAGGCCAAACGGAATCGCTCCGATAAAGAACGAGACCACGGCGCAGATGGCGGTCAGCAGAATCGGATTATGCATCCTTTTGCTCCTTCTTCCTAAAGAAGAGTCGAATGGGCGTGCCGGCAAAGTCGAAGGTCGAGCGCATGCGGTTCTCCACGTAGCGCTGGTAGGTGTCGTTGACCAGGTCACTGTGGTTGACGAAGAACGTGAACGTCGGCGGGTTGACGCCCGTCTGGGTCACGTAGTGCATGCGCAGGCGGCGCTTGCCGTCCACCACGGTATGACCGAACTCGCGCAGGTCGGTGAGGAACGCGTTGAGGCGCGAGGTGCTAATCTTCTGCGAGCGCGTCTTTTCGGCGGCGTCTACCATCGCCCAGATCTTCTCGACGCTGCGGCCGGTGAGAGCAGAGATGCGCAGGTACTGGGCCCAGGGAGCCATGACGCCCAGACGGCGGTCGATGGTCTCCATGCAGGCCTCGCGCTTACGGTCGTCGTCGAGCAGATCCCACTTGTTGAGCAGCACAACGATGGCGCAGCCGCGCTCGATGGCAAGACCCATGACCTTCTGGTCCTGCTCGGTAACGCCCACGGAGGCGTCGACGACGAGCAGCGCCACGTCGGCGCGGTCGATGGCGCGCAGGCCGCGGACCATGGAGTAGTACTCGATGTTCTCGTACACGGTGCTCTTCTTGCGAATGCCCGCGGTGTCGACCATGCGGTAGTGCTTGCCGTTACGCTCGACGACAGTGTCGATGGCGTCGCGCGTCGTGCCGGCAATGTTGGACACGATAGAACGGTCGGCGCCCAGGATGCGGTTGAACAGCGACGACTTGCCGGCGTTGGGGCGGCCGATGATGGCCACGTTCAGCGCGTCGGGGAACTCATCGGCGACCTCGTCTTCTTCCTCGGGAAGCAGGGCCACGATATCGTCGAGCAGGTCGCCCGTGCCATGGCCATGCAGGGCCGAGAGCGGCGTGGGCTCGCCGATACCGAGCGAATAGAACTCCCAGATGCTGTCGTTTTCGCGATCGGGGTTGTCGAGCTTGTTCACCAGCAGAAAGACCGGCTTGTCGCAGCGCTTGAGCATGCGGGCGACCGACTCGTCCTCTTCGGTGACGCCGGTGCGGCCATCGACTACAAACAGGATGACTGCGGCTTCCTCGGCGGCGGCGAGCGCCTGGTCGCGGATGGACGTGGCAAAGACGTCGTCGCTCTTGAGCGGCTCGATACCGCCCGTGTCGACGATGGTGAACTCGCGGCCGTTCCAATCGGCCGTGTGATACGAGCGGTCGCGCGTGACGCCGCGAGACTCGTGGACGATGGCGTCCGAGGTCTGGGCCAGGCGGTTAACGAGCGTGGATTTGCCCACGTTGGGGCGTCCGACGACGGCGACGATAGGTTTCATCTGCTCTCCTTTAATGGGTAGGTTCAGTGGAAGTGTTAGAGTCGGCAGGCACAATGCCAAGGATATGCTCCAGGGTATCGAGCAGCTCATGCGGCATGGTTGACACCACATGAACCTCGGCGCCGCGACTGGTAAGGCTTGCGAGTAAATCGTCACGATGATACTCGTCAAGCGTCATGCCGTCAGCGTTGAACATGAGCTTAGGCACAAAGAGCATAACCCCCGACAGATCTTGGGGCAGCTGCTCCAAGATGTCACACGCGACGATGAGGCCGGTCACGTCCACGTTGCCGCCAAAGTAGCGGTTCTTGATGGCCGTGACAGTGCCGGCGAGTCCCTGGGGCGACTCCACAAAGCGGGCCACCGTGTCGCGTGCGCTGGCGCCCGAGAGGCACAGCAGATGCTGGCTGCGGGCGGCGATGGCCTCGCGGACGCGGGCCAGACGCTCGGTATAGGCGGCAAGCACGTCGTCGGTCTCGTCTAGATACGAGCGGATCATGCCGATGCCGTCGTAGTACTGCGGGTAACCGTCGTAAAAGTCTGCCTCTGGAGGATCGATGCCGGCGTCCAGATAGAACTCGTCGCTCATCTGGAAGGTGTGGCGGCCAAAGCGCTCATAGGCGCGGTCCTGGAACGGTCGGATCATGGCAATGGTCTCGCGCGCCAGTTCGGGCTTGTCGCTGTATGACCAGCTAAAGCGGTTTTGGTGTTTGGTAAAACCGAGCGGCACAATGCCCAGGCTTGTGATTTGCTCGTGCTCCTCGCAAAAGCGCAGGGTCTTTTCCAGCTCCTCGCCGTCGTTCATGCCGGGGCACAACACGATCTGCGCGTGAATCTCGATGCCGGCGGCCATGATGGTCTCGAGTACGTCCATGCCTCGCTGGGCGTTACGGCCCATCATACGACGGCGGACGTCGGGGCTCACAGCGTGGACCGACACGTTCATGGGACTCATGTTGCGGTCGATGACGTTTTGCACGTCCTCGTCGGAAAGGTTCGTGAGCGTGACAAAGTTACCCTGTAAAAAGCTTAGGCGATAGTCGTCGTCGCGAATATAGAGCGTGGAGCGGCCGCCCTTGGGGAGCATGGTCATAAAGCAGAACACGCAGGCGTTGACGCAGGTACGCATGCCGTCGAAGATGGGGCCATCGAACTCCAAACCCCAATCCTCGCCGGGAAAGCGGTCGAGCTCGACGGGGGTGACGGTGCCGTCGCGCGGGTCGAAAACCTCCAGCTCGACGGTATCATCGTCGGCCTCCCAGAGCCACACGATCATGTCGGTGAGCGCCTCACCGTTGACCGTGAGCACGCGCATGCCCGGCTCGATACCCACATCCCACGCGGGCGATTCGGGACGCACGTTCTTTACGAGCGCGCCCTCACCCGGCTCGGGGTCGCGGCTGCGCCCGTAATCGGCCACCTCGGCGGCGTATGCGGGTACGGTCTGGTCCATGGTTAGCGGCAAAGCTCCTTGATGCGCTCGACGGCGCGCTCGATGTGTTCTTGCGGGGTGGAGGCTCCGGCGGTGATGCCGATGTGGTGAGCGTCGGTAAACCACGCGGCTTGGAGCTCAGAAGCTTCCTCGATGTGATACGTGCGCTCGCAGGCGTCTGCGCAAATCTGCGCCAGGCGGCGGGTGTTGCCCGAGTTCTTGCCGCCCACGATGACCATGCAGTCGCAGCGGTTGGCAAGTGTGGCTGCTGCCTGTTGACGCTCACTCGTGGCGGCGCAGATGGTGTTGATCACGCGCAGCTCCTGCACGCGCGGGGTGATAGCAGCCACGACCTCGGCCAAGTTCTGCGCAGTCTGGGTGGTCTGCACAACCAAGCCCACTTTACCCTTGAGCGACAGCGCGTCCGCATCGGCAGCGCAGCTCACGACCTGCGCGTCATCGCCGGCGTGGCCCAGGATGCCCTCGACTTCGGGGTGGCCCGGCTCGCCCACGACGATCACGCGGTAGCCCTCGCGCACCAGGCGCTCGGCCGCCACGTGGACCTTCTTCACGTAGGGGCAGGTGGCGTCGACGACGTTAAGGCCACGCTCGCGAGCGGCATCAATGACCTGCGGCACCACGCCGTGGGCGCGGATGATCACAGTGCCCGACGTGGCGTCGTCCAAGGTGTCGGCCAGACCGACGCCTGCCTCGGCGAGCTCGCGTACCACGATCGGGTTATGGATGAGCGGACCCAAGGTATGGACCTGAGTGCACTCCCCTGCCTGCGGCGCAGCGGCCAGCGCCATATCGAGCGCACGCTGTACGCCGTAGCAGGTGCCGGCGTGGGCAGCGATTTCGATAGTGGGGGCGTCTGCCTTGCCGGGCACAGCCTCGGCGGTGTTCATGACTTCCTCGTCCATGGCTAGAACCTGCCCGGGTGCTCGGCGCACAGGTCATCACGCATGGCGTAGACGCGACTCATGGCTTCGGACTCAAACCAGGCTAGGCGCTCCTTGCGCTTGAGCTCGACAGGCGCGTCGGAAAGCGAAATTAACTTGCCGGCGCGGATCCAGCACTTTTTGGGGCGCATGATCTTTTTGCCCGCAGGCGTAATATCGGACCAGCCGCAGATGGCGAGCGGGTTGACGGGTGCCTTACCCATCTGGGCGATGAGCGCAAAGCCGCCGTGGACTTCGGGCTTGATCTCGCGCGAGCGGATGCGCGTACCCTCGGGGAAGATCAGGACGTCCTCACCGCGCTGCAGCGCATGCTGGGCGGCACGCAGGCACTTCATGTCGGCGGTGCCGCGCTCGACGGGAATGCCGCCCACGCGGCTAAAGGCCCAGCGCACGATCTTGCTCTTCGCAAACTCGGACTTAAAAATGGGGCGAATGCGGCGGCCGCCAAAGAACAGCGCCGTCTCCACAGCTAGGAGCTCGGCCATCGAGGTGTGGTTGCAGATGACCACGCTGCCGCGGCCGTCCTGGCGCTCAAACAGCAGATCGGCATCTTCGACCTTCCAACGCCACATGAGCTTGGAGAAGGCCCAAAGGATGGCCATGACTACGACGACGGTGCCGCGGATGAGCGCTGGGAACTCTGCGTAGGGGGCGTTGTAATAGTCCTCGGGCGTCTGTTTAAACAGGCGCATGGGCTACCTCCTTTGGTTGATGAGGTCCTCGATAATGCGGACGACCTCGTCGATGGTATGGGCGGTGGAGTCGACATGTACCGCGTCCTCGGCGGGAACGAGCGGCGCGACCTCGCGGCTGCTGTCGAGCTTATCGCGCTGCTTGAGGGCGTCGAGGGTCTCGTCGACCTCGGCCTCAAGCTGCTCTTCGGTGAGCGGCTGGGCGTCGTTTTGGTGGCGCTGCAGCACACGGCGACGGGCACGCTCGCGCGGGTCGGCGGTCAGGAAGACCTTGACCTGCGCGTTAGGGAACACGACGGTTCCGATGTCGCGACCCTCGGTCACGATATCGCGGTCCTCGGCGGCGCGGCGCTGGTGGATGAGCATGGCGGCGCGCACGCCCGGGTAGGCCGAGACCTTGGATACGTTGGCGTCGACCTGCGGGGTACGAATGGCGGCCGAAGCGTCCTGGCCGTCAATGGTCAGGCGCGTATCCTCGCCGGTGCCGTTGGTAAAGCGAATCTCGATCTGCTCGGCGAGGGCGTCGATGGCCGTCTCGTCGTCCAGATCGATGCCGCGGTCGAGCGCGGCGAAGGTGACGGCGCGATACATGGCGCCCGTGTCGAGCTTGTTAAAGCCAAGCTGGCGGGCGATCTCCTTGGCGATGGTGGACTTGCCGGAACCGGCGGGGCCGTCGATGGCGACGATCATGCAATGCTTCCTTTCGATGGTTGACGTGCTGGTATGGTTCGCGGGCGCTGGGGCGCGGCGGGTTGCCTAGCCTGTGTAGCGATCGCGGTAGGTGTTGCGCTTTGGTGCGGAGCCGTGGCTGCCGTGGTGACGCGTGCGGCTGGCGGTGTTGGTCGCGGGCGCGGCGGCGCGCTTGGAGCTGGCCTGCTTGGGCGGGATGCCGCCGGCCTTGAGGATCTGCACCTCGCTGTCGGTGAGCTCGCGCCACGAGCCCTTGGCCACGTCCTTGAGCTCCAGGCCGGCAAAGTTACAGCGGTGCAGGCGGATCACCGGATGGTGAATCTTGCCCAGCATGCGCTTGACCTGGTTCTTGCGGCCCTCGCGGATGATGACCTCCACGGCGGTGGTGCCGGGCTTGACGCCTTGCGGAGCCACGGCCTCGGCCTCGTGCGCGCTGATGACGCGGCAGATCGCCGGCTGGCACAGGCCGTCGTCGAGCTCGATGCCACGGCGGAGCGGTCCCAAGTCGCGATCGGTCAGGTGGCCGTCCACGAGTGCTTGGTAGGTCTTATAGACATGCTTGCTGGGGTGCAGCAGGTCCTGCGATAGGTCGCCGTCGGTGGTAAAGAGCAAAAGGCCTGTGGTGTCGCGGTCCAGGCGACCCACCGGGAAGAGCCCCGGATAGCGGTCGCGCGGGACCAGGTCTGCCACGCAAGGTCGCTCCTGCGGATCGCTCATGGTGGTGAGGTAGCCGGTCGGCTTGTAGAGCATCAAGTACACGGCGCCCTGGTTGAGCTTGACGGGCATGCCGTCGACCTCGATATGGTCGCGGTCGACGTCGACCTTGGTGCCCAGTTCGGTCGCGACCTGGCCGTTGACGGTCACGCGGCCGGCAGTCATCAGGTCTTCCGACCCGCGGCGGCTCGCCACGCCCGCGCGCGCCAAAAAGCGCTGCAGGCGCATGGTGTGCGGATAGACGGGCTGGGCGTCGGACTCGTGCGTATCCGCGTTGGGTACCGCAGCGCCGGCGCGCGTCTCCCCTACTTCGTTAGTCCTCGTCATGCAAATCCTCCGAGATCTCGTCGACGACCAGGGTTTCCAAGTTCTCGACTGCCTCAACATCTTCAACATCGGTATCGAGCAGTTCGCGCTCTTCGTCCAGGTCCTCGGCCTGCTCCTCGAGCGTGGACTGAATGCTGCGGCCGCTCAGGCGCTCGCGGATAAACTGACGCGACTGCTCGTCGGGGGCAAACTGCTCCAGATCGGGCAGATCGCGGGTGGAGCGCAGACCGAACTTTTCCAAGAAGGCGTTGGTCGTGCCGTAGATGATGGCTTGACCGCGCTGGGGGTCGCGTCCGAGCTCGCGCACCAGACCTTTGTCCACGAGCGACGCGATGACGCCGTCGGAATTGACGCCGCGGATGCCCTTGACCACCTCGCGCGTCACGGGCTGGTGGTATGCGATGACGGCCAGTGTTTCGAGCGCGGCCTGCGACAGCTTTTGCGTGTCCCAGCTCAACACATAGGCCTCGACCACGTCGTGGTAGGCGGGGTGCGTAAACAGGCGCCAGCCGCCGGCGACCTCACGCAGCTGAAAGCCACGGTTGGCCTCCTCGTACTCAACCTTGAGCTCGGCGAGCAGCGATGCGCACTCGCCGGGGGCGATATCCAGTGCGCCGGCGAGCGCGGGCGCACTCACCGGGTCGCTCGACACCAGCAGCAGCGCCTCGAGGGCGCCTTTGAGGCTGTTTGCCTCCAGCGTTGAAAGGGTTGACATGGTTGCTGCTCCTATTCGGTGAGCTCGGGGCCCTCGCCGGGCACGTATGCCTCGGCGCCCTCGACTCGGTTGATGCAGATGGTTCCGAAGATCTCGTCCTGGCTCAGCGTGAGCGAACCGCGCTTGGCAAGCTCAAGCATGGCCAGGAAGGTGACGACGAGTTGCTCGGTGGTGGCGTCGCCGTCCAACAGCTCGCGGAAGGTGCAGGTTTGGTGCGCCATGGTAAAGCGGTCGACTGAGGCCACGGTCAGGTCGAGCGGTACGCGATGCGGCGCCACATGCTCGGCCTCCAGCAGGAAGGTCTGGCGCTTGCCGTCCAGGTCGGCACAGATAACGGCCAGGCCGCGCAGGGTGATGCCAGCCAGATAGTCGGGCATGAGCCCTAGGAACTCAGGGTCGGGGCCGGCCACACGCGGATGCATACGGCTTTCGGCCTGCATGCGGGCACCGAGGGCCGCAGCCGCGCCTTTAAACTGCTTGTAGGCAATCAGGCGCTGGATCAGGACCTCGCGCAAGGCGTCGCCGTCGAGCGCGCTGAGTTCCTCGAGGTCTTCGTCGAACTCGTCATCGTCGTCATCGACTTTGCGCGGGGCCTCCTGCGGCACCAGAGAGGCGGCCTTGATGTCCAGAAGGGTTGCCGCGACCAGCAGAAAGTCGCTCGCCACGTCCAGGTCCAGCGCCTCGATGCGCTCCACCTCGGCAAGGTACTGCTCGGCCACCTCGCTGATGGAGATGGCGCCGATATCTACTTTTTGGCGGGTTACCAGCTGCAGCAACAGGTCGAACGGCCCGCTGTAGACCTGAGTCGACACGCGATACGACATCTTCGACCTCCTTTGACGGCGCCTTCGCGGCGCGGTTTGGGTGCATGTTGCGACCGTTTTGCGCGGTCGACCTGTAAGTTTACCTTAGATGCCGGCGATTGCGAAGTTGAGCAGCCACTCGGCCAGCGGATACACGGTAACGTCGAAATAGCGGCCGATCACATCAATGCCAGTCCACATGGGCAGCAGATACAGCACGATGATGAGGATGGGCATGGCGTATTGCTGCAGGTGGTTGTAGTTGTTGAGCGCCTTGCCTTTGAGGAGCGGCACGATGATCGACGAGCCATCGAGCGGCGGGATCGGGATGAGGTTGAAGAATGCGAGTGACAGGTTAACCACGATAAACGTGGCGCCGAAGTTCATGATCTGTGACGCCAGGGCAAAGGAGATGCCGGTGTAGAGGTTGCCGTACGCCACGTGCATGAGTGCCGCGGCAAGGCACACGAGTGCGATGTTCGACGCGGGGCCGGCCGCGCTCACCAGGACCTCGTCGCGCTTGGGGTGCTTGAGGTTGTTGAGGTAGACGGGCACGGGTTTGGCGAAGGCGAACACCGGGCCGCCGGCCGCGAGCATGAGCAGCGGCAGGATGATGGTGCCAAACGGATCGATATGGTTAAGCGGGTTGAGTGACACGCGGCCGCGCGAACGGGCCGTCTTGTCGCCGAGCGCCCAGGCCGCGGCGGCGTGTGCGCTCTCGTGGATCACGATGCCCACGATGACGGCGACGGCGCTGGCGAGCAGGTTCATGAGGTAGCTGCTGGACATAGCGCTCCCCTAGCGGACGCGGCGCGAGGCGCGCGTGAGCAGGTAGTCGGCCACAAACAGGATCACGGCGACGATGGCGTAATCCAGGCGGAACACGCCGCCAAAGGGCGACGTGATGACGCCATAGCCGGCGATGGCGCTCGGCAGTGCGCGCGAAAGCTCAACGACAAAGCCTACGATCTGCAGCTTGGCGGTGAGGCCGCTAAAACACAGCAGCACGGTCATCGCGCTCATAAAGATGCCGCAGATGCGACAGGCGACGGCGATGATGCTCATCGCCACGGCAGCGGCCTTACGAGAGTTCACGCGCGGTCTCCTCTTCGATCTGGGTGGAAAGCTCCAGCCATTCGTCCTCGAGCTTGGGCAGCTCTTGCTTAAGGCCGTTATATTCCCCCAGCGCGGCGTTGAACTTGTCTTGATCGGCATAAAGCTCTTCGCTTGCCATCAATTCCATAAGCTCGTCATAGCGGGCGCGCTTTTTGTCGAGCTCCGTCTCGATCTTCTTGAGCTGGTTACGCACGCCCTTGAGCTTTTTGTTGAGCGCAGCGCGGGCTTGGGCCTCGGCGCGCTTTTGCTCCTTGGTCTTTTTGCCCTCGGCAGGCTTAGGCGCCGCGACGGGGGTGTCGGCCTGGGCAGCGCTGGCCTTGGCGGACTTGGTCGTGGCCGGCGCGCTCTCCGTGGACGCCTCGGCGGCGGCGCGGGCTGCGAGGTCCTCGCGCTTGTAGAGGTAGTAGTCGTAGTCGCCGTCGTAGACCGTGACTTGTCCGTCGCGGATGTCGATGACGCGGTTGGCCACGGCGCGCACCAGGTGTTCGTCGTGGCTGATCAGCACGATGGTGCCGGGGAAGTTTTGCAGGGCGTTCTCGAGCATGTCCACCGAGTCGATGTCTAGGTGGTTGGTGGGCTCGTCCAGGCACAGGAGCGCCTCGGGGGCCACGAGCATCTTGGCCAGGGCCAGACGCGCTTTTTCGCCGCCGGAGAGGACGCGAACCTGCTTCTCGATGGAATCGTTGTCGCTAAACAGGAAGGCGCCCAGTAGGCTGCGCTGCTGCGGCACGGTCCACTTGGGCGTGACGGTGTCGATCTCTTGCAGGACGGTATTGGACTCGGTCATGCCCTCGAGTGCGTGCTGGGCGTAGTAGGCCACGCCCACGTTGGTGCCCAGGTCCCGGGTGCCGGTGGTGGGCGGCTCCAGGCCGGCGAGGATCTTCATGAGCGTGGACTTGCCAGCGCCGTTGGGGCCGACGAGCGCCACGTGCTCGCCGCGGTAGAGCTTGAGGTCGATGTCGCTGTAGATGTGCTTGTTGCCGTAGGACTTGGAGACGCCCTCCAGGCCCACGACCATGTCGCCGGAGCGCGGCGGGTCGGGGAACTTAAAGTCGATGTGCTTGTGGCCCTCGGGTAGGATGACAAGCTCCTTTTTGATCTGCTCGATCTTGCGGATGCGCTCCTGGGCCTGGGCTGCCTTGGTGGGCTTGTAGCGGAACTTGTCGACGAAGACCTGCATGTGGGCGATGTCGCGCTCCTGGGCGGCGCGCTTGGCGCGCATCTGCTCCAGGTTGTCCTCGCGCTGCTTGAGGTAGCTGCTGTAGTTGCCGGTGTAGGTGGTCACGCGGCGGTTCTCGAGGGCGGCGACGTGGTCGACGCAGGCGTCCATGAAGGCGCGGTCGTGGCTGACGATGAGGACGGCGCCGTCGTAGTTGGCGATAAAGCCGCGCAGCCACTGGACGCTTTCGAGGTCCAGGTGGTTGGTGGGCTCGTCCAGCAGCAGCAGGTCGGGGTGGCGCAGGAAGAGCTTGGCGAGCGCGATGCGCATCTGCCAGCCGCCCGAGAACTCGGAGCATGGGCGCTCAAAGTCGGTGACCTTAAAGCCCAGGCCGGAAAGGATTTTGCGGGCGTTGCTCTCGAGCTCGTAGCCGCCCAGGTGCTCAAAGCGGTCCTGGACCTGGCCGTACTCGTTAAGGAGTGCGTCGACGTCCTTGCCCTGCTCGGAGAGCTCGGTGATCTGGGCCTGCAGCTCGTTAGCGCGCTCGCCCATGCGGCGGATTTCCTTGGCGGCGGCCATGACCTCGGCAAGGATGGTGGTGTCCTTGTGCTCCAGATTAGTTTCCTGCTCTAGGTAGCCCACCTGGCAGTCCTTGGCGTACTGGACCTGGCCGGCGTCGGGGCTGTCGATGCCCATGATGATTTTGAGCATGGTGGTTTTGCCGGCGCCGTTGGGGCCCACGAGCGCGAAGCGCTCGCCGGGGTTGATCTGGAAGGACGCGCCGCTAAAGAGGACGCGTGCGCCGAAGCTTTTTTCGATCTTGTCGACCAGGAGGATCATGCTGCCGCCTTTGACCTTGTGTGCCTATATGAAAAAAGGCCCCAACTTGCGTTGGAGCCTCATTCAATGCTCGGGTGGAGACGAGGGGGATCGAACCCCTGACCTCTTGACTGCCAGTCAAGCGCTCTCCCAGCTGAGCTACGCCCCCGTGCGAAGAAGTACTATACGGGAACTCGGACGGCGATGCAAGGACAATTTTGGAAAAACTTTCCGGGGGGCGGGCGCCGGAGTCCCGCGGGGCCGGGCCAGCCTGCGGAGCGCCTGGCCCCCGCACGGCCCCTACGCCGGCCGACTTGGCGCGCGGAACGCGACCCTCCCCGCGCAACCGGATTTCCTATGCGTCGCCAGTCCCATTATCGGGTCCGATTGCGAACCGTCCCTCATCCGCGCCTCAGAACTATGCCGGTTTACTACGATGAATCTGGAATGTTCGACCACGCACGTCTTTTCGTTAACCGTCGGACTCTCTACCTGCTGTTTTGCAAACTGAGAACACGCGGTGGTCGAAGGTCGCCGATCCGTCGTAGTAAACCAGCATGGTTTTGAAATGGCATCAGGTTGATTTCACGCTGAAATGTCTTGAAGCCCTGAATTTAAGGCCTTAACTTTTTATAAAACACTTCTTATCTGCGACGGGCCTAGATTAGCTGTTGTTTAGCATCGAACTTGATCTTGCGTTGTGCGACTTGCTCGTGCATGGTAGTATTTCACGACGTGAAGCGAAGAAATTAGGCCTGAGTTGCCTTTGCTAGAATTGCATTCACCGTTCATAAGGGCTCTTGGCGCAACGGTCAGCGCAGGGGACTCATAATCCCTGGGTTCTGGGTTCGAATCCCGGAGGGCCCACCAGAGTATTTCGAGGCTGGGCATTACGCCCGGTCTCTTTGTTATTGGCGCTGCAGACTAGGTTTGCTATCCAGAAACGTAAAGTTATTAACATTCATATTCGTAATTAACAATGGGTATGTCGCCAAGATGCTGCCCAGTCAACACATGGCGTAAATCGATAGATATGAAAAAAGGCCCCAACTTGCGTTGGAGCCTCATTCAATGCTCGGGTGGAGACGAGGGGGATCGAACCCCTGACCTCTTGACTGCCAGTCAAGCGCTCTCCCAGCTGAGCTACGCCCCCGTGCGAGAAAGTACTATACGGGAACTCCCCCGCCGATGCAAGGACAATTTTGGAAAAGATTTTACGGTGCGTGGAACGGCGCGGGGCCGAAGGGACACACGATGCCCGAAATAGCCCGCGGGGCGCGCCCCAGGTGCCGCCGGCCAGAACAAAGCAATCCGCGGTGCTTCCGCGGGAGGGTTTCGTCTGAGCCCCTCTCCGCGCCTTCGGGTCAATTTACTGAACCGTGCGCAGCTCGCGCCAGCTGGTCGCTTCATAAACGGACCGGTTTACTACGACGATTCCCGGATTTCCGACCACACGCCTACATTCGCAAAACGGGCAGGCATTCTACCTGCGGTTTTACGAGCGACGAATTCGGTGTGCTCAGCTACCCCCAATCCAACGTAGTAAACCGGCGTGGTTTTAAAATGGCACTTAATTACTGCAGCATATAAAGTAGTAATAATGCTCACTTGAACATTATTACTTACCAATACCAAGCCAATTGCACAGAACGTTGGCTTGCAATCTGGTCTCAGCGCATCTCATCGCCTCGGTTTTTGGTTTGTAGCGCAACTCCAATCGCTCACACACACTGTGAATGATGGCATCAAGCTGATAGTGATCATTGAGCATGTCATGGGTTACAAGAAATACGTCGTATCCCATGCTTTGTAATGCTGTCATTCGTGCGGCATCGTGGTCCAGCACGGCGCCTGAACCATGGATAACCTCTCCCTGAAGTTCGATAATCACAGCTTTCATTATTATTGGGTTTACGATGACGATATCGCCGTAACAGATTTTCTGACCTGCGATTTTTCGAGCTGAATTCGACAGCGGTGTTAGGTCGTTGACGAATATGTTTTTAAACTCCGCTCCGCCAGTACGCCTCGGAAGACTTAGCAACATGATTCCAGCAACTTCTAGCGGGGATGCCGCAATACCCATTACCTGCCGTGCGGCTTCGTAGAATTGTTTTCCCCACATCTCGCCCTTAACCTTCGCTGCAAATTTGTGCAGTTCTTCTATTTCAATAAGAGGCTTTCTCATCCAGAGCGATGTGCCTTTTCCGTTTGCTTTATTTCCGGATCCGTCATTCTGCTGCCCACTTTGATCATTCTCGCTGTCCTTCTGGCTCGCCCGAGCATAGACTCGCTTCCATGGGGCCTCGTCTTGGGTTTCATCTAGTTCAAAAAGACTTTCTGTGGTGTACTGCTCTTCTTCTGATTTTGCTTGCTCAAGTGCCATGTCGACCGCGGGCGATGGTTTAAAAACCGAAAACCATCCGCAGAGCTCGTACATGGCCAGAACCAGGTCGCATGAAGAAACGCTTCGAGTCATGGTGAATAGCGTATGAAGAGGGTCTGTGACGCTAAAGCCCATACCCGTGTCGATGGAAACTTTCTCTGTATAGGCGCTGTTCCATCGGATGGTCCGTCTTGTCTCGGAATGCAGGTTGCTTCGTGTTGATGCTGCTGTGATGACTGGCGTCTTGAGGACGTCGGTTACGAAAGGGGCTTGGGATAGGGTTCGCCAGCCGTCATCGGAGCTGGGTATGCGCGGGTAGAGGTCGCGCACCTGCGGTGGGCAGCGCCAATAGCGGAATGCGGTGTTTGCGCAGACGATTTCGTCCATTTGCGCCTCCCCTGGTATCGGCCGTAGGCCATGCGGTTGTGGTCGTGGACGATTATCTACTGGGGCATCATGCGGTTAAGTACCGGAAGCTGACCAAACGCTGACCAAAAAATGGATGGGATGTGTTGAAAGGTTGTCACGAGGCGTGAATGTGCTGGTACGAGCTGTGAGCCAGTGGTCTTTTTCTCCACAATTGCGTATGAATCATGCAAAGAATTCATTGAAAGAGCGCGTGAACCATTTTCAAAATGTTCGACGACGTCACTCTATAGTTGGCCAACGAACGAAAATTATATTCAATATGTAGGAACTATGAAGGGTTTGCGATCAATAAAAAATAGGACCCCATGCTAATAAAAATCGAAAATTTGGTGTCAGTTTTGGTGTCACCCTTGGTGTCAAATAGAAAAAGGCCAGAGGCTTAATACCTCTGACCTGCGCTTTTGATGGTGGGCGATACAAGATTCGAACTTGTGACCCCATCCGTGTGAAGGATATGCTCTACCCCTGAGCCAATCGCCCGTCGCCTTTCGGCAAAAGAGATACTAACATAGCCGTGCGCGGTTTACCAAGAACTTTTTGCCCTCGATTATAAATTCGTGAGAGCAAACCGCACTGTTTCAACCCAGTCAACCAACAAAACCGCAGCTTAACCACCCTTTATCGTTTAATCCACGAGGACTCGGGACGGCAGATAAGTCGCGCGTTGTTGTAAGCCATGTCGAGCGTGAGACAGGTACGCGCTGCGTAGAAACCGTCCTCGCGCTGGATGGTCAGCGCCAGCTCGGGCTTGTCGCCGGTCAGGCACAGCGGCAAGAGCAGCTGGATCCGGCCGCCGTAGAACTGCGGCACAGCGAGCGTGTAGTTTGCGGCGGCGCGGCGGGCGGCCTCGACGACGGCGCCCTCAAAAGCGCGGCGCAGCAGCAGCGAGTTGTCCTCCCCCATCAGGCTGGCGGGGATGCGCGTAAGGTTCTCCTCGTCGCCCAGAATGTGGTCGATGTTGGAGCGGATGGGCAGTCGATAGTCAAAGACCAGCTCGGAGGGGTCCTCGGCAAAGCGCACGCGGCACGGCAGGTACTCAAACGAGACCAGCATGGGGTCGCTCTCCTTAAAGAAGCCCTTCAAAAACCAGCGCTGGCGCGCGTCGGGCTTGGTGTTGGGCTCAAACAGGCCGTAGATGGTCTCGTAGCGACGCGTGTACAGGCCGGTATTGAACAGGCAGCGGTCATCGTCGAACACCAGCGGCAGGTTGGACGGCCCGGTCTGGTCCAAGTCACGCTCGGTCAGGAACACCGCGCGGCTAAACGAAAACGACAGGTAGTTTTTGAGGATGCGATTGCCGGGACCCCAGTCCTCGGGGTCGGCGAGATCGACCAGACGGTCGTAGCAGGGCTCGGGGCAAAACGCAAACTCGTAGACATTGCTGCACAGGGTGCTAGGGAGTTCCATGTGACGTCCAATCAATTCATTAACCGGCGTGCGGATGCTTAGATTCTATACGAGCGACAGATCGCCCGTGCCCGCAACGAATCCGCAGCGCAGCTCTTCGGCTAGCTCGCTGTTCGTGCGGCGACTGGAAACGAGGTCCTGGATCCAGGCGTAGTACTGGTTGTCCTTTGGTTCGGGGCTGTCAGACAGCACGACCGGAGTGCCTGCGAACCTTAAGACGGACAACGCAAAGACAAGGCTGGTTCGTTTGTTACCGTCTTCAAAGATATGGTCCTTGACCATGTGCTCGGCCACGTAGGTGACCTGGTCAAAGATGTCTGCGAAGCGATCGGCCGGCAATTGACCGAATGTCGTACAGAATGCACCCGCAAGCACGGACTCGATGCGTCCAAGCTCAAGCGCGGCCCGGTCGCCTGTGGCGTCGGTTGTATAGCAGCGCCCGACCGTCATCAGCGTGCTGTGCAGGCGCATCACGGCCGCGGCCATAGCTTCGAGCGAACCGGCATCATCGAGCACGAGCGGCGCGAACGGATGCGCGCCCCGCTTCGTGTCCGCCATCATGAGTTCTCCAAGAGCCTGAGCGCGTTGGGCATGTTCGAAATGGTCAGCCGAATAGCTTCGTCGATTGACGTGGTGCCGCCGAGCAAAATCGGTGATGCTGAATTTGCCACGTGCGCAGTTGAATGATCTTCTTGAGCAACGCAATCAGCGCCGTCATCTTGTTGAACATGGCTCCAAGGCATGTCTGACTCCTCTATAGTTTTACAGACGAAATAGCCTGCGAGTCGTACTCCAGAGCAATCGGTTGCCAGACGAGGTCTTCGATGGTGCAGTTTAGGGTGTCTGCAAGCGCCAATGCCGAGGAAACCGAGGCGCGGCGTAGGTCGAGCTGGTTCTGCTCGTAGAGTTGTATGGCGCGAAGCTTAACCCCCGATTGGGCGGCGAGCTGTTTTTGCGTTAGTCCGGCAGCCTTTCGTGCCGCCTTGAGGCCCTTTTTGTCCGCTTGGGCGTTGTTCCATTTTTCGATGACAATCTGGGCGAATTTATCTTCGGAGGCCTCGTGGAGCGGATGGTACGAGCCGATGATCCAATCGAGCGGAGCGACTTCGAGTAGCTTATTAAAGCCCAAGCTGCTCATCCATTGCGTATAGGCCATAACCCACCCCGCCCAATACTGAGGCGAACGGTCGAACGGATAGGTCTCCCTACATCTGACGGGGGTCAGTCCCGCATGGGCGATAATATCGCGCGCGAGCTCGTCGCCCGCCATGCCGCAGACGACGCGAGGCATACCGCGCTCAAACTGTTTCATCTCAAGAGCGTTCGACATGATCGCCGTTAACTCGGCTGGAGTCAGCCCTTGGTCACAGAGAGCAAAATCGACCGCCTCGCCCAGCGTTCTCATTGCATCCTCGAGATACATCTCACTGTAGGCGTAGGTCATCGCCCGTCATCCCCTCTCGAATGATATCGACGATACGTATTCCCTCAAACGGGTTTTCGGCAAGGAGCTCCCGATACTGCGCCCTTGCCGCTTCATCTCGTTCCTTGGCCAATGGACCATATAGAGCTTGCTGCGCACGTTCAAATCCAGCAAAACGAATGCTCTTAAACGCACGCTCGCTTTTGAGCACAATCTGCTCCCCCAGGTTACCGAGCCTCATAGATCGTCCAAGCTGATCGACGGTGATCGTATTGTTTACAAAAGCTCTGGCATAGCTAAAGTACGAGTCGTCCGCACGCCACCCCCTTATTACGTCGCAAGTGCTCGTCTGAGGTAGAAAGTGATCATGGAGATATTCGCACGCCCCCGCGGCAATGGCGGTATCTTTGCGAAAAGAACGATGCTCAACGAGCAACGCTATCCAATGCAGGACGCAATATTGCGGCGATAGCAAGTCGAGAACTTTGAGATCGGCTATATCGAGTTCATAGCGATTCGCAAAGCCATCGGCATCCCGAGAGCATGCCCATTCCCTTGCAAGGTCGAGGCTCTCTGTGCAATAGAATCCCTGTCCATAGTCGTTATGGATTTTCCCCAGGCCAAGCTGGGGAGCCTCAATGATTTTCTGAGAACCATGCCATAGTTCCACGCGAGTCTCCTAACAGGTATCGCCCTAGCGATAGTATAACATACTATCGCTAGGGCGATACCTGTATTCAAATAGCAAGAGGGTGTCTGGAACCGAGTTTGAGTTCAATACTTGCTTCTAAGGCTCGCCGAGTCCGGAAGTATGCGACAAAATTCAGACTTGCTGATCATGCCGGAGCACACTAACGCCTCGTCCTGCTTACAGAGCTTCATAGACACGCACCTCATCTTTCTCGATGCTTTTGCGGAATGCCGGGCGCATGTGCGCTGGTGGGTTGGTGACGATATCAACCTTTCGCCCAAGTTCCCTCTCGAGCTCATGGGAGAGTTCGTAAAGCGTGCCGAACGTCATGGTGTTGCCGCAGACTAGGCGCAAGTCAATATCGCTATCGGGCGTTTGTTCGCCTCGGGCAAACGAGCCAAATAAATATGCTTCGCTGACGTCGTATTGAGCAAGCACGCGAGAGGCGGAGGTGGATATGTCGGTAGGCGAAATCATGGGTTATTTGCCGTTCAACAGTAGAACGTCAGGGGGCCAGAGTCGAAACCACCGGTCCGGCTTTTTGGCGTTCGGCGAGCTCGAAGATAAACGGGGCGTTTGATCTAATAAATTCTGTCAAGAAATTGAGGTCATCAGCAGTAAATCCTTCGACGTTGGACCATTTGACCGCAGGCAAGAAGCAATCCGCATGGTCAAAGCCAAAGTCAACCGGGCGTTCGACGGCTACGCGAACGGTTCCGTCTTCTCTTGTCTCTGGGTAGGAAAACTGGGTGCCATCATCAAGCTGAACATAGCTCCAAAGCATGTTTGCCTCCTTAGTGTCTACATCCGAGTATAAAGAACAGATTAGATGCAGCGTGATGCGAATTGAATTATTCCCATAAGACCTGAACTGCTGATTATTGTATTTGTTGAGTTTTGAGCTATCTCACACTTCAGTGTCTTTTTGACATGGAAAACTGTCGTTGTGTGTTGGTCGGGCTATATGTCATGGATCGTACTTAGATTCGAGCGCCTGCATGCTTAACAGCTTGCAGGCGCTCGAACAGCTCAAGAAGGCCGGCGTCTATTACTTTCTTGGCAGCCTCAACTGCATGATCCGTTTCGTGGTTAATGCTAAATAGATCCTAAGCCATTTTGCTTTTAGGGGGGGTCGATCTTAAGTTTTATACCTGGTTATCTTCTTCCATTCGGCTGGGAACCCCATGGCCTCAAGGAGGCGCTCCTCGCCGATGCTCTCATCCAATGACAAGTATCCGTTAACGCACTTGACGAGCTTAGCCTTGAATGCCTTGAACTCGTCGTCGCGCAGGAGGTATCGAAGGGTGATCACTGCCGAGAAGACGTCTACCTTGCCGCAAACGTAATCCGGCCCAATCTTTTCGATGCCGAGCTTGGCGTGCAAGGTCGTGTCAGGAATCTCTACGTGGCACCTGTGGGAGAAGAGGCGCTCGCCGTGCGCGCAGACGTTCCTGTAGA
>JAHYYK010000070.1 GCA_019425005.1 Collinsella sp.
TCCCGGTGAGCTGCTGCATGTGATTGCCGATGCCCATATTTACGACCGTCATGTCAATATCGTCCGTGAGCTTATCGAGCGCCCGCAGTTTGCGGCGCCCAAGGTAACGCTTCACCCCGACGTGCATGATTTTTACGCGTTTACGACTGATGACCTGATCGTCGAGGGCTATGAGCACGGCCCGCAGGTCAAGAACATTCCTATTGCGGTGTAGGTGGTGCTCATGACGTGTAAGCTATCTGCTATCGTCGCCGTGTGTGACGATTGGGGCATTGGGTGCGAGGGCGACATGGTGGTGTCCAATCGCGCCGACATGCGCCATTTTGTGGCCTGCACCAAGGGCTGCCCGGTCATCATGGGGCGCAAGACGCTGCTGAGTTTCCCCGGCGGGCGTCCTCTCAAGAACCGCCGCAATATCGTGCTCACCCGCGACGAGGGCTTTGCTGCCGAGGGTGTCGACGTGGTGCATAGCGTTGACGAAGCGCTCGCTGCGGTTGCCGATGAGCCCGTTGCCTGGGTGATCGGTGGCGGCGATGTCTATCGGCAGTTTTTACCGTACTGCGTGGAGGCCAAGGTCACTCATAACCGCTGCGTCCATCCCGTGGATACGTACTTTCCCGATTTGGAAGCCGATCCCGCGTGGGAGATTGCGCAGCGTAGCGGGGTCGCAACGATTGCCGCCGGTGAGGGCGACGAGGGTGTCGATTATGAGTTCGTGACGTATCGTCGCGTTGAGGCATAAATCGTCTGGCGTGAACGGTATCATCGGGTTGTTTGAATGCATGGGGCGGCGCTTAGCGTCGCCTCGTTTGGTATAGATGTGCTGTTAAGAAGGGTGCGGGCTGGCTGCTATGACTGATGCCGTTGAGGTACTGCGAATTGATTCGCTCGAGGACGAGCGGCTCGATGCCTACGTGCGACTGACCGAGCGCGAGTTGCGCTGCGTGCTGGAGCCGCAAAAGGGCATCTTTATCGCCGAGAGTGCCAAGGTTATCGAGCGCGCGGTGCGCGCCGGATACCAGCCGGTGAGCTTTCTTTTGGGCGAACGCTGGCTCGACCAGATGATGCCGCTGTTCGAGCGCCTGGTTGTGCGCGAGGGCGCGGGTCCGGTTCCTGTGTTCGTTGCCTCCATGGAGCTCATGGAGCAGCTGACGGGCTTTAACGTGACGCGCGGTGCGCTCGCGGCATTCCGTCGTCCACGTCAGATTCCAGTTGATGAGTTCTTGGGCGGTGTCGTCGAGGCGGCGGGGGAGCGCCCGGTGCGCGTATGCGTCCTCGAGGGCATTGTCGACCACACCAACGTCGGCGCGATTTTCCGCTCGGCGGCTGCGCTGAACGTCGATGGCATTTTGGTGAGCCCTACTTGCTGTGACCCGCTGTATCGTCGCTCGGCCCGCGTGAGCATGGGCACGGTTTTCCAGGTGCCCTGGACGCGCATTGGCAGCGAGGCGCGCGTATGGCCGCATGATGGGCTGTCGGCGCTGCACGATGCCGGCTTTTCGTGTGCCGCCATGGCGTTGACGGATGATTCGGTGTCATTGGACGATCCCGCGCTGCAGGAGATTGACCGCCTGGCAATCTTTATGGGCACCGAGGGTGCTGGCTTGGGCGCCAAGACCATTGCGGGCTGTGACCGAGCCGTGCGAATTCCGATGGCGCACGGGGTCGATTCGCTCAACGTGGCCGCGGCAAGTGCCGTCGCCTTTTGGCAGCTGTGCCCGCACGTGAGCAATGAGTATCACTACCAGCCGGGTTTGTATCACTAGGCAGTTATTCCGCACCGTGCTCTAATTCGGAGTGTTTCGGTCGCCGCCAGTCGGTGCTAAGCTGGTTTTGGCTTTGGTTTTAAATTGCTGTTTTGTTGTTTGACGTATGCGTGTGGGGAGGGCGTGTGGCTAAGAAATCTACGGCTATCGATGTAACGCAAGGTGTCATTTGGCAGCAATTACTGTCGCTGTGCGTCCCTATCTTCTTTAGTTCGTTTTTTCAGCAGGCTTACACGCTTATCGGTACCTATATCGTCGGTCAGTTTGGCGGCAAGTTAGCGCTGGGTGGCATTCAGGCCACGATGGTGCTCACGGAGCTCTGCATTGGTTTTTGCGTCGGTGTGGGTGCTGGCTGTGCCGTTATTACCGGCCAGTTTTTTGGTCAGCACGATGACGAGCGCTTGAGCCGATCGGTCCATACGGCCATGACGCTCGCGCTGGTGGGCGGCATTGTCATTTCCATTCTGGGCATGGTGTTTGTCGAGCCGATGCTTGTGCTGATGAATACACCGCATGAGCTGCTGGCCGAGGGTGTGGCGTATGCCCGTTGTTACTTTGCCGCCATGTTTGCGGCGCTGCTGCTCAATATGGGGACGGCGTTGTTGCGCGCCGTGGGTGACACGCGCGGTCCGGCGGTCATTATTGCTTCCGGCTGCTTCGTCAACGTGGCGCTCGACATTCTCTTTGTCGCCGTGCTGCACATGGAAGCGCTGGGCTGCGGCATCGCGGTGGCGCTGACTATCTGCACCAATGCCACGATGATTGTGATCCGCATGATGCGCGCTCCGGGGGCGTGGCGTCTTTCGCTCTCAAAGCTCGGTATTGACCCCGGTATCTGCAAGAGCATGCTATCGTGCGGTTTGCCGCTGGGCGTTCAGTCTGCGGCGTATTCGATCTCCAATGTTTTGATTCAGGTGTCGGTCAACTCGTTTGGAGCCGATGTCACGACCGCTTGGGGCCTTTCCGGCCGCCTGGACGGCATTATCTGGATGGTGACCGAGGCGCTCGGCGTTTCGATCACCACGTTCTCGGCGCAGAACTTTGGTGCGCGCAATTACGATCGCATGCGAAAGGGATACCACACGTCGCTCGTGCTTTCATTTGTGCTTATCGGTGGCCTGTCTGCCGTGCTGCTGGTATTCTCGGGCCCGCTTTCGCGTCTGTTTATCGACGATGCCGCAATTTCGGCCTACACCACGACGATTCTTCATTTCATCGCGCCGTTCTACGCGATCTTCTCGATTATCGAAAACGCGTCCGGCTCCATCCGCGGCGCCGGCGTGAGCTTCCAGCCTATGATGCTCACGATATTCGGCACGGTCGTGCTCCGCGTGGCGTGGGTGTTCGCGATTATGCCGCTCGACCCCTCGCTCGAGCATCTGCTGCTGGTCTACCCCGTAACCTGGGTAATAACCGCCACGATGTTCACCGTCTATCATCACAGCGGCAACTGGCTAGGCCGCGCCACTGCCTAGCCATTGGGGACGTCCGCAATGGCTAGTATTCGATGCCTTGGCGGGCCAGGAGGCCTTCGTCGAAGTAGTGTTTGACAGGGCGCATTTCGGTTACTAGGTCGGCAAGGTCGGCGAGGGGCAGCAATCCGCGGCCGGTGAGCACGAGCTCCGTGGTGGTCGGTTTCATCGCGATCAACGCTTCGACATCTTCGCGCGTCACAAAGCCCCGTCGCATGGCTTCTCCCAGCTCATCCAAGATCAGCACGTCGACCTGGCCAATCTGCTCCCGCGCCAGCTCCATGATCTGTGTGGCACAGGCTTCGGGCGTGTCGCGGTCGGCCTGTACGATGCGTAGCCCCAATCGAGGTGCTGCGTCATGTTCGGCGCAGTGCAGCTTCTTGGCAAACTGAAGCATGAGTACGTTAAGCCCATAGCCCGTGGCGCGCAGCGCGAGCCCCAGCGCAGCCGTCGTCTTGCCCTTGCCGTCGCCCGTGTAGATCTGAACCTTGCCGACTTCCAGTGATGCCATCTCTGTCCTTTCGTGCCCGGCGTCGGTTTATCGCCGTCCGGGTTGGGTATTCTAGTTAGCATTATCAACCCCAGTAGATGGAGTTCAAGCAGATGGAGATGGATGACAACAAACGTAGACGGAATATGATCCTCTACGTGCTCATCGCCTTCGTCGTCTACCTCGTGCTCTCGACCGTTCTGTTCCCTAACATCGGTCACACGCAGCAGATTACGAAGACCGATTACTCGACGTTTGTCAAAGCGCTCGATAAGAAGAGTGTCGACAAGGTCGAGTACAACACGGACGATTACACGATTTATTACACCAAGAAGGGCGAGGACGAGAACATCGCCTATAAGACGACCGGTGTGCCGAACGATGCGGGCTTTACCGATCGCGTGCTTGAGTCTGGCGCCTCGCTGGAGTCGGTCGTTCCCGATAAAAACTCGGGTTTGATGACCTACTATCTGCTCACACTCATTCTTCCCATGGCGATTTTCTTCCTCATCGGTTGGTGGCTCAACCGCCGCATGAAGAAGGCTATGGGCGATGACGGCCCGTCGATGAACTTTGGCGGCGGCGGTTTTGGCGGAGGCGGACTGGGTAAGTCCGGCGCGCGCGTGATCGCCTCCAAGGACGTGGGCGTGACCTTTAAGGATGTCGCCGGCCAGGAAGAGGCCAAGGAGTCCCTCAAGGAGGTCGTCGACTTTCTGGAGAAGCCGCAGCGCTACGAGGAGATCGGCGCCAAACTGCCACGCGGCGCTCTCCTTGTCGGCCCTCCGGGTACCGGTAAAACCCTGCTCGCCAAGGCTGTGGCCGGCGAGGCGGGCGTGCCGTTCTTTAGCATTTCGGGTTCTGAGTTCGTCGAGATGTTCGTCGGCCGCGGTGCCGCCAAGGTTCGTGACCTGTTTAAGCAGGCCAAGGAAAAGGCCCCGTGTATCGTCTTTATCGATGAGATCGATACCATCGGCAAGAAGCGCGATGGCGGCGGCTTTAGTGGCAACGACGAGCGCGAGCAGACGCTCAACCAGCTGCTGACCGAGATGGACGGCTTCGATAACCACAAGGGCATCGTCGTCCTCGCTGCGACCAACCGTCCCGACAGCCTCGATCCCGCCCTGCTGCGCCCCGGTCGTTTTGACCGCCGCATTCCCGTTGAGCTGCCCGACCTGACTGGCCGCAAGAACATCCTCGAGCTGCATGCCAAGAGCGTGAAGACGCAGCCGCCGATCGACCTGACCGCTATTGCCCGCGCCACGCCCGGTGCCTCGGGCGCCGACCTTGCCAATATCATCAACGAGGGTGCCCTGCGCGCTGTTCGCGAAGGCCGCAAGCGCGCGACCCAGGACGACTTCGAGGAGTCGGTGGAGGTCGTCATTGCCGGCCAGCAGCGTAAGTCCACGGTGCTTTCCGACCACGAGAAGCAGGTCGTTTCCTACCACGAGATCGG
>JAHYYK010000071.1 GCA_019425005.1 Collinsella sp.
CCTTCACGCAGTGAAGCTGTTGGAATAAATGCGACTTTCTTATTTTCAATTTCTCCCTTTATCAGACTTCCTACACTTGAAAAGTGCGAACATAAAAACATTTTCATCAATATTCTCCTTTATATATAAATTCTTATTTGTTGAACTAAGCCGTGTATACCATACTCACCAATGAAAGAACGCCCTGATATAGCGTAATTTGCTGTTTTCCTGCGTACGTGCGTACACACTCCACAGGAATTCTAAGGGCCCTGCCCCCTTAGCACACGGACTTTGGAACAAAGTCTAGTGTGTTACGCCTTGCCAGAGGCGTACAGGCTCCCGGTACGCACGTACGCAGCAATTGCCATCAATGCGCCATATAAGTGGCGATCAAGTTCGCATAAAGCGACCTTGGTTCCGCAAAACAAAAGGCAGGATACCATCACCACGATGGTATCCTGCCTCTGTTCGTTTCTGTTTACCGTTCCGAGTGGTCCTTCCGCAGAATTACCGATAAACAAAAAACGTACCCGGACCCTTTCTCGTATAGAATCGGGTTCGAGTGCGAACTGAATGTTGGAGCAATAAAAAACCACCACAAAGGTGCCTGTCCCCTTTGTGGTGGTTTTGGGTTAGAGCTAGAGGGTGTGGCCGTAAGCGTCGGCGGCCTTGATGGCGGCGGCGAACTTCTCGTCGGTGAAGGGCTCAGGGTTGCCCTGCTTCCACTCGTTGGTGGCATGCGCGTACTCGCACAGGGCTGGGATATCGGACTCGGAAAGCCCGACCTGCTCAAGCGTCACGGGCAGCCCCATCTGCTTGTTAAAGGCAGCGTAGCGCTCAAGGTTCTCGGTGTCTCCCGTATAGGCAAACAGCACCAGCACGCCCAGGCTCACGACCTCGCCATGCAGGTAGGAGCCCTCGCGCGGAATGCTGCACGTGGCGTTGTAGAACGCATGCGCCACGCTCGAGTTGTAGTAGTAATCGTTTTGGTTGGTCAGGTTGGAGACATAGCCCGTGTTGACCACGATATCGAGCGCGATCTGCTTGACGGCCTCGCTCGACAGGTTCTGCCGCACGTCCTCAAGACCCTGGACACCATAGGTAAACAGCGGCTCGGAGCAGGTGTGGGCGAGTGCCAGGCCAAGCCCGGCGGTGTGCTCCAGGTTGCCGGCGCTTGTGGCGTACTCGACCTCGGGCTGCTTGGACAGGGCATCGCCCACGCCGGCCCAGAAGTACTCCGCCGGAGCCTCGGCGATGATCTTGGGGTTGATGAAGATGTGCGCGGGGCGGTTGGGGTACGAATAGCCCTCGAGCGAGCCGTCGTCATTGTAGACAACGGCAATGGCGGTCGCGGCGGAGCAGTTGGAACAGATCGTCGGGACCGTGAAGACGATCTTCTTGAGCTCGATGGCCGCCGTCTTCACGGTATCGAGCGCCTTGCCGCCGCCACAGGCAATGAGCACGTCGGCTTCCTGGCAGGCAGGGGAGTTCACGACCTTGGCGATATTGGCACGCGTACTGTTGGTACCGTAGACGCGCGTCTCCAGAATCTCGACGTCGGTACCTGCCAGCGCAGCTTCGATACCGGGAAGTGCTGCGGCCAGTGCCCGCTTGCCACCGATGATCGCGACCTTTGTCGCGCCGTACTCCGCCAGTGCGGCGGGCAGCTCGTCAAAGCAATCCTCTCCAACGGTGTAGTCGCTCATTCCAATCGTGCGCATAGCAACCTTCTTTCGTTCGATAGAGTGCTTTCAGGTATTTTGCTCCTAGAGCAGGGCTGTAATAGCGAGAAATTTCGAACGTATGAAACCGATGTTGAGGGTTTTTCGCTGGCGCGGAACGTGCTAGCATACTCCGCATAAGCGTTGATGGGGACGAGTAGTCGGCCATCCGCATGCTACAGAGAGCGGGGAGTGCTGAGAACCCGCGCATGCGACCGATGAAAATCACCCCGGAGCTGCGGTCCCAACGGACGCGTCGTGCAGACACGTCTTAGTAGACATCGCCGAGATGGTCGTCGATACAGACCAGCCGAGTAACGGATGCGAGCGCGCGAATACGCGGGCGAGGGCATCTAAGCTGGGTGGTTAAGCGAAGAGCTTTTGCGGGCACACGGCCCGTTTTTGTGGCGCTTCGTCCCAGCTTGTAGGGACGGGCGCTTTTTTGGTGCCCAGAGGGCGTGCGCGCCCACGACATGAAAGGGGTACCGTGGCAAACGAGTACAAGCAGACGATGAATCTGCCCAAGACCGGTTTTCCCATGCGTGCCGGTCTTTCCAAGTCCGAGCCCAAGCGACTCAAGGACTGGCAGGACAACAAGGTCTACGAGCAGGTTCTGAAGAAGAACGAGGGTCACAAGAAGTTCGTGCTGCACGACGGCCCTCCGTACGCCAACGGCCCGATCCACATCGGCCACGCCATGAACAAGATCTCCAAGGACATGATCAACCGTTACTGGATGATGCAGGGCTATGAGGTTCCCTATGTCCCCGGTTGGGACTGCCACGGTCAGCCGATTGAGCACAAGGTCGAGGAGAAGCTCGGCACCGAGAAGTTCAACCAGACTTCCACGGCCAAGATCCGTGAGCTCTGCAACAAGTTCGCTGTCGAGAACATCGAGCTGCAGAAGGCCGGCTTCCGTCGCCTGGGCGTGCTCGGCGACTGGGACAACCCATATCTGACGCTCTATCACCAGCATGACGCCGCCGACATCGAGGTCTTCAAGGCCATGTTCGATAAGGGCATGATCTATCGCGGCCACAAGCCGGTTCACTGGTGCAAGCACTGTCACACCGCGCTCGCCGAGGCCGAGATCGAGTACTCCGACGAGACGAGCCCTTCCATCTTCGTTCGCTTTGAGATGACCTCCAAGCCCGCCGGCCTCGAGAACTTCGACGGCCCGGTCGACTTTATCATCTGGACGACTACGCCGTGGACCATCCCGTCCGACCAGGCAGTTTCCCTCAAGCCCGGCGCCGCCTACGTCGCCGTTGAGCACGATGGCCGTGCCGAGGTCATGCTCGAGGACCTGGCTCCCAAGTGCTGCGATGAGTTTGGCTGGGAGTACACCCCGGTCATGGTCGACGGCAAGCCCTACGTGGTGCCCGCCGAGACCTTCCACCACATCCACTACAAGCAGCCGATCTTTGACGGCGTTGAGGGCGTGGCGCTGCTGGCCGATTACGTCGGTGTCGATGACGGTACCGGTATCGTCCACAATTCGCCCGGCCACGGCGTCGACGACTACTTCGCCTGCCTCAAGGAGGGCATCACCGACATTTGCATGCCGGTCGATGACGACGGCAAGTTCTACACCGGCGAGGAGTTTGGTACCGGTGGCCCCTTCAGCGGTATGGACACCGACGAGGCCAACCCACACATCATCGAGTTCCTGCGCGAGCGCGGTACCCTGGTCCTCGAGAAGAAGATCACGCACAGCTATCCGCACTGCTGGCGCTGCAAGCATCCGGTGCTCTTCCGTGCTACCGACCAGTGGTTTGTCTCGATGGACAAGACCGGTCTGCGCGAGCAGGCTGGCAAGGAGGTCCGCGAGAACGTCAAATGGTATCCGGCCCACGCGGCCAACCGCATTGGCGCCATGGTCGAGCAGCGTCCCGACTGGTGCATCAGCCGTCAGCGCAACTGGGGCGTGCCTATCCCCAGCTACACCTGCGCCGACTGCGGTGAGAAGGTCATGAACGACGCTACGCTCGACGCCGTCATCAAGCTCTTCCACGAGAAGGGCTCCGACGCCTGGTTCACCGACGCTCCCGAGAGCTACCTGGGCGAGGCCTGCGTCTGCCCCAAGTGCGGTGGCCATCACCTCAAGGCCGATAAGGACATTCTTGACGTGTGGTGGGACTCCGGCGTCTCCTGGAAGGCCGTCTGCGAGTACCGTCCCGAGCTGGAGTACCCGGCGGACGTCTACCTCGAGGGCTCCGACCAGCACCGTGGTTGGTTCCAGAGCTCGCTGCTCACCTCGGTGGGCGCCAACGGCCATGCTCCGTACAAGGCGGTCGTCTCGCAGGGCTTCACGCTCGACGGCCAGGGCCGTAAGATGTCGAAGTCGCTCGGCAACGTCATCGACCCCAACAAGGTCTGCGACGAGATGGGCGCCGACATCATCCGCCTGTGGGTTGCCTCCGTCGATACCAGCTCCGACGTGTCCATCGACCACGAGATCCTTGCTCGTACCTCCGATGCCTACCGTCGTTTCCGCAACACGCTGCGCTTCCTGCTCTCCGAGCTCGAGGGTCAGTTTGAGCCCGAGACCGACGGCGTCGCCTTTGCCGACCTGCTGCCGCTCGACAAGCTCATGGTTGCCCGCCTGACTCAGGTCCAGGCCGAGGTTGACGACGCCTACTCTTGCTACGAGTTCCCGCGCGCCTACCGTGCGCTCTACGACTTCGTGGTTACCGAGCTCTCTAACGTGTACCTCGACGCCCTGAAGGACCGTCTGTACTGCGATAAGCCCGGCTCGCTCGAGCGTCGCAGCGCCCAGACCGTGCTTGCCGAGCTCTTCTCGATGCTCATGCGCGACCTGCAGCCGATCCTGTCCTACACGGTCGACGAGGCCATGGCCTATGCGCCTGCCGGCTGCGTCGATCACCAGAAGTACGCTGCGCTGCTCGATTGGTATAAGTCGCCCATTACGGTCGACGAGGCCAATGAGTTCGAGGGCGTGCTCGAGGCTTCACTCGAGCTCCGTAGCGCCGTGACCAAGGCCCTTGAGGACGCCCGCTCCGCCGGTACCTTCACCAAGAGCCAGCAGGTCCGCGTCAAGGCGGTCGTTCCCGCCGAGATGTACGCGCTGCTGACCGGCGACAAGGCCGTCGACCTGGCCGAGTTCTACATCGTCTCCGATGTTGAGTTGACCCAGGGCGAGGAGCTCTCCGTTGCCATCGAGGCTGCTGAGGGCGAGTGCTGCGACCGTTGCTGGAACTACCGCACCACCGTCGGCGAGTACAACGGCCACGCTCACATCTGCGAGAGGTGTGCGAACGCACTCTAGTTACGCGGTTTTACCAAACCGCGTAACAGGTTGACGCTGCAAACCCGCCAGAGCGGCAATCTGCCTTTCAACTTCGGCGGCATGACC
>JAHYYK010000072.1:0-3541 GCA_019425005.1 Collinsella sp.
ATGACCGCAAGCCCCACGCCCAAGCTGGCGACCGACGCCCAAATCCCCACGTTTAAGGCCCTGGCCGATGCCGTCCACAAGCACGGCGCCAAGGTCGCGCTGCAGCTGTTCCACCCCGAGTACGACGTGCCCGGTGTCGGCCGCATGGTCATGGGATCCATGGCCGCCGCCAAGGCCGCGCAGGAGGCCAAGGCCGCCGGCGACGAGGAGACCTTTGCCGCCAAGATGGCCGAGTCCAACGAGATCCGCAACCAGGCCTACGCCAAGCTGCACCACGACATGCAGCACTTTGTGAACGAGGCGAGTGTGGAGCAGCTCACCCAGATCAAGGAGGCTATCGCCGCCTCGGCCGCTCGCGCGCAGCAGGCCGGGATCGATGCCGTCGAGGTCCACGGCGACCGCCTGGTAGGTTCGCTGTGCTCGGCCATCCTCAACCAGCGCACCGACGAGTACGGCGGCTCGTTCGAGAACCGCGTTCGCTACGCGCTGGAGGTCGTCGCTGCCATTAAGGAAGCCGCGCCGCAGCTGATGGTGGAGTACAAGCTCCCCGTGATCATGGAGAACCCCGACGGCACGCCGCGCGGCAAGGGCGGCCTGCAGCCCGACGAGGCCTGCGAGTTCGCCAAGCTGCTCGAGGGCGCGGGCATCGATATGATCCAGGTCGCACAGGCCAACCACACCGGCAACATGGGCGACACCATTCCGCCCATGGGCGCCATGCCCTACAACTGGACGCTGCCCGTGGCCGAGCGCGTCAAGGCCCTGGTCTCCGTGCCGGTGGCAACCGTCGGCCGTGTTGTTTCGGTCGAGGCCGGCGAGAAGATTCTGGAAGACGGCGCCGCCGACATCATCGCCTATGGCCGCTCGCTCATGTGCGACCCCGACATTGCGCTGAAGGCCGCCACGGGTGAGCCCATCCGCGAGTGCCTCAACTGCAACAAGGGCTGCGTCGACGCGATTCAAAATCGCAAGTACATCTCGTGCGTGCTCAATGCCGAGAACGGCGACGAGGCGACCATCGCCATCAAGCCGGGCGAGGGCGACAAGAAGATCGCCGTGGTGGGCGGCGGTATTGCCGGCCTGGAGGCCGCGCGCGTGGCGGCCAAGCGCGGCTACGATGTGACCGTCTACGAGGCGAGCGATCATCTGGGCGGCCAGATTGTGCTGGCGGCCGCGCCTCCGCGCAAGGACGAGATCATGCGCTCGGTCGAGTATTACGAGAAGATTCTGCCCGGCCTGGGCGTGAAGGTTGAGCTCAACCATGCCGCTAGCCCCGCGGACCTCAACGCCGCCGATGCCGCGATTGTGGCCGTGGGCGCGCACGACGTGGTCATCCCCGTTCCGGGCGCCGACTCGGAGAAGGTCGTCTCGAGCTGGGACGTGCTGGCCGGCAAGGTGGAGCTTACGGGCCGCGCCGCCGTCATTGGTGGTGGCCTGGTGGGCACCGAGACTGCCGAGTACCTGCTGCAGCACGGCTGCCAGGTGGCGATCGTGGAGATGCTCGACAAGATTGCCGCGGGCGAGTCCGAGACCATTCTGCCGCTGATTATGAGCGACTTTGCCGAGCACAACGTGGAGCAGCACGTGAAGACCCGCCTGACCGCCATTACCGACGAGGGCGTTGAGGCCATTTGCACCACCGAGGACGGCGCCGAGGAGCCGGTGAAGATCGCCTGCGATTACGTGGTGATGGCCGTGGGCTCCAAGGCCAACGCGTTTGACCTGGATGGCGTGACGGTGCCCGTGACTTGCGTGGGCGACTGCTCGGGTGAGCGCACCGCCGACATTGCGAGCGCCATTCGCACGGCGTATCACGCGGCCAACGAGCTGTAGTTGAACATCGCGGCCAGGCGGGGCGGTAGCACGGATCCGTCTCGCCCGGCTGTGTCCCGTCGGGTGTTAACCGGTGCGGGGCCTGCAAGCGCAGCAGGTCCCGCCCTTTTTGTTTTGCTCCGGTGGATGGCAATGCGCGGTAATCATGAGGAGTGAGGACGTCTACTGCCTTGCAGATCACTCAAAAATATTGGGGGAGGGGTTAATAATTATATCCTCTATACCAAAGGACATAAAGAGATGCCAATTTTGTTGACAAGCGAATGACGATTAGCTGCGAGTCAGCTACCAGCGTAAATAATCGATAAAGAAATGTCGTAATTTGGTGCCAAATGCCCAGATAACGCCGCGTCTATTTTAATTAACTGCTTTGAGCAAACAGTAAAATGCTACTATCTAACTTGCACGTAAGAAAGCAGATTAACGGTTAAGGCTAAGAAGTGGCAGGTATGTCGGAAGCAACTAGGACTCGCACGCATGCGCCCGAGGTTAGGCAGCGCGCCGTCGAGATCCTCCAAGAGGGGGTCGGCCATCGCGCCCTCGCCGCGGAGCTTGGCATTCCCCAGGCCACGGCTCGTCAGTGGGCCCGCGCGTATGCCGTGGGCGGTGCCGACGCCGTTCTCAATGCCGGTTCGCATCATCACACCTATTCGTACGACGTAAAGCTCGCTGTGGTTAAGGACCGTCTGGAAAGCGGCTTGACGGTTCGCGAGGCCATGATCAAGCACAAGATTCCCAGCGAGTCTTCGGTCAAGGCTTGGTGCCGTCAGTACCGTGAGGGCGGTGAGTCCGCACTGGTCGATAAGCCGCGCGGTCGCAAGCCGCGCGTTAAAAAGGCGGAATAGCAAACGGGATGGTGCGCCCACAGGGGCGCATTTTTCTTGCCGCGCCAACTTTTTGGACCGGCGCGAGCCTGTCGGGACATCCTCCAAAGTGGCCAATAAACCGCGCGCAGTGGCCCGCGCGCCTGTCGCTGCGATAGGGGAGCGTCGCCTCTCTGCTCCAAAGCAGACGTGCCCTTACCCCGTACGCCTAAAACTCCCCAGTTGACCGAAAACCTGCCGCCGCTGCTCCTCAATTGAGCTATAACGTTAAACAATTGCAGCGTTTTTGCATGGGGGAGTGATGGTATGACGCTACTGTATTTCCTTACCCTGTTTCCGCTGGTACCGGCGCTGGGCATGCTGCTCGCGCGCGGTGACCGCGCCCGCGATGCGGTGGGGCTCATAGGTTCCGGCATTATTATGGCGGTGACAGTTGTAGTCGCCGTCATGTTTTTTGGCACGGGTCCGCAGAGCTTTGAGGTTGCCCCCGGCACCTCGCATGTGCTCTCGATCATCAGCTCCGCCATCGATGTCATCCTGTGCGCCGTCATCCTGTACAACGCGTATAAATATAGGAACGCGCTCACCACGGTGCTCGGCATAGTCCAGCTGGTGGGTTCGCTCGCCTTTGCGGCCATGACGCTGCCCGCGGCCGAAGCCGTCACGGCGACGCCGCTCTACCTGGACTACATGAGCGTGATCATGGTCCTCGCCGTCGGTATCGTCGGCAGCCTTATCTGCGTGTATGCCCTGGGCTACATGAAGGACTTCCAGGCCCACGACGAGCACGAGGCTGCGCTGCGCGGGCAGACCGCGCCCGACCGTCGCCCGCAGTTCCTGGCGCTTATGTTCCTGTTCCTCTCGGCCATGTTCGTCATCGTGAC
>JAHYYK010000072.1:3641-4902 GCA_019425005.1 Collinsella sp.
CCGTTTGGCATGCTCGTGTCCAAGTGGGGCGCCCTGGTGGCGTTCGCGCAGACCGGCAACGTGCTCATGATCATGGTGCTTGCCTTTGGCTCGGCCGCGACGTTCTTCTTCTGGGGCAAGTGGCTTGCCAAGCTTTCGGGCGTCGACCCCACGGCTCAAAACGTTGAGGTCAATGTCCATAAGACCGAATGGGTGGCCCTCAACACCATCGCCGCGCTGCTGATTCTGTGCTGCGTGGCGTTCCCGGTTATCTCGAGCGGTCTGGTGTCGCCTTACTTGGCCATGGTGTTTGGCCGCGTGCCGTACGTTATTGGCAAGGACGCCATGTATCTGATGGTGGTTATCGTGGCTTTTATTGCCGTGGTGTTGCTGACTTCATTCCGCGTGAGCAACAAACCGCATGTAAACGTATATCTTTCGGGTGTGGGAACCGACAAATATCGCCATTTCCGCGGCTCGATGGGACACGAGGTAAAGGCCGAAAAGCGCAATTGGTACTCGGAGGACGCCCTTGGCGAGAAGCGTATTGGCCCCGCGGGTAGCGTCGTGTGCTGCAGCATTATCTTGTTTGCGCTGCTGTGTTGCGCGTGGATTGGGCCCGAGAGACTTGCCATGAGTGCGCCCTCGGTGCTGCGCGGTAAGTATTTTGAAGGTTCGGGTGTCGTGGGCATATTTATTGGTACCGTGGCGTTTGCCTTGATTGCGCCGCTTGTGGGTGGCCTGATCGACGGCCTTGACCGCAAGCTTTCGGCCCGCATGCAGGGCCGTGTGGGCCCGCGCCTGCTGCAACCGTTCTACGACGTTGCCAAGCTGCTGCGCAAGGCTCCTGCCAGCGTAAACACCATGGACGATACCTATATGGCATGTGCGCTCATCTTTACCGTGGTAGGCGGCGGCATCTTTGTGTCGGGTTCCAACACGCTGCTGTGTGCTTTTATGGTGACGCTCGCCGCGATCTTTGTGGTGCTGGCGTCCGCCTCGACGCAAAGCCCGTTTGCGCAGGTCGGCGCCGATCGCGAGTTGCTGCAGGTTATGAGCTACGAGCCCGCCGTTCTGCTGATGAGCGTGGGCCTGTATCTCGCCACCGATAGCTTTGATTCCATCGCCGTGACCGGGCAGTCGGCGCCCATCATCGTGTACAGTGCGCCCATTTTCCTTGCGCTGCTCGCGGTGCTCACCATCAAGCTGCGTAAGTCGCCGTTTGACCTTTCGTACTCGCATCACGCGCATCAGGAGATCGTCCAGGGCGTCGCCACCGAGA
>JAHYYK010000073.1 GCA_019425005.1 Collinsella sp.
GAATCCTATACGCCGCACCATTTGAGATTAAAGCTCCCGGCAACGGGGGCTTTTCTTTTACGTAAACACCGCATTGATTCGAACCTCGGTCGAGGCGCGGGCGTAAAGCGGACGATTTCCTGTTGACTCGTGTAAGATTCCGAGTAGATGTCGCGACTAATTCGCGACCACTCCTTCTTCAAGCGACCGATCAGGGTGATACTTCGTGGCAGAGCGTCCGACATACAAGCTCAGGTTTCTCGATCCCAAAAAGCGCTTTCCGGCGATGCCCGAGCAGCCTGCGGGACGTTCATATGGCGTGGTCTGGAAACTCTTTGGCGAGGATCAGCATGAATCTTGCTATGTCGTCGAATTCGTTGGCAAAAGTCATGTGTCGCTTTTGGGCTACGTAAGCGTTTCGGGCGAGGTGTACAAGGTGGACCGCCCCGTTAGCGAGACTCCGCTGCCCAACGATCCCGACATGGAACTGGTCCTTGACGAGTCGGACTCCGGTATTGGTGAGATTGTGGTTCGGGGAGCCAACGGCACAATGCGCGCGTGCGCGCGAACCGTCGGCTCTCCCGAAGGCCCCATGCGCGAGCAGTCCGACCACGAGACATGGAATTCAGCCCGCTCCCTTCCTTACGGCGAGTTCATGGCATCGATGTTCCTGCGCTACGTGATATTCGCTGACTCCGAAAATACCATTGCGAGCACGGCGGACGCCGACGGACTCGACGAGGGTATGCAAAACGTTGTCGACAAGATCAAGCTCGTAAAGTTGCCCGAGCCGGTCGAGGTGTTTTTGGGCTTTAACACGACACCGCTCCCTGATGCTATCGAGACGCTGCTCTACCGCGTTGACCATGCCGAGAATCCGAGCGGTATCGAGCGCTATGCCGCCGCCCTTATGAGTGAAATTGACTTGCCCCGCTTGCGCACCATCGCCGCTAAGTCCGAGATGAGCCTGGCTCGCATCGATCGCTCAAAGCTTTTCTATCTCAATTTTGATCGCAGCCTGCTGGACCAGGACGAGATTGACATGCTGCTTGCCATCGAGTGCCGTCTTAACCGTCTCTCCGGCATCCTTGAGCACATCGGGGCCGGATTGGTCCCTGCGGCATCCTCGCCGAGCCTTGAGGGCTGCGCGCTCTTTGATGCGTGGCATATCGCCAAGACGACCAACGATGTTCCCCGACTGCTCGATACAACCTCGAGCGACAACCCGTGGTCCAAACCGGGAACGGTGGCTTGCCAGCCGGGCGGTGAGTGGGATGTGCGTACCCGCTTCGCGCGTATTGTCGAGGCGCTTAACGTGGTCACGCGGCTCGACTATACCTATCGGGCAAACGTTGCCGAGGGGATTATGCTCGTTCGGTTTGGGCAGTCTGTCGTTGATGCCATGCCGCAACGTGAATACGACGCTCAAGATGACGCCTGGCACGAGCTGGACGAGGACACGCGCACGATCTGGGCCGCGGAGCACGATGCGCGCGTGGCGCTTACGCTTGCGGCAGCGTGTTTTGCCGCGGGCACCTGCATCACGCGCTGCTATGTGCAGATTGCTGCTCCCGACAGTGAGCAGGGCGAGTGCGTTGTCGCAACGTATTTCTTTGGGCGCGCGGCCTATCTGGCCGATTGCGTGCCTGTCGCCAAGGATCTTGAGAGCATAGACATGGACGATATGCCGTGCAAGCGTGTGCTTGAGGCATATGAGTCAACCGCTCCGGAGACGATTGAACCTGCGGAGGTTCATGCTCGTCCGCGTGATGACCATCGCATGCTGCCGCCGGCGCTGCGCGATCTGCTGCTTGCCGATACGGCTGACGAGTTGGAGGTCATGGAAGAGGACGACGACCCATACGTGGCCCGTGTTGTTGAATTGCGCGAGCAGGCAAAAGTCGACCGTACAGGTGCTTTTGAAGGCTTTTCCCGTCTTGTCGAGGAGTTGGAGGCCAAGTGCGCCGTCGCCGAGCTTTTGGCGACAGGTCCGGTTCAAACGCAGTTTTGCGATAACCAGCTGGTGCGCATGGTGCTACCGGTGTTGGAAGAAGACCGCTCTGTGCGAATCCTTCGTGCGCCCGATGCGCTGTACTTTGCCCAGCACGAGATCTGCAGCTTTTACGCCGAGCAAGAGGACTTTGAACGAGCACTGCCCGAGGTGCGCCATCTTTACGATCTGGCGCGCTCGTCCATGCAGTCGCACTTTGCGCTCATCAACGTGCTTGCACGTCTGGAGCGCTTTGACGAGATTATCGAGGTGGCGCGCCACGGCCTACGTATTGCCAGCGATCGTTCTGCAATCGGCTACCTGTTCTATCGCTTGGCGTTTGCCTATTGGAATTGCGATCAGCTCGACCTGGCGCTGGCTTGTTACCGTCTGGTGCCGCGTGGCGAGGAGTCGGGCAGCAGCGCGCTGGAAGAAATGCAGGGCCTTATGAACGAGATGGGCGTCAGCGAGCCTCCGACGTTCGAGGAAGCGGTCGAGACTATCCGCAAGGCTGGACTTGAGTTGCCGCCAGTGTCCGCCGTGACGAATCAGCTTGCAGATGCCGCTGTGCAACTGGTCGACAACGGCTTCTTTTTCTTGGCACGCGGTTGCATCTTCCAAATGTGGCGCACCATGGGCAACGACGAGCTCGGCTCCCTCAACCGCTCGCTGGGGTAGGCGAAGCTTCCAAGGAGGAAAGGATGCTAGGCAATTAGAAAATTCCCTCTTGCCCAACTTCGACTGTTTGGTTACTATAGAACGGCTGTTACGGAGAGCTGACCGAGAGGCCGAAGGTGCTCGCCTGCTAAGCGAGTATGCCCCAAAAGGGCATCTGGGGTTCGAATCCCCAGCTCTCCGCCAGTACGAATTTGAAGAAGGGTCCCATTTGGGGCCCTTTTTATTATCAAGAATGGCGGCTGGGGATTCGAACCCGAGAGGGCACGGGCGTTAAGCAAACGCGAAAGCGTTTGTAGCCCGTGGGCGAAAAGCCGCCAGGCTTTGAAGCCGGAGGGCATGCGCAGCATGCCCGGACATCCCCAGCTCTCCGCCAGTACGAATTTGAAGAAGGGTCCCATTTGGGACCCTTTTTTGTGCGGAGAAAGGAGACTGGGGATTCGAACCCTCAAAAAAGAGGCATCCTTTCGGACACCTCCTTTCAGCGAGTATATTGTTCTTCGACCTTACACCTCGGGCGCCTTGGCGACGGTCTCGCTCTCGGCTGTGAGTGGGCGGTTGTCGATACGACGGCCCAAGCGATCGAGTTTCACGAGTAGCCACTCAATGGGATTCGGCCCCGAGCCTTCCTCGTCGGCAACCAAATCCATGACGGCGATCTTGGTGCCGTCCTGCTTGAGCGTAATGCTGCCCACCTTGTCGCCCACATGCACCGTGCCCGAAAGATCGTCGTAGCTAACCTTTTCGGTCACCTCGCCGGCAAGGGAAAACACGGTCGCTTGCGCCGTAGGATCGGCGAGTGTGGCGTCGATCGTCTTATCAGTCCAGTCGGTTTGACCAATGCGCGCCATAAGCGGGTTGCCGTTGGCGGTCTTTTCCTGCGTGTTGGCGATCGCGACCGTCACCTTGTGACCGTAGTACCAATTGGCAAGGGTTGCGGTATCGGTAAAGCGCTGGTCGGTGGTGGTGGAGTTCAAAACGACGGTGTAGATCTCGTCGCCATCGCGGTTGTAGGCACCCGTAAAGCAATAGCCTGCATCGTCGGTAGTGCCGGTCTTGCCACCGATGTTGCCATCTTGGCCCAGCAAATAGTTATGCGTGTCCATGGAATGCGAATGGTCGGTGCCGTCGGCGCCCGTGACCTCGATCCAGGAATCCTCGCTCGCTACGACCTCGCGGATCGTGTCGTTTTTCATGGCCTCCTGCATCATCAGCGCTGCGTCGTGTGCGGTTGAGTGCATATCGCCAGCCCACTCATCAAAGTCCAGACCATGCGGGTTTTCAAAAAGCGTACCGGTGCAGCCGAGCTTCTTAGCGCGCTCGTTCATGGCCTTCACAAATGTGGCCTCGGCGTCTTTGGTCTTAGGGTCGATCTTCTTGCCCACATATTCGGCGAGCACGATGGCGGCGTCGTTGCCCGAGGGAATCATCAGGCCGCGCAGCGCCTGCTCCACGGTAAGATCGTCGCCTTCGAGCAAGCCGGCGGTCGAATTACCCACGGTGGCTGCGGCGTTGCTCACCGTGACCTTCTCGCCCATCTTGCAATTCTCGACGGTTAGGATTGCGGTCATGACCTTGGTGATCGAGGCGATTTTGACCTGCTCATCGGCGCCGCGGGCATAGTAGACGGTGCCGTCTTTGCCCATGACGAAGGCATTGGTCGCATCGATATCGGGCAGGTTTTCGGCCGTGATGCCGCGCGCATCGGCGGTTTTGCCGCAGACATTGTCGGTCGTGAGCACTTGGGCGCTGGCGACGGTGGGCACGCCAGCGGTAAGGGCGATAGCGCAGACAAAGCCGGCGGCAAGCTGGGCTGAGCGCTTTGCAAAAGAGGTGAGGGACTTCACAGATTTCGCTTTCGACGGGACGGTCTCTTCTGGAACTAGAGTATATCGTTTGCCGGCATCGACGATCATCGCGTGCGTGCGTGGCCCACATCCGCGCCCGAACGGACACATTGGTGCTTAAGGTCGACTTAATCGCCCGCGCTTGTTGTGTGTGGCACGCGCCGCCTCGGGCATAATGGAGCGCGAGAGGAGCACGCATGAACGAGCGCATTTTGGTAGTTGATGACGAGAAAGCCATCGCCGACCTGGTTGGTATCTACCTTACAAAAGAGGGCTTTGATGTCCAGATTGCCTACAGCGGGGCCGATGCGGCCAAGGC
>JAHYYK010000074.1 GCA_019425005.1 Collinsella sp.
TGTGGGAAGACCGCGGCACGGCCCAGGAGTTCCAAGAGGCCACGCACGTGAGCATCCCCTGTCCCTTCTGCGGAGCGTCCTTTGAGGGCGAGTCGACCCAGCGCGTGTTTGAGTGCCCGTCCTGCGGCAACAAGATCGGTGTCGCCGACCTGCTCAAGCCGGGGACGTTTAGCAAGCGCCTGACCATGGGCGTTGGTGCGGAATATGTGCCCGAGCAGGGTATTCCCTGCGAGATAACGCCGCAGCAGGCGCGCGCCAATGCGCTTGAGCTGGTGCGCCGATATCCAGACGCCTTTGCCGGTCACGATGTGGAAGACGCGATTCAAAACGACATGATGCTCTTCTACTTCCCCATGGCGCTCGCGGACCTGCGCATGATGGCGTCCTTCCCGGGCAAGGGCCTGAGCAAGGAGACCCTGGTGTACTACGAGGTGCTCGACTGGGCATATCCCAGGGCAAACTACCTGGACGTTCGCCTTATGGGCATTCTGGAGCCATGGGACTTTGCCAAGGTTGGGTCGTTCGACCCGGCCATGCAGGAAGGCGACTTCCGCGTTGTCTCCGTCGATGCGTCCACCAAGGACCAGGTGGTCATTGACAAGCTGGCGCTCGACATTGTCGGCAACGATGCCGAGACTTTCCTGGGGCTCAATAAAAAGAGCATCCGCACCTGGGCGCGCAAGGCCCGCAAGCACAAGGACGGCCTGGTTATGGTGCCGGTCTACTTTGTCGATCGTCCCGCGTCGGATGGACGTAATGGCGAGCAGGTGCGCATTGCCGTGAACGGCCAGACGGGCCGTGCGGCGGCGGTGGTGTTTAGCGACAAGCGCGAGACGCATATTGTGGCGCCGCTCAATCCGAGCCTGCATCTGTCCGGCGAAAGCACCGTTCACGCCACGCCCGTCGAGGTCAAATACATCAAATCGCCATTCCTGTACCAAATTGTGCGCCGTGGAGGCGACGAGCAGCCACGTCAGGTGGCAGCGGCTGCCGAGGGTTCCTACCGAGAAGAAAAGCCCAAACGTCGCGGCCTGCTGGGTGCGCTATTTGGTAAGTAGGGGAGTGGTGTCAGTTGGCGCTGCGATCCGATAGCTAGAGGAACGGGGCAGCTCGCAGGAGTGCGGACTGTCGTCTGATTGTTTGAGGGTGCCAGATGTAAATAATCGGTGGAGCGGCTGCAAAAGAGCCGTCTCGCTGGGTAAAATCAGGATGTGCCGCGGAACCCGCTCCTCAGCTAGTCACACTTCGGAAGCGCGGGCAACGCAGGTATTATCGTCTAAAGGGCCGGCTGCAACCGGCCCTTTTTATGACTCCCTTCGCTATCCGTTACTGCTTATATTCCCGCCAGATCGAGTAGAGGTTCCGGGCAATGCCGGTCACATACATCGAGAGGCGCAGGATTTCAAGAAACAAGTTCATAGGCTTCACCCCAATCGGAGATCGGAGCGTTGCCCGCAGGCGGATTCCGCGGCAGTCAAGATTTTACCTCACAGGCCGCGGTGGGAGACATCCTGCCCATTCCATGGTTTGGAACAGTGTCGATCTAACGGGCAATCAAACCCCTAGCACTCTTTGAATTGAGCAAGCATCTGCCCGAAGAAGCTGAGCCCGGATGGCTCATAAATGAGTGAGCCGCCATCTTCGGTTCGGTAGACCCCGCAGGGGAGGTAACGCCCGTCGGGGAGAACATAGAGGTTGGCTTCTTCCTTCAGTCCTGCTGGAAATAGCGGAATCCCGTTTTCGTCCACTTGGAACTCGTCTATATTTGCGATCTTTCTTTCCGTGGTGCCTCCTGGTCAGTTTCTATCGTAAGTGCGCCCTAAAACAAACACTGCTCTATCAGCTCTTTACCGCGCAAGGCGTCGGTCCACTCCTGCGGAATTGCGTCGATGCCGTATACCGTGCCGGCGAGGGCGCCGGCAACGGCTGCGGTGGTATCGGTGTCGTCGCCTAGGTTGACGGCGGCAAGCACGCAATCTTCGTAGCTGTTAGTGTTGACGAAGCACCAGGTGGCTGCCTTAAGCGTGTCGCGCACGAAGCCACCTGACTTGATCTCCTGCTCAGGCATGCCTTTCAGATGGAGTGCCCACGAGGGGAGCGCGTCGTTCATCACATTCCTCATCAGCTCAACAAATATGATGCATGCATCGGTTGATGTTCTGTGGGCGTGCGTGATTGCCGAGACCTCGCGGATCTCGTTGTCCGTCGCATCGGTGAACGCTAGGGGAGCGATGCGCATGAGCGATCCGTTGCCGTTGTCGCGCTCGCCGGAGCCTCCTTTGCCGGTGTGCAAAGCGCGGGCGGTCGTGCCGCCGTAATCGAAAACGCCGTCGATCGTATACTCGCCACGGGCAATCCAACTTACGAACTTGTCGCGCATGTCCGCGGTGTCGATGTGCCCAAGCTCCCTAATCGAGTCGCAGGTAGCAAGCGTCATGGACGTGTCATCGCTCCAGGTGCCGGCGGGCTGCCCATGCGTGCCGTAGCCGATCATGTCGGTGCATTCGAACGTGCCGCGGGGCCTGAACTCGTAGGGAACGCCCAGTGCGTCGCCGACGGCGAGCCCATAGATGCAGTCGCGCAGTGTTGTTTTCGGTCTGTCTGTCATGGAAAGCTCCTCTTATCCCAGGTGATGTGGAGCGCCATCGGTGGTGTCGGTCGCAACGTATTGCTATCCTTGTGCTTCGCCATTAGTCGCTTCGTTGATGGCGCGGTACTCGGCACTCAGCTCGCGCGCCAGCTCTTCCTTACTTGGAAGATACGGCAGGTATTTGGCGGCAAACACTTGGTCGTTGTCTTCGGGCAGCGTGTACTCGACGATCGAATCGCTTTTGTCCGCGCAGAGCACGATGCCTATGGGCGGATTGTCGCCTTCGTTCATGAGCTCGCGCGTGTAGTAGTTCACATACATTTGCATCTGGCCCAAGTCCTGGTGCGTAAGATCGTCCGTCTTAAGGTCGATAAGCACGAAGCAGCGCATCAGATAGTTGTAAAACACAAGGTCAATATAGAAATGGCGCCCATCAAAGGTGATGCGCTTTTGGCGCGCCTCGAAAGCGAAGCCACGGCCAAGCTCCAGTAGGAACTTCTGAAGATGTGTGATGAGCGCCTGCTCTAGATCGCTCTCGCGAAACGCAGTATCGTCCGAGAAACCTAAAAACTCCAGTACATATGGGTCGCGGATGATATCCTCGGGGCGACGAGCCGGGGCGCTCTTCTGGATTTCTTGGGCGGCGGCCTCCTTGTCCTTGCTGGCAAGCAGGCGCTCGCGGAACATGGTGTTGATCTGGCGCTCGAGCTGACGCGTGCTCCAGCGAGAGTCAGCGCATTCGTTCATGTACCAGGCGCGAGCTTCGGGGTCGGGAATGCGCATCAGCCTGCGGTAATGAGTCCAGCTCAATTCGCTACGCAGTGCGTCGCGAATTGGAAACGCAAGAAAGAACTGACGCATATTGCGAAGGTTTGCGATGCCAAAGCCTCTTCCGAAATCCGCTGTAAGCCTTCTGGAGAGGCCCGCAATCAATGCCTCTCCATATGCTGCGCGCTCCTCTCCACCCTGTTCATCAACAATACTCTTGCCGATTTCCCAATATGCCTCAACCATCGCAAAGTTAACGGCGGTATAGGCCTTGTCGCGAGCGGCGTTGAGAATCGAGGAAACCTGCTTGTAAAAACCTTCGGGCACGATTGCCGATTCTCCACGGTTTACCAGTTCGCCCATCACTGTCGCCCCACTTTCCTCTTGTGGAATGCATCTTTATCGCATTTAGTTTAAAGCCTCGCGCGGACACGAATTGCTGTGCTGTCTGACATCTTCGCATGGGGCCTTGAGGTGGTTAAAATGTGGCCATAGAGACAGTTTTAACGAACCCCATGGGGGTGACGCGCATGGACAACAACACCTTGCTGTTCCAGGACAAAGGTTCGGGCGGGTTTAAAGACGTCAGGATCTACCCCAACCGCATCGAGGTGCTCAAGAAGGGCACTTTCGGCGGCAAGCATATCGAGATTGTCTACCTTAAGGACATCACGGGCGTTAACAGGATCAAGGGCCGCAATGTTTTTCTGCGCAACAGGTTGTTGACTGCCTGTGTCTTTTGCCTGAGCAGCCGCTCCCGGGCTCAGGAATTCGTCAACGTGCTCAATATGGTGATGTGACCGGGCGCTTTCGAACACAAAAAGCCGGGATGCAAGGAGTCACACCTTGCATCCCGGCTGAGCTAAAACGGCGCTGCTGCATGCCGTTGGAGCTTTAGCGCTTGATCTCGATATCCTCGAGCTTAACGTCCATGGCCTCGGTCTTGGCTTTGGCGATGTCGTCGGCAAATTCCAGAGACTCCATCATGGTCTCGACGGCGTCCTTGTGTTCCTCGACGTTGTCGATGCGCACGTACACGCTGCCGCCGTCAACGTCGGTGAAGTACTCGGTCGTCACGCCGCCCGAGTGCGTAAAGTAGGCGCTGCGCCAGGTCTTGCCGTTGTACTTAACGGGATCGCTCTCGGTCCATCCGGAGTTGGCCTTCCACTTTGCCTCGTAGTCAAACAGTTCATCGGCCTTCTTGTCAGGATCGAAGACGGGGATGAAGCGGTCGCTGGCGTGTTCGCTCTCGGTGAACTTAAACTGGGCCCTGTCGGCCGTGTCGCCGGCAACGTCGGTAATCTCGACGCCCTCGGGAACCTCGACCTTAAACCAAATGAAGTCGGTCCTCATATCCACGGCTGGCTTTTCAG
>JAHYYK010000075.1 GCA_019425005.1 Collinsella sp.
GCCAGACCCGAGGGGCGCCGGGGGCGGGAATCTGGGCGTACACATTTCCTACACAATTTTGGATCCGACTAACGTTTGCCAGCCGTTAACTACCGCTCGCCGAGCATCTCTTTATATGAGGCAGTCTCATGGTTAAAGCGGATACGTCCCCCTAGCTAAAGCACAGCCAGCATCGAGCAACTCATCACGTTCTTCCACCGAGAACCCCTCGGCGTAGACGCGCACCACTGGTTCGGTCCCGCTAGGACGGACCAGCAGCCACGTATCATCCTCGAATGACAGACGCAAGCCGTCCATATGACTAACGTTTTGCGGCACCTTGCCACAAATCGACTTGGGGTTTACGCCCGGCAGCAGGGTTCGTAACGTTTCGGCATCTTCGGCCTCAAGGCGCAAATCGCGTCGACCGTAACTCGTCTTACCAAAACTGTCCTCGAGTTGGTCGACCAGAACGCCCAAAGGCGCGTCCGTCTTTGCCATAAGCTCACACAGAATCAGACAGGCGAGGATTCCATCGCGCTCGGGCATATGCGCGGCGATGCCGATACCACCGGCTTCTTCGCCGCCCATGAGGACGCCGCCCTTCTTCATCTCCGCCGCTATATATTTGAAACCGACTGGTTTGACGGTCACGCGGCAGCCAAGCGCCTCGGCAATGCGACGCACGAGCGTCGAGCATGAAAGATTGACGACGACGCGCCCCTCCAAATTACGAAATTGAACCAAGTCGCCTAAAACGAGCGCCATGATCTGATGCGGATGTATATATCTGCCGCGCTCGTCAACCGCGCCGATACGGTCGGCGTCGCCGTCGGTCACCAGGCCAGCGCAAGCTCCGTCCTCGATAACCATGCGCTCGCAAGTGTCCACCCAAGGCTCAACGGGGTCGGGGCAGATATCTTCTTGATCAGACGCCTGCCCGGCGTGAATCTCGTGCACCTCAACGCCAAGCTCGCGCAGCAAGTCGGCTAGATAGCCCTGGGCTGCGCCGCCCATGGGGTCGACAACCACGCGCAAGTGCGCGGCGCGGATGGCTTCGGCATCGACAAACGATGCCACCGCTTGCATATAGTCAGGAATGATATCCGCGGTGCGATATTGCCCCTCGATCCCCATTGGCTCGGGAGCCATGGTCTCTTCGAGCTCTTCGATGACATCCTGGTTGGCGGTCGAGCCGTCACCCATGCGAATCTTGAGGCACAGATAACCCTGCGGATGATGGGACCCCGTCACCATGAGCGCGCCGCACGCCTCACCGTCATAAGCCGCCGCCCACGTAAGGGCAGGGGTCGGAACAGGTCGCGAAGCGAGCACGGCGTCTAGCCCGTGCGCTGCTAGCACGCCCGCCGCAAGCTCAGCGAACTCGCGCGCCAGGGGCCGGGTGTCGAACCCTATATATACCGTTTTGCCCGGATTGGTCTTTTGCCACAACTCGCCGACGGCATCGGCGATACGGGCAACGTTATCGGCAGTGAAGTCCTCATCGACGCGAGCGCGCCAACCGTCAGTTCCAAAATGAATTATCGCGCACACGCGCAGACACCTCACAGTGTTTGGATCATGTTACGCATGGGGTATACCCGCAACATGCACTCGGCAACCTGCCGGCACCAGCATTCACCATTTGGGCAAATGCTGCCAAGGACATGCAGGCAATAAAAAACCGCCCCGTATGGAGCGGTTTTGCCCTTTATATATCGAGCGCCTCGGCCATTGCTGCCGTAGTGATTGCCGTGGTTCCACAGCAACTGCCCACCATTGCGGCACCGGCATGTCTCCATTCGATGCATGCGCGCGCGAAAGCTTCAGGGTTCTCGTGCCATACGGGGCCATCCTGAGTCTGGACCGGATCGCCTACGTTGGGACGCACCGTGACGGGAGTCGTCGCCGATGCAACCATCCTGGGCACCGCCGCATTCGCGGCCGCAAGCGAACAGCAATTAACACCAACCGAGTTTGCGCCGTGTTTTTCGGCGTACAAAACGGCTGCCTCGATGTTGAGGCCATCGCCCAGCAGGTCGCCTTTATCGTCAACGACAAAACTCACCAGAACAGGCATGCCGTCGGCGGCATCTCGGGCGCCGGCAAGCATGGGCTGCAGATTACGGATAGACGTCACCGTCTCGATCAGCAGACCGTCAACGCCGGCATTGAGCAAGGCGTGCGCCTGTTCGCGCGCAATGCCGCGGATTTCACGATACTCGGCAGAGTCCTCGGCAAACCACTCAATACCGATCGGGCCCATCGAGCCCAGCAGCAGCTGAGGGTGCGCCTGGCGAGCATCGTCGACGGCCCCGCGATTGACCTCCGCCACGGACGGCGCAATCTGGTCGTGCTTGAGGGCATAGCTTGATGCCTGAAAGGTGTTGGTAATGAGCACCTGCGCACCGGCGGCGACATACAAGCGATGGATACGAGAAACGGCCTGCGGCTCTGCCAGATTCCAAAACGCCGGTGGAATGTCTGCGGCGTCGTACTCACTCAACAGAACACTGCCCATGGGGCCCTGCGCCAACAAGGTCTCGCTCGACAAGCGGCGCGTAAGTTCCTCGGCACCAAAGCGATTGTAATAACTCGTATCCATATATATCCCGCTATTCCTCGACGCTGATTCCTTGCTTTTCGAGATAGGCGAGCCAGCGGTTCATCGTGTCCTCGGATAGCGCATGCTCCATCATGCAGGCCTCGGAATCGGCTCGCTCAAATTCGACACCGAGCTCCTGAACCAAAAACGTGCGGATGAGGCGATGACGGTACCAGATAGCCGTGCCAACCTCGCGGCCGCGATCGGTCAGGATTACCTTGCCATAGTGCGATTGCTCGACAAGCTCGGATGCCTTGAGCGCCGAAACCGCTTTATTGACCGATGCCTTGGAGACGCCAAGGCGCTGCGCGATGTCGACCGATCGCACGCCGTTGGTTTCCCCCTCTTCGCTTTCAATGCGAACCATGCACTCCAAGTAGTCTTCGTTCGCCACCGTCAGATGTAGTTCGCGCGAGCTATTTGTCGTATCCATGATCTTCCGTCCCTTCTGCATTCAATGGCTGATTCTACCCCATCCAAGCGTCGCGGTATGCCGTGGCATACCGTGCTAGAGTTCTTGTTGCACACGACGACCAAGATTGGAGCGGTCTTTATGGAAAACACCACCACAAACCCCGATGTCCTCGAGCGCTTTTTGCGCTACGTCCAGATCAACACGCAGTCCGAGGATGCAAACTGCGACCAGGTACCCTCGAGCGCCGTTCAGTTTGACCTTGCCAACGTGCTGGCTGAAGAGCTGCGCGAGCTTGGTGCGGAAGATGCCCACGTGACCGAGCACGCCTATGTCTGCGCGCATATCCCCGCAAGTGCGGGCGCTGAGGACAAGCCCGCCCTGGGCCTGATCGCCCATCTCGACACCACCGAAGTTGCACCGGGCGCCGGCGTGAAGCCGCACATCGTACACTACGAAGGCGGCGACCTGGTCTGCGGCACGGTTGACGGTAAGCCCGTTGCCATGAGTACCGCCAAGCTTCCCGCCCTGAATGACCTCGCGGGTGAGGACCTGGTCTGCAGCGATGGCACCACGCTGCTGGGCGCGGACGACAAGGCAGGCGTCGCCGAGATCATGTCACTTGTCGCGCGTATCGCTCAGGACCCTTCTCTGCCCCATCCCGCACTCGGCATTTGCTTCTGCCCTGACGAGGAGATCGGTCACGGAGCCGAGCTGTTGGATATCGATACCTTTGGCTGCAAGTACGCCTACACGGTCGACGGCGGCCCCATCGGCGAGCTGGAGTGGGAGTGCTTTAACGCCGCCGAGGCGACCATCCGCTTTGAGGGCCAGTCCATCCACCCGGGCGACGCCAAGGGCCGTATGGTCAACGCAGGCAATCTGTTCTGCGACTTCAACGCGTTGCTCCCCTACGTGCAGCGCCCGGAGTATACGGAAGGCTACGAGGGCTTTTATCACCTTGAGGGTGTATCTGCGACCGTCGATCACGCCACGGCGCGCTATATCGTCCGCGACCATGACGCCGCCAAGTTCCAGCAGAAACTCGACCTTATTGATGCCGCCGCCTCGATGCTCAACCAGCGTCTGGGTGAGGAGCGCGTAACGGTCGAGATTAAGCAGCAGTATCGAAATATGGCCGAAATCGTTCGTGACTATCCCGAGCTTATTGATGTTGCCAAGGAAGCCTACCTTGCCTGCGGCGTTGAGCCCCAAGTGCTGCCGATTCGCGGCGGCACCGACGGCGCGCAGCTGTCGTTCCGCGGTCTGCCCTGCCCCAACCTTTCCACCGGCGGCTATTGCTATCACGGCGTCAACGAATTCGTCCCGGTCAGTTCGCTCGTCAAGATGACCGATGTGCTCCAGGAGCTCGTCGCCCGCTTTGCATAGGGAACTCGAACAATCCAGGTAAGCAAAACCGCCCCGTCCTCAAAACCGAGAACGGGGCGGTTTTTGGTGCAAGGGGAGTAGTCAGCACCGCAGGTTGAGCCAACGTCAGCGAGCGACGTCCAAGGCGAACAAGTTGGCATGAAAAAGGCAGGGCATTGACCTTCTGGTCATGCCCTGCCTTTTGAATGACAAATTGTCGCTCTGGGCGGCGCGCAGCGTCGAGCCGTTAC
>JAHYYK010000076.1 GCA_019425005.1 Collinsella sp.
GGCGTAGGCAAGACCGAGCTCGCCAAGGCGCTGGCCGAGTGCCTGTTCGATGACGAGCGCGCGCTCGTGCGTATCGACATGTCCGAGTATATGGAGAAGTTCAGCGTCCAGCGTCTGATCGGTGCGCCCCCGGGATACGTGGGCTATGACGAGGGCGGCCAGCTCACCGAGGCCGTGCGCCGTCGTCCCTACTCCGTGATCTTGCTCGACGAGATGGAGAAGGCTCATCCGGATGTCTTTAACGTGCTGCTGCAGGTGCTCGACGACGGCCGTTTGACCGACGGTCAGGGTCGCCAAGTGTCCTTCAAGAACACGATTATCATCATGACGTCCAACGTGGGCTCCAAGGCTATCGCCGATCTGTCCGGCAAGGACGAGGAGGAGATGCGCCATCAGGTTGACGGGGCCATGGCTCAAACCTTCCGCCCCGAGTTCCTCAACCGTATCGACGATATCGTGGTGTTCCATCCGCTCGGCATGGCGCAGATCGAGAAGATCGTCGACATCCAGCTCGCCGACGTCCGCGCGCGTCTGGCCAAGGAGCGCATGACGCTGGCCATCACCCCGGCGGCCAAGCAGATGCTCGCCGTGGGCGGCCTGGACCCGGTCTTTGGTGCCCGTCCGCTCAAGCGTCTCGTGCAGCGCGAGGTCGTGGATGCCATTGCCGCCGCTATCATCGACGGTACGGTGCGCGAGGGCGATCAGGTGACGGTCGATGTCGACAAGGACGGCGGCTTTACCGTCGTGTGCGACAACACGCCGGCGGCCACCTACGAAGTCCCCGACGCCGAGTAGATTTTGGGCCGGCTTTAAAACCGCCCCTCATCGCAAAACGCCAAGGGCGGCGGATCCAATCGGGTCCGCCGCCCTTTTTCGTGCGACAATCGATGGTGTTGAACGTGAGTACATGGCAAGGAGCTATGCAGATGACAGACAAGAACAAGACGAACACGCCGGCGACCGATGCCGCACCCGCCGCACCTAAGCCTGCGCCTAAACCGGCGCCCAAGCCGCGCGACCCCTATATCCGTGCCGAGAACGAGGATGACGACGGCTACGATCCTTATAGCGATCGTCGCCCCGAGCGCGAACCCCTCTTCGAAGCCGACCCCTGGCGTTAAGTAGCTCATTTGGGACGGGGCTTTTTTAGCTACTTTGTTTTCGGCTAGAGGCGTTCATGCCTGCCCCCTCGGCCGCTCGATATCCTCCGGGAGGGGCCACTAATAGAAAACTTGCTTATCCATTAATCAAGATACGCATAATCTTGCTCTCCTGCTAATCAAGAATCGTTATAATCTTGATTAGCAGGAGAGCAAGATTGGAGAATTATGGCATTCAACGACTTGGTGGCTCAAAAAATAAAGGACTTTGAGCAACAGGGGATTCCGCAGGTCTTTGAGCGCGACCTTGATCTGGGCAACCCGCAGGAGCCAAAGCGCGACAACATCGTATATGTGATTGTGGGCGCCCGTCGTTGTGGAAAGACGTATCGCCTGTATCAGGAGATGCGGCGGCTTCAGGGCCAAGGCGTCGAGCTTGACCGGATGCTATATTTCAATTTTGAGGATGAGCGCTTGCGTCCGTATGAGCCATCGCTACTAGCGGACGTGCTCGATACATTCTATGCACTATATCCTGCTGCTCGAGGCGAGGGCGCCTACCTTTTCTTTGACGAGATCCAGGAAATACCCGAATGGGGTGCGTTTCTGCGACGCGTGGTCGATACGGAGAAGGCGACCGTTTACGTGACGGGATCTTCTTCTAAGATGCTGTCCTCAGAACTTGAGAGCGAGTTCAGGGGCCGTTCTCTTGTGCGAGAGCTTTTTCCGTTGAGTTTTTCGGAATACGTCCGATATAAGACGGGGGGCGTTCCTGAGTCGAACGCGCCCTTCTCCTCAAGCGCTGCAGCGTTGCTCCGACACCATCTGGTCGGATATCTCGAGCGAGGGGGATTCATCGCGACACTTGAGCAGACGCCCGCAGACGCGATTCAGCTGCTACAGGAATATGCGTCGCGAACGGTCGCCATGGACGTCGTTGAACGTTACGACGTCAAGAACCCCCGTTTGGCCTCGCTGTTTCTGGCGCGGTGCATGGCATCTTCGGGACGAGAGCTGTCAGTGAACAAAGTGTACAACGAGTTCAAGAGCAGACAGATATCCGTCAGTCGAAATACGCTCAGCGACTTACTTGAGTATTACGAGGACGCCTACCTGCTGTTTTCGGTGCCGGAGTTCACGCGTTCGCTTGCAAATAATACGCGGTCTGCGTCTAAGGTCTACGCCGTCGATCCTGCGATGTTCGGAGCGTTCTCCCCCGCATCGGCATTGGATCATGGTCAGAGGCTCGAGACCGCGGTGTTCAATGCGCTCAGAAGAAGGACCCCCGCCGTGCGGCCCGGTTCGGTTTGCCGCCTGCTGATTAAAGATAAGAATAAAAGCCATGAGGTGGACTTTGTGGCTGGGGATGCACTGCTCATGCAGGCTTACGGCCTGATTCAGGTAAGTGTGGATATGACAAGCGAGAAAACGCGCGAGCGCGAAATTGCCGCGCTCGATGCCGCGATGGCCCAGTTTGATCTTGGCGAGTCGGTAATCGTTACCATGGATGAGCAGGCCGATATTCCATGCAAACACGGCGTGGTACATGCTGTGCCCGCATGGAAGTGGCTCCTTTCCTAATCGTCTATGGATTTGCGAGGCCAGGACTCAGGTGTCATGGTCCGCTAGTCCTGGGCCTTGATGCTCGGCAGGAGAATCTGGGCGAGGTAGTCGGTCTCGAGTTTGGTCGCGGCGTCTGCCTTGCCGTCTTTGCCGACCAGTACGTTCTTGATCTGGCTATAGGTGTAGCGGTTGCCGGTCGTAAGCTCGACAAGCTCAATGGCCGAGTCCATGGGGTAGGTCGACACGGGATTCTGCGTCCGTCCGTTGATGGTCTGGGGCACCACGTACGGATAGACGGGGCCGCTGGCGTAGACGGTATAACCGTTGCCTAGATTGGCCGCACCCAAAACCGTATCGCCCTCATCGGGCGTAAAGCTCTCGCCCTCGCGCACCGCGACGAGCGTCACAATCGGCGTATCGCTGTCGCCGGCAAGATAGATGCATAGCGTGCTGCCATTTTGCCAAGTCTCGACCTTGCCGTACCATTCGACGGGGATATCGAGCTGGTAGAGGTCGGTTGCCTTGTGACGGGCGTCGGCATCACGGGCCGCCTGTGCCTTTTGCGCGCTCACGGCATTGACGGCGGCGTCGCGCCGCGCGGTTGCTGCCTGCTGGAGCACTTTGGCAGCCGCGGCGGAGCTCGTGCCTCCCTCCTCGGCATACTTGGCGGCGGCATCGATCTGGTCGTCAGTCACCGTGTCGGCCGAAGGCACCTTGAGCCTAAAGGCGGCCTGGCTGCTCAGGTCCTGTCCGTCGCTCTTGATCGTGACCTGCGCCTTGGTGGTCGGCACGGTATAGACGGTGCCGTCGGACGCGATGGGGGAGGCGGCAATGGAGAGCGTGTAGTTACCGGGTAGCAGTTTGATGCCACGGCCGTGCTCGTCAACATAGAGTGTTTCGCTCACGGAGGATCCGTCAGAATCCTGGCCACTCACCTGTACGGGAATCTTGGAGCCGGCGGAACAGTCGAGCCCCGCGGCATGTACACCAATCTGCACCGACATCATCGTGTGTGCACTGGCGGCGACAGCGGCAGCCTGCTCTTGCTGATATCCGTTCCAGGCAGCATAGCCTGCGCCGCCGGCGACGAGCGCGACGGCCACAACGCCAGCGACCATCTGATTGCGGCGCTTGGGCGACATCTTGCGATGACGAACCTCGGCCTCGCGTGCCGAGGGAACGGACGGCAGGGGAATATCGCCCATGGCGATGGTCTCGTCCACGGCAGGCGCGGAGCCTAAGCCAGGGAGCTCGCGGGTCAGCGAATCTTCGGCCGGCAAGCTGTCGAGCAAGATGGTTTCCTCGCTCGTGTCGGATTTGGGCTGGTCGTCGGCCTCGCATTCGGATTCCTCGTGCCTCGCCTCGTCTTCGGTGGGCGCGGCGCCATCGTCTTTTGCATCCTGATCATCGGGCTGCGCCTCGATTTCCGGCTCATCCTGCACATCAACGCTCGAATCGTCAAACGCAATCTCGGCCAGCGCGATCTGGTCTAGGCTCTCCAGGGCCTCGGCGCATGCTTCTGCATCTTGGGCCGCATCCTCTTGGCCCATCGTCTCATCATTCATATATCCCCCAAGCTCAATATCGGGACAACAATGTACCCAAAATTGGGGTCACATAGGGCTGTCAGGCGGTTGGAAATCTGATTTTATCTGTGCGAGAGGTTTTGAATGTGTGCGCGAATGGAATATGCGCGTGAATGCGCGCAACAACAAAAAGCCCCGGAAAGCGGGCGAATCGCTTTCCGGGGCTGCGCATGACGCGCGATTGCGGCATCGGCTAAGTTTGCCTACATCCAAATGTGGACGGGATAAATATGTTACTCGGCGTGCGCGTAATCAACCTTGGCGCGGCGAGCGGTGGCCTTCTCCCAATCGCTGGTGCCCTCAAAGA
>JAHYYK010000077.1 GCA_019425005.1 Collinsella sp.
CGCTTCCCGCTATCGCGTTCCGTCCCGAGCCGGGCTTGGTCGTGTGTGACCTCGACCTTGTTCGCGAGGCGGCCCCCGAGGACCTCAAGCTCGGCTATGCGGTACTTGTTGGCACCATGCTTTCGAGTAGTAAGTCCCGCTGGAATCAGTTTACCGAGACCGTTCCCGAGATTCTCGCGGGCGAGGAGGTCGCGCTCGTCAATGCCGTTCAGTGGTCTCAGACTGCCCGCAAGGACGTGCTGATGGCTACGAACCCGAGCGCCCGCCATGCGCTCGATTTTGGCAAGACGGGGGAGCGTACCCTGCGCGCCTGCTTGGGCGATGCCGCTTCGCAGGTGCCTGCCTACCAGCTGTTGTCCGAGGGCATGCGCTTTGAGGCGCGCCTAGCACATGATGCCTGCGACTTCGATATCGATTACGTCTTTGAGGTCGATGACTGCCTGGAGGACTTTGGTATCGAGGAGTTTGCCTTCGATCTGGAGCCCGGCGCATATATCGAGGAGTTCCGCAGGCAGCAGTTTGTCCGCTCGAACCGCAGTATGTTGCCGCTGCCCGCGGCACTTGGCGCCATTCGTCTAACGAGCGTTGAGGACGAGGTTCTTGAGCGCCATGCTCACGCCTACTTGGCTTCTCGCAAAGAACTTCTCTAAGTTTTATTGACATCCATCGTCTTTCGTATCATGTTGAGGTGCGGGTTTTCAATCGGTTGCGAATCGCGTGCGAATCCGTCTTTCGATTGGGACCCGTCCCGCTTTTATGAGGACAACAAGAAAGGAATCTGCATGTCTGAGTTTGCTGCCGGTCCTGCCGGTCGTATCGAACGCGTCCGTGCCCTGATGGCCGAGCGCGGCTACGACGCCATCGTCGTGCGCGACGAGGCCAATCTCCGTTGGCTCACGGGCGTGAAGGGCGTCTTCGACTATACCTTCGAGTTTCCGCACGCCGCGTTTATTACGGCCGATCAGTGCCTGTTCCACACCGACTCGCGCTATCTCAACAGTTTTGAGGAGAACACGCCCGCCGGCAGCCCCTGGGTCTACGACATGGACGAGGGCACCATCCCCGGCTGGGTCGCCGGCAAGATTGCGGTCAACAAATGCCGCGTCTGCGCCGTCGAGGATGACATGCAGATTAACTTCTACCAGGGTATTCAGCGTGGTCTGGAGGACCGCTCCGTTGCCTGCATGCTGCCGCTGATGCATGACGACATCCGCAAGATGCGTGCCATCAAGGATGCAGAGGAGATCGAGCTCATGCGCCACGCGCAGTCGATCACCGATGCTGCCTTCCAGCACATGCTCGGCTTTATTAAGCCCGGCATGACCGAGAAACAGGTCCGCAACGAGCTCGAGAACTTTATGTTCGCCAACGGCGCCGACAGCCTGGCCTTTGGCTCCATCGTCGCGAGCGGTCCCAACACCGCCAATCCGCATGCCGTCCCGAGCGACCGCGTGATCGAGAAGGGCGACTTTGTCCTCATGGATTACGGTGCGGGCTACTGCGACTACCGCTCCGACATGACGCGCACTGTCGTGATGGGCGAGCCCACCCAGGAGCAGCTCGACCTGTACGCGCTCGTGCGCCGCACCCATGAGGAGTGCGTCGCCGCCATCCATCCGGGCGTCGAGGGCAACGACATTTTCAAGCTTTCCAAGAAGATCATCGGCGATGCCGGCTATGGCGATTACTACAACCATGGTCTGGGCCACGGCGTGGGCATCGACATCCACGAGCTGCCTAACTTCAACCGTAGCAAGAATATCATCGAGGTCGGCTCGGTTATCACCATGGAGCCCGGCGTGTACCTGCCCGGCGTGGGCGGCGTGCGCCTGGAGGACTACGGCGTCGTCACCGAGAACGGCTATGAGCCCTTCACCAAGACCCCGCACGACCTGCATATTATCGATTGCTAAACCATCCATTTGGGTTTTTGGAGGCGGGGCGTCCGGATCGATTCGGCGTCCCGCGTTCTCTTTTTATGCGCTCGCCGCAGCCGCCGTCTGCAAGTGTATAATTTCGCTCGTATGTAATTTGGACGTTTGTGCGTCTAGCCAATAACAAGAAAGGTCGCTATGCCTACTATCTCTACCGCCGACTTCAAGAACGGCCTCGGTCTCCGCATTAAGGACAAGGTCTACACCATCGTCGAGTTCCAGCACGTCAAGCCGGGCAAGGGCGGCGCTTTCGTGCGCTACAAGACCCGCGACATCAAGAGCGGCCGCGTCGTCGAGAACACCTGCAACGCCGGCACCAAGTTCGAGAGCGTCATGCTCACCACCCGTGAGTTCCAGTACCTCTACAACGACGGCGCCGACTACATCTTCATGGATAACGAGTCCTACGAGCAGGTTCCCGTTCCCGAGGATATGGTGGGCGAGAACGCCAAGTGGCTGCGCGAGAATGACACCTGCCAGCTGCTCTTCGCCGACGACGAGCTCATGGGCGTGACCCCGCCGATGTTCATCGAGACCACCATCGTCCAGACCGACCCGGGCTTCAAGGGCGATACCGTCCAGGGTTCCACCAAGCCGGCCACCATCGACACCGGCGCTGTCATCCAGGTCCCCATGTACCTCAACGAGGGCGAGGTCATTAAGGTTGACACCCGCGACGGCAAGTTCGTCTCCCGCGTCTAGCAACCAACTCTTCTAGGAGGACTCATGCCCCAGGAAATCAAGATTGACGGCATCGGCATTTCGCCCGATGTTCTGACCGCCATCGTCTCGCGCGCCGTCACGGATGTCGAGGGCATCGCCTCCGTGGGCGTCAAGGACCTTGCCACCAACCTTGTCTCCATGATGCTTTCGTCCAAGGCCCCGGCTTCTGAGCCGGCGGTCGAGGCCGATGTCATCGGCGACAAGCTCGCGCTTACCGTGCGCGTCGTGGTGTTCTTTGGCTATCCGTTCAAGAAACTCGCCGAGGCCGTTCGCGCCGCCGTGGTTGCCGCCATCGACGCCCAGGTGGGCGTCGAGGTCGAGCGCGTTGACGTTTGCATCGACGGCCTCGTTTTCCCCAAGGAGTAACCTTTGAGCCTTAAGGTTTATCGCGGGCGTACGCTTGCCCGCAGTCAGGCGCTGCAGCTGCTGTTCCAGGCCGAGGCCACGGACAGCCCGCTTGAGCGCGTCCTCGAGGGCGATTTCCTGATCTCGAAGGGTCCCCTCGACCCCTATGCGCTGGATCTGTGCCGCGGTGCCTACGAGCACATCGACCGCATCGACTGCGCCCTGCGCTCTGTCGCCAAGAACTGGGATCTTATGCGCATGCCCGGTGCCGACCGCAATCTGCTGCGCATCGCTGTCTATGAAATGCGCTTCCTCACCGACGAGGAGGTTTCGGACGCCATCGTGATTAACGAGGCCGTCGAGCTTGCCAAGGCCTATGGCACCGACCAGTCTGCGTCGTTTGTCAACGGCGTGCTGGGCAAGATCGCTCGTAGCGAGGAGCTGCCGGGCGAGGATTTGTATCAGGAGCTGCTGGCCGAGGACCGTGCCCGCGAGGAGGCCCAGGCTGCTGAGGCTGCCGCCAAGGTTGCCGCCGCTCAGGCTGCGGCCGGCGTTCTCGACGAGGATGCCGAGGCCGCCGAGGCCGAGACCGGTACCGTCGAGGAGTAGCCATGCCAGAGGGTTCCGTCCGCAACTTCGACGAGATCTCGGACCGCTTGGACCAGATTATTGCGACCGTTCGCTCCAAGGATACGTCCCTGGAGCGTTCGCTCGATCTGTTTGATGAGGCGATTGAGCTGGGCTCCCGTGCGGTCGATATGGTCGACAAGTTTGAGCTGACGCCTCGTGAGGCCGATAAGCTCGAGCAGGAATACGATGAGGATGCGGCAAACGAATCCCACGATAGCCAGGCCGCGTCCCCGGATACGAATGGTTGATGGCATTCATGAAACGTGTGCGTCTCGATGACGAACTGATTTCACAGGGCATCTGCGCCGATCGCGCGGATGCCCTTCGCACTCTTATGGCCGGCTTGGTCTCGAGTGGCGGCGAGCGTTTGACCTCGCCGGGCCTTAAGGTGACGCCCGGTCTGCCCCTGCACGTGAAGGGCCGTATTCCCTACGTGGGGCGCGGCGGGCTCAAGCTCGAGGGAGCGCTCAATGCGTTTGGGATTGATCCGACGGACCTTGCTTGCCTCGATGTGGGCTGTTCTACGGGTGGCTTTACCGATTGCCTGCTCAAGCGCGGCGCCGCTACGGTCGTTTCGGTCGATGTGGGTCGCGCCCAGTTTGATTGGTCGCTGCGCCAAGACGATCGCGTGACGCTCCATGAACGCACTAACGTCACGCAGCTGCCCGAGCTTGGCTACGGCAGCGCTATCGACTTGGCCGTGTGCGATGTGTCGTTTACGAGCATAGCGAATATCATCGATGCCGTGCTGGCGTGCCTGAAGCCTTCGGGTTCGTTCTGCACACTCGTAAAACCCC
>JAHYYK010000078.1 GCA_019425005.1 Collinsella sp.
CGACGGGTCCGGGCGGACAAGGCGTGAACACGACGGACTCGGCGGTGCGCATGAAGCACGTGCCCACAGGGATTACCGTGACGGCGCGCGAGAGCCGCAGCCAGTTCCAAAATCGCGCGAGCTGCCTGCGCAAGCTGCACGCCGAGCTCGAGCGACGCGGACGTCCACCGCGTCGACGTGTAAAGACCAAGGTGCCCCAGCGCTCTCGTCAGCGCAGACTCAATGACAAGCACTTCAATGCCATTAAAAAGGCCAACCGACGCAAGCCGGGCAGCGACGAGTAGTCGTTTGTTCCACTGGCCTTGCTAGCGGGTAGGGTGCCAAACTTGGAGGGCGCTGCCGAGGACGTCGACCTCGATGCGCGAGGCGTCAACGGGCTCGCCGTCGGCCTGGATGGGGTAGTCGGGCTCCTCAAAAGTTAGCTCCGCATGGCGGCAGCGGCGCATGCGAACCGGTGGCAACTTGGTATGGTGGCCGTCCTTGGCCGAAAGGAACATAGGCAGGGCTACCGCGCGAGGGACGGGGCCGCAGGCGTAGCAGACGTCGAGCATGCCGTCGCAGGGGTCGGCATCGGGGCAGATGCGATAGCCCGAGCCATAGGTAGGACCAAGCTGAATCGCCATGATGATCGCCCTCACGCGCTCGGCGGGCGCGCCGTCAAAGCTGACTGTCATGGGGTAGTTGCGGTAGCGCAGGCCAAACTGCTCAAGTCCCGAAAGGGTGTAGAGCGGCGCGCCCGTCAAGCCGGTCTTTTTGCGCAGCTCAGTGGTGCCCAGGCCGATGGCGGCATCGATGCCGACCGAAAGCGTCTGGTCGTAGTACTCAACGGTAGCCTCGCCGCTGCCGCTCGCAGGGCTCCACGAGCGAATGCGCCCGATGTCCTGACGCTGCAGCTCGCAGGTGAGCAGCGCGCCATAATCCTTGCCGGAGAAATCGTTGATGCCGAGCGTCTGGGCAAAATCATTGCCGGAGCCCACGGGCAGGACGGCAAGAGCGGGGCGGGCGTCCTCCTTTTGCGTCATAAGCCCGTTGACGACCTCGTGAATCACGCCGTCGCCGCCGAGTGCGATAACGGTGCGATAGCCCTGAGCCTGTGCGGCCAGCTCCTTGGCGTGTCCCATACGCTCGGTCAACACCAGGTCAAACTGGGATGCGCGTGCAGTCATGTCCAAAAAGCGTTGCAGGCGCTCGGCAACTTCGCGTGCCGCACCCGACTGGGCGGCTGGGTTGGCGATGATGAGCGTGCGACCAAAATCAGTTGCGTGCATGGGGCGACTCCCGGCGTGTGACATGACAGTGCGGTCGCGCTCAGGTCGAATTAGCCCCGATTGTGGCTGCACGGCGATAATTACATCTACTCTATCAGGTCGTTGTGGCGCTCGATAGCATCCGCTACCGTACCTCCCTCATCCACAATAAGCGAGCGGCGCTTGGGTGAGATGATGCGCTGGGCGGGGTACACGCCGCGGTGTCCGCCGGTTAGGTAGCTGATAAAGGCCACGATGACAAAGAACCCGGCGGCCGTGCCGTGGAACAGGTCGATGGCCATCATGCAGGTGGTGATGGGCACGTTGAGGCCGGCGCAGAACACGCCGAGCATGCCGAGAGCCGCCAGAAAACTGGGGTCAAGCCCGGTAAGGCAACCGATCCAGCCACCGAGTGCCGCACCGATGCCAAACAGGGGCGTGACCTCGCCGCCTTGGAAGCCCGCGCCCAGGGTAAGCGCTGTGACGACCAACTTGATGGCTGCGTCCGCCAGGGTGGTGTTGCCTGCAAATCCGGCGCCGGAAAGCCACGTGGAAAGGCCGGCGTAGTCCCAGGCGTCAAGGAGGGCATAGGCGGCCAAAACCACGAGTGCGCCCACGAGTGCGCGAGTAAGGTAATTGGTGATAAAGCGACCGTAAAGGCTTTTGACGGTTCGAACCGACCAGGCAAAGAGGCGTGCCGTCAGACCGAAGATAATTGCGCTGATAACAACGATGACAACCGTCCGCGGTGTCATGTTGGGAACGCTGGCGATGACATTCGCCTCGTACTCGGTTCCCAAGGCAAGTGACGTAAAGTAGCCGGTAAACGAGGCGACCAGGCAGTAGATGCCCGCGGTGTAGTCGATCTTGCCGATAAAGCACATCTCCATGCCAAAGAAAGCTCCGGCAAGGGGCGAGCCGAATACGGCGCCAAAGGCCGACGAGATGCCGGCGAGCATGAGGTCGTGGTGGTCATGTTTTTTGAGGTGGGCGAGGTTCGAGATATTGCTGGCGATGGTGCCGCCAATCTGCACCGCGGCCCCCTCGCGACCGGCAGATCCGCCCGTTAGGTGCGTGAGCGTGGAGCAGACGAAGGTGAGAACGGCCATGCGCATATGGATGAGGCGTGTGCCCAGAGCGGAGTCGATGACCAGGTTGTTACCGCGTTTGGCGGCAAGGCCGTGGTTTTTGTACACCCATGCGGTGGCAACGCCCACAACGGGAAGCAAGGCGTAGACCCATGCATGGTGCTCGCGATAGTCGGTCGCGATATTCAGCGAGGTCAAAAACGCCCAGGCGGCAACGCCCATGGCGAGCGAGACGATGACGACGAGTGCGAGCAACTTGGCGCTCGCGAGTAGGTTGCGGGCGTTGCGGCGCGTGTCGGCAGCCAAGAGATGCTCGGAGCGGGTGAGCTGTTGCCTGCCTGCCATGATGACGTCGTTAAGGGAGAAAAGGCCGCCGTCGTCGAGCGGCTGGGAATGATCCTGCGCCTCGTTTGCGCTTTCGGGTTTGTCGGTAAAAGCCATACGTTCCTCTTTTTGGGTTGCAACACGAGCATTATAAAACGCGGTAAACGCGACGAGCCGGTGGGTTGGTTTCCATTCTGTTTCGTGGCTTGCAACCGACAGGTGTATTTGCGGGTACAGGCCGAGTCGCGGTCGTGCGTCGGGGGATTATACTGAGACAAGCATAAAGAATCGGCGCTCCCGTTGTGCGCCGTGGCATTAAGAGGTGCATATGGCTGAGAAACTCATTCCGTTGGAGGACGCACAGGCGATCGTCTTGTCGCACGTGAATCGCACCGAAGTTGTCGAGATTCCCGTGTGGCAGGCCGCCGGTCTTCCCTTGGCAGAGGACGCGGTGGCCGATATCGACATTTCGCCGTTTGCCAACAGCGCTATGGACGGATATGCCGTGCGCTCGGCGGACTTGGCGCAGGCATCTGGCGAGGCGCCGGTGACGCTCGACGTTGTCGGACACGAGGCCGCGGGCCATGTCTTTGAGGGCGTGGTCGGCGTGGGCGAGACGGTCCGCATCATGACGGGCGCGCCGGTACCCGAAGGTGCCGATGCCGTGGTGAAATACGAGATCGTCGAGGTGCTTGACGGCGACGGCAACGAGGGCTCGCACGTGAGCTTCTCGGCGCCTGCCAAGGTAGGGGAGAACGTTCGCTCTGCCGCCGAGGAGGCCCATGTCGGCGATGTTGTGATGCACGCCGGCGAGGTTGTGGCCCCGGCCGGCGCTGGCCTGCTGGCGAGCGCCGGGTATGCGAGCGTGAAGGTGCATGCCGCGCCGCGTGTGGGCATTATCTCGCTGGGCACGGAGCTGGTCGCGCCGGGTGAGCTGCCGGCGCGCGGGCAGATTCGCGACTCCAACTCGTCGGCGTTGATGGCCGAGGCACTCGATGCCGGCGCCGAGCCGGTGTTCTTTGGCATCGCTCCCGATGATGAGCAGGCAATCGCCGAGCTCGTGCATCGCGCCGTGCAGGAGTGCGATTTTGTCATTACGAGCGGCGGTGCCTCGGCGGGCGATTACGACTATGTGACGGCGCTCGTCCGGCGCGAGGGCGAGGTGCTCTTCGACCGTATCTCGATGCGTCCCGGCAAAGCCATCACGTTTGGCCTGCTTGGGGGCAAGCCGTATTTGGGGCTTTCGGGCAATCCCGCGGCGGCGTATGTGGGCTTTGAGATGCTCGCCCGCCCCGCGATCCGCAAGATGCGCGGCTTTGCCGAGGGTGCGCGTCCCGTGCAGCAGGCGATATTGACGCACGGCGTAAAGAAGCGCCAGGACCGACGCTTCTTCGATCGCGCCACGGTTTTGCGCGACCCCGAGACCGGTGAGCTGTTGGTGACCGAGGCCAAGACGCAGAATTCGGCGCTGCTCGGCACGATGCAGCGGGCCAACTGTCTACTGCGTATTG
>JAHYYK010000079.1:0-2772 GCA_019425005.1 Collinsella sp.
CTTTCGTACTCGCATCACGCGCATCAGGAGATCGTCCAGGGCGTCGCCACCGAGATGAGCGGCGGCACGCTGGCCAAGATGACCCTTATGCACTGGTGCGAGACCGTGCTGTTTTTGATGTGGGTGGGCATGTTCTTTGTTTGGGACAACCCGGTGAGCTGGGTGGTCGCCCTGGTCGTGATGGCTGCGACGTATTTTGTCGAGGTACTGATCGACAACACCTTCGCACGCAGCACCTGGCGCAGCTGCTTTAAGCTCGGATGGGGTGTGGCGCTGGTGTTTGGCCTGCTCAACCTTATGCCCATCCTCGTCGACGTGTTTATTTAGGAGGCGGCATCCATGGATCATAAAATGTCGCGCTCGCCGTGGGTTATTCATTACGACGGCTCGAGCTGCAACGGATGCGATATCGAGGTGCTGGCCTCGCTCACGCCGCTGTTCGATGCGGAGCGGTTTGGCGTGGTCAACACCGGCAACCCCAAGCATGCAGATATCTTTTTGGTGACGGGGTCGGTCAATGCCCAGAACCTGCCCGTCGTGCGCCAGATCTACAACCAGATGCTCGAGCCCAAGTGCGTGGTGGCCTGCGGTATCTGCGCGTGTTCGGGCGGCGTGTTCCGCGATGCGTACAACGTGATCGGTGGCGTGGACCGCGCGATTCCCGTGGACGTGTACGCGCCCGGGTGCGCCATTCGTCCCGAGACGGTGATCGATGCCATCGTGGAGGCGTGCGGCATCCTGGATCAGAAGGAAGCCGTGATGCGCGCCGGCGGCGACCCGCTCACCGTGGGCGGTGCCGCAACCTGGGACGGTGGCGTTGAGCTGGGCGAGGACGGGTTCGTGGCTGCTGCGGGGGCCGGGGTCGGTGTCGACGCAGGCGCGGCTGACGGTGCGCCCGTCGCTGCAAAGGAGGCCGAGTAATGCAAAAGGCAATCTATACCACCGTCGGAATCGACGAGCTGTTGCCGCATGTGCAGGCGCTCAAGGGCTTCGGTGCCCGCTTTGTGCAGATGCACGCCGAGCGCTGTGTGGACGACGGATCGTATCGCCTGGTCTATACGTTTATCAACGTTCGTGCTGCTCGGGAGCATATCGCGCAGGACGGCAACTATGCGATTGAGAATCTGATGGTCGAGGGTATCGACCAGTACCAGGAGATTCCGTCCATCAGCTCGTACTATCCGGCGGTATTCCCGTTTGAAAACGAAGCGCATGACCTATTTGGTCTTGCCATCACCGACATGCAGGTCGACTTCAACGGCTTTTTCTACCAGGTCTCGACTGCCGAGCCCATGAGCGTTATCACGCCCGAGGTGAAGGCCGCGCGCGAGAAAGCCATGAAGGTCCGTGCCGCCGCCGAGGCCAAGGCGCGCAAGGCCGCCGCCGAGAAGGCTGCCGCTGCCGCGGCCGCTGCGGGGGAGGGTACTGCGGGTGCTACTGTCGCTCAGTCCGCTGCGGCTGCCGGCTCCGATGCTCAGCACGATGAAGCTGCCGCCAAGGCCGCGCTCAAAGCCGCCGAGCTGGAAGCAAAGCTCGCCGCCATGGATCCCGAGAAAGCGGCCAAGGTCCGCGCGGCGCTTGCCGCCAAGGCCGCCCGCGACAAGCAGAAAAAGGAGGCGTAAGGTCCATGGCACATCGCTCCGTTATTCCGTTTGGCCCGCAGCACCCGGTGCTGCCCGAGCCGCTTCATCTGGACCTGGTGATCGAGGACGACCGCGTTATCGAGGCAATTCCGCAGATCGGCTTTGTGCACCGCGGACTCGAGAAGCTTACCGAAAAGCGCGATATGCATCAGTTTGGCTACATCGCCGAGCGCATCTGCGGTATCTGCGCCGTGGGCCATAGCTGCGGCTATGCCAGCGCCTGCGAGCGCATGCTCGACATCGAGGTGCCCGGCCGCGTGCAGTATATCCGCACCATTTTGCACGAGCTTTCGCGCATTCACTCGCACCTGCTGTGGCTGGGCCTGCTCGCCGATGCCTTTGGCTTCGAGGCGCTGTTCTATCGCTCGTGGACGCTGCGCGAGCAGATTCTCAAGATTTTTGAGAGCACCTGCGGCGGCCGTGTGATCCTTTCGATTAACGAGATCGGCGGCCTTAAGCACGATATCGAGGACTCCGAGCTGGCAGGCATTGTCCAGACGCTCGATGCCATGCGTCCCGACTACGAGGCCCTGGTGCATACGTTTTTGGACGACAATAGCTGCGGCGAGCGCTTGCATGGCGTGGGCGTGATTAGCAAGAAGGAAGCGCTGGAGCTTTCGATGGTCGGCCCGTTCGGTCGTGCCTCGGGCGTGGACTACGACGTGCGCATGTTTGGCGACGGCGCCTATGCGGATCTGGCCGCGTTTGAACCTATCGTGGCGACCGATGGCGACTGCTATGCCCGCTGCCAGGTGCGTTGCGCCGAGGTCACGCAGGCCATGGACATCATCAAGGAGCTTGTGGGCAAGATTCCGCACGACGGAATCGGCGGGCGCACCAAGCTCACGCCGGCCGACGGCGCGCTCGGCGAGGTTGTGATTGAGCAGCCGCGCGGCGAGGCGTATTACTATGTGCGCGGTAACGGCACCAAGAACTTGGACCGCTTCCGCGTGCGGACGCCGACGTCGCAAAACCTGGCGGGTCTGACGCATGCGCTGCAGGGCGTGCTTCTTGCCAACGTGCCCATGATTATCCTGACCATCGATCCCTGCATTAGCTGCACGGAAAGGTAGGCGCGGCATGAGTTTGCTGACATTTGCCAAGACGGCCTTGGGTTCTATGGTCAAGC
>JAHYYK010000079.1:2872-4097 GCA_019425005.1 Collinsella sp.
AGGCCCATTTTGGCCAGGATCGAACTGATGTGGTTGCGTACGGTGCCTTCGCCCATATAGGCGGTGGCGGCGATCTCTTTGTTGTCGAGGCCGCGGGCGATGAGCTCGGCGACTTCGAACTCGCGGTCGGTCAGGCCGGCAAAGGCGGCGGGCCGGCGGGTCGCGCCGGCCTCGACGTCCGCCCCATCAAAGTTGATATCTTCGATCGCCTTGCCCTCGAGCACGCGTTTGCCGTCCATGACCTGCGCCAACGCCGGCGGAATGGCAGCGACATCGGTCTTGATCAGGTAGCCGCGGGCGCCCAGCTTGAGCGCCGACACAATGTACTCGTCATCCGAGAACGTCGTCAGAAACACCACGCGCGCCGCAGGGTCGTGCTCAAGGATCTCGCGCGCGGTCGAAAGGCCGTCGCGTCCCGGCATCTGGATGTCGAGCAGCGCAATATCGGGTGCGTGCTCGGCGTAGAGCGCCACCGCATCGTTGCCGTTGGCACCGGTGCCCACCACTTCGATCTGCGGCTGGGCGCCCAAGATAATCTTGAGCGAATCGACCACCAAGCGGTCGTCGTCGACAACGATGAGCCTCATCGGCCCTCATCTCCTTGCTGTTTGGGAACGGTGGCAAACACACGCCAGCCGCCGGCGCCGGCACGCGGGCCGGCGGTGAAGGTGCCGCCAAGCGCCTCGATGCGCTCGCGCATGGAGGCGAGCCCCATGCCCTCCGCGGTGCCGCGGCCGCTTGCTTGGACCTCACCCACGCCATCGTCGGTAACAATGAGCTGGTAAAACGACGGATGCTCCATGCACCGTACGGTGACGGTCTGGGCGCAAGCGTGGCGTATGGTATTGGAGAGCGCTTCGCGCAGGACCGCTGCAAAGCAGTTGGCGACGTTTGCGGGCGCATGTTCGGCCATAACTTCAAGCTCAATCTGCGGGCCGCCGTCCGAGCGTGTGCCTTCGACAATGCGTTCGAGCTGCACGGGAAGGTCGACGGCGTTGTCGTTGAGCGCGTGGACGCTGGCGCGCACAAGCTGGAGCGCCTCGTCAACCGTGCGTTTAACGTCGGCGAAATCGGCGGCGACGCCAGGCTCGTCGGCGTGGACCACGCGTAGGGCTTCGGCCTGCAGTGAGGCGCGCGTGAGCTGGTGCCCGACGTTATCGTGGATCTCGCGCGCGATGCGGGCGCGTTCGGCGAGCGTCGCGAGCTCGACTTCGTAGTCCTGGCG
>JAHYYK010000008.1:0-2654 GCA_019425005.1 Collinsella sp.
GCGTCTTTAAATGGGACGAGGCCGGCCGCGCCGCCCAGCAGCGCTTTATCGACTCACTGTAATGATCCCTTAGGGACGGAGGAAAACGGATCATTTCCGCCCACACGACAACGGCGCCCGCCGGCAACATCGCCGACGGGCGCCGTTTTTGAGTGTAGCCATTGGGGACGTTCTTAAACGACTAGTCAAACAAGAACGTCCCCAATGGCTAATGACTCGAGCGTGGAAAATCTCCCACTTTGAGCTCGCATGGGCACCAAAAGCAGGAGATTATCCACGCTCATTCTATTAGGAGTCGCAACCGCTACAACTCTACGACCTCAACGTTGCTGTAGATCTCGTCCCAGCGGTCCATGACCAGATGGCCGGTCTTGGGATCCATGGCGTTGAGCTTACCGCAGGTATTGGCGGTCTTGAGCACCGTGACGTCGTCGGCACCAGCAGCAATGGCATGCGCAAAGCCGGCGATGGTCGAGTCACCGGAACCCGTCGCGTTCACAGCCGCAATCGCGGGCGTCTTGGCGCGGAATGCGCGACCCTCATGGAAGCCCACCGAACCGGCAGCGCCCATCGAAACGACAACCCAGGGAATACCGGCAAAACGACCATCGGCGGCAAGCGCCTCGCGCAGGGCATCGACATCATCGGTCGTAAAAGATGTACCCAGCAGGCCGTTAATCTCGGTCAGGTTGGGCTTTACGAGCTCAGGCTTAGCGTCGGACTCCAGCGCGGCCTCCAGCGATGCACCCGAGGTGTCGAGCAGCACCTTGGCGCCCGCCTCCTCGGCGATCTTGACGAGCTCGGCATAGTAGCCGGCATCGACGCCACGCGGCAGCGAGCCCGAAAGCGTCACAACGTCCGCCTTCGCTGCAAGCTCGGCGAACTTGGCCGTAAAGGCCTCGAGCTCGGCGGGAGCGATCTGCGGGCCGCTCTCCAGCAGCTCGGTCTGATTGCCCTCGTGCAGAATATTCAGGCAAATGCGCGTCTCGCCGGCGATGGGCACAAAGTCGTTCTTGACGCCGTCGGCATCCATAAGCTCGGCCATATAGGCACCCATGTGGCCGCCGAGCAGACCGGTCGCGAGCACATCGTCGCCCAACTGCAGCAGCACACGGCTCACGTTGAGGCCCTTGCCGCCAGCGGTCTTTTCGGGCGTCACACGGTTAACATCGTCGATGATCAGCTTGTCGAGCTGATAGCGCGTATCAATCGACGGGTTCATGGTAACGGTCAGAATCATGTTGGACTCCTGTTTAGAAAACCGGCCCGCGCCCCTCACAGAAACGCGAGCCGTCAATTAAAAAGCTGCAGAATGCCGGGTACCGCCAAAACGACGCACACGAGCTCAGCAAGCAAAAGTTTTATCAGAGTAGCTCGCACGCCAGATGGCTTCGCAGCGTCGACTGGTCTGGCGTTCGGTAGAACGCCGGAACCTCCTTAGTCGTGGTATTCGCCGCGGTCCCACTTCTCCAGGAACTCGTCAAAGAAGTGCGGGTCGGCCTGAGCCTCGGCGTCGGCCTTATTGCAGGCATCGATCTTGGCGATCAAGGCATCGTGCTCGGGAGTCTTGTCGTAGGGCTCCTCCAGGAAGGCAAGCATGATGTCGGCCATCAGGAACTCGCCGGTGATCTTGCCGCCAAAGCCCACGATGTTGGCGTTGAGCTCGCGACGGGCATACAGGGCAGAGGTCATGTCGCGAACCAGGGCGCAGCGGGCGCCGGGAACCTTGTTGACGGCGTTGGTGATGCCGATGCCGGTGCCGCACAGGGCCACGCCAAAGTCAGCCTTGCCGCTGGCAACAGCCTCGCCCACGGCCTTGCCGTAGATGGGGTAGTGCGTACGGGTGTGGCTGTAGGTGCCGCAGTCGAGCACCTTGTAGCCAGCCTGCTCCAGGCGGTCGGCCAGATAGATCTTCTCGTCCGTAACGATATGGTCGCAACCGATTGCGATGGTCTTCTTCATCAGAACGTCCTTTCGTCTGAATTCACAAGTTGAGGTAGAAGTTCGAGTTCTCGGTGGCTCTCGTTAGGCCATCTTGTTGAGCATGTCGACACGGATCTGGTGACGGCCGCCAGCATACTGGGCGCGCAGGAACTCGCGGGCGATCTTCTTTGCGACCTCGGTGCCCACAACGCCCGGGCCCATGGTGACCATGCGCGAGCCGTTGTGCTCGCGGGTCATGTAAGCGGAACGCTCGTCGGAAATGTTGGCGACGACCATGCCCTTGATCTTGACGGCGGCCATATAGGAGCCGACACCGTACTTATCGAATGCGAAGCCCTGGGAATCCTTGTGCTCCAGCAGGTCCTTGGCAACGGCGGTCGCGGAATCGACAAAGTCCGCGGCAGGGGTCTCGGAATAGTCGACGACCTCGTGACCGTCGGCGATGAGCATCTCCTTGATGGACTCCTTCATCGACATACCGTCGGCATCGGAAGCGATTACAACTCTCATGACATCCTCCTTGAGAGATACGCAGGTGCGTAGTTTCTGTTTGGAAGTGTTGAATCGCGTTCAGGTCCGGGCATCTGAATGTGCGGTTCTTCACTGTTCATGTTTATTTGAACACATTCGAACAGTAACTGCAACAACTATTTGTTTATCTTTGTTCTTTTTTGAACAAATATCGTTCACGGATGATTGCTGACCGTTTG
>JAHYYK010000008.1:2754-32821 GCA_019425005.1 Collinsella sp.
CGTAGCGGGTGGTTCAAAGCTGGCCGCTGCGCGGCCAGCAGACTAAAGTCTTGAAAAGAAAAAGCCCTGTCGCGAGTCTGCGGCAGAGCTTTTGGAAGGGGACTTGGTTGTGCGGACTCGTTAGGCGAGCTTGGCCTCGAGCTCGGCGATGCGCTTGTAGGCATCGATGGTAAAGCGGGTCTGCTTCTCCAGGATCATAGTGGTCATGAGAGTGTCCTGAGCGTGAGCCATGATGAAGGTCATCTCCATCTCGCCACCGCCGGCCTCCTGCGAAAGCAGCTTGGTCTGCGTGTCGTGGGCACCGATGAGCGCATCGCTGGCATCCTTGTGCAGCTGCTCGGCCTTCTCAAAATCACCCTCGCGAGCAGCATCGAGCGCTGCAAGCAGATCGGTCTGGGCGTCACCTGCGTATGCGACGATCTCGAATCCAACCATCGAGATTTCTTCTTTGGTTGCCATATTGCGTTCCTTTCACATATGAACCAATGGAGAGCATCGCGTCCGGGCATACGCGCTGCGTTCTGTATGGCAGAAACATTAACATTCAAACAAAAAAGAACAACGCAAAACATAATTTCAAGCTATGAACGGTCAATTTTCACCCGTGAACGGTTTCCAAACCATTTCGAACAATATCAAACATGATTAACGGAAACCCAAACAGGACCGCGCCCTAGCGCAAATCGCGCACCGTATCGCCCTCTACGAGCACGCCGGGGATCAGCATGTGCTCCACGCCAGACGCACCCCCCTCGGCACCGGCGATCTTATCGACTGCCCACATGCCGACACGCCTGTTGTCAAAGCGCACGGTGGTCAGGCGACGGTCGGGCACGATATCGCCCAGGCTGTCATCAACACCCACCACGCTCACGTCCTCGGGCACACGCCTTCCGCGCGACTCGAGCCCGCGAATGCAGCCGTAGGCCATGGCGTCGTTGGAGGCATAGATGGCAGTACAGGTCGGATCGTCCGCCAGAGCCTGGCCTGCGGCATATCCGCTCTGCGCCGTCCAATCGCCACGGATGAGTCGCGGCAGCTCAATACCATGTGCGCGCAATGTCTCGCGCCAGCCTTCCTCGCGCTGCATGCCCGAAAGCGAGCGCTCGGGGCACGAGATAAAGTGCACGGTCTTGTGCCCCTGCTCCAGCAAATACTCGACCACCTGGCGCGAGCAATCGAACTGGTCGTTATCGACCGTTGAACAAAGCGGGTGCTCCAACATCGTAACGAGCACTGTCTGCATGCCGGGCAGTGGCTCGAAGGTGCCAAAGTCCGCCGGCATGCGATTCATGATCACGACCATGCCATCCACCGGCAGTGCGCTCATGCGCGACGATGCGCTCTCGAGGGTATACGGATGCCCATCTACTTTCGTGAGGGTAATGGCGTAGCCGTGCTTATCGGCGGCGGCAGCAAAGCCCTCCATACGGTCGAGGTTGCCGGTACCGGTAATGTTGAACATGGCGACGCCGACGGTCTTAAACTTGCCGCGGCGCAGCGATCGACCGGCAAAATTGGGGCGATACCCCAGCTCGCGCATGGCGGCACGCACGCGCTCCTTGGTCTCGGGGCGCACGCTGGGCGAATCGTGCACCGTACGCGAGACTGTCTGCTCCGAGACGCCCGCGAGACGCGCCACGTCCTTAACGGAAACCGATTTTTTAACAGCGGCCATAGGTCGATCTTTCTATGTCAACGATGCCATTAGTGGCATCCTGCGCAGTCAAATGAAACGTCTTCAAGTATATCCAACGCCTCCCCCACCATACGCTCACCACCCAAAACCTACCGTTCACCGACATTTCTGCTTCCCCGAACGGCTTTTGTCGCCCAAATGTTAACGTTGCCATTGTGCAAACACAGAGCCACCGGGCGGCTCAAACGTTTACGCGCAAGGAATCGACGGTTCGCAGACACAGGAACCACCGGTTCGCGTCTTTTTTGTGTCCCAAAATGGCAACGTCAACATTTTGGCAAGCAAACGTCAAAAGCTACCATCGTTGCTAACCCACCGACTCTTAGGAGCTTTGCATGGAGCAACTCATCGCCACTATCGAAAAGGGCCAGCCCTTTTTCAACGCGATCGCCCGCAACAAGTACCTCAAGGCGATTCGCGACGGCTTTATCTCCGTCATCCCCATCATCATCTTCTCGTCCATCTTCTGCCTGGTAGCCTCGGTCCCCAACATCTGGGGTTTCTACTGGCCCGATGACATCAACAACGCCCTGTGGAAGTGCTACAACTACTCCATGGGTATCCTGGCCATCGCCTGCGCTGCCACCACAGCCAAGCACTTCGCCGACGCTCAGAACCGCGATCTGCCCAAGAACAACCAGATCAACTTCATCTCGTGCATGTGCGCGGCCATCATCGGCTTCTTGCTCCTTTCGAGCGACACGATCGCCACGGACGCTGCCAGCGGCTTCAACACCACCTACCTTGGTTCCAAAGGCCTGCTGACCGCCTTTATCGCTGCGTTTGTGACCGGCATCATCTACAAGTTCTTCATTAAGCGCAACATCACCGTCAAGATGCCCGAGCAGGTTCCGCCCAACATCTCGCAGACCTTTAAGGACATCATCCCCTTCTCCGTCTGCATCACCGTCTTTTGGGTCTTTGACATCGTCTTCCGCGCTGCCTTTGGCTTCTGCTTTGCCCAGGGCGTCATCCAGGTGTTCCAGCCCCTGTTCACCGCTGCCGACGGCTATATCGGTCTCGCTGTGATCTACGGCGCCATGAGCCTGTTCTGGTTCGTCGGCGTCCACGGTCCCTCGATCGTCGAGCCCGCCATCGCCGCCGCCCTCGTTGCCAACATGACCGACAACCTGGCTGCGTTCCAGGCCGGCCAGCACGCTTCCGCTGTCCTGACCCAGGGTGCCCAGTACTTCGTCGTCTGCATGGGCGGCACCGGCGCCACGCTTGTCCTGGTCTTTATGTTCTGCTTCCTGGCCAAGTCCCAGGAGATGCGCGCCGTCGGTAAGGCCGCCATCGTTCCCGTCTGCTTCGCTGTCAACGAGCCGCTGCTGTTCGCCGCGCCCATCGTGCTCAACCCCGTCTTCTTTGTCCCGTTTGTCTTTGCCCCGATAGCCAACATCTGGATCCTCAAGATCTTTATCGACTTCTTGGGCATGAACGGCTTTATGTACACCCTGCCCTGGACCGTCCCCGGCCCCATCGGCACCATCATGGGCCTGGGCTTCCAGCCGCTCGCCTTTGTGATGCTCGCCCTTATCCTGGTTGTCGACTTTGCCCTGTACTACCCGTTCTTCCGTGCCTATGACGCCCAGAAGTGCACCGAGGAGGCCGAGATCTCCCAGGAGGAGCTCGCCGCCAAGAACGCTGAGAAGGCCGCCAAGCTCAACGACGCCTTCCAGGGCAAGGCTGACGCCAAGAGCGTTGCCGCCGGCGCTGCTGCCGAGGCCGTGAAGGCCGACGCCCCCGCCGCTTCCGCAGCGCCCGCCACCGAGGCTGCGACCGCCAGCGACCTCAACGGCAGGCGCGTGCTCGTACTCTGCCAGGGCGGCGGTACCTCGGGCCTGCTCGCCAACGCGCTGGCCAAGGCTGCCAGGGAGCGCGGTATTAACCTCGAGACCGCTGCCGAGGCCTATGGCAACCACGTTGACATGCTCCCCGACTTTGACCTGGTCGTCCTGGCCCCGCAGGCCGCAAGCTACCTGGCCGACCTTCAGAAGGACTGCGAGCGCGTGGGCAACAAGTGCGTCGCCTGCCGTGGCAAGCAGTACATCGAGCTCTCCCAGAACGGCGACAAGTCTCTCGCCTTCGTAAGCGAGCAACTCTCGAAGTAAGTAACGCTCAGGGCCAGCCGACCATCCAAGACCGGCTGGCCCTTCAATTTAGACGATTGGATCATCATGTCCGTTAACCCTGCTAGCGTCACTAACCCGCCTGCGCAGTTTCCCGAGGACTTTGTCTTTGGCGGCGCCACTGCTGCCTACCAGGTAGAGGGCGAGACCCGCACTCACGGTAAGGGCAAGGTTGCCTGGGACGACTTCCTGGAGGCCCAGGGGCGTTTCTCTCCCGATCCCGCTTCGGACTTCTGCAACCAGTACCCCGTCGACCTGGAGCTGTGCGAGGAGTTCGGCATCAACGGCATCCGCCTCTCCATTGCCTGGAGCCGCATCTTCCCCAACGGCACCGGCGAGATCAACGCCGAGGGTGTGCAGTTCTACCACGACCTCTTTGCCGAGTGCCACAAGCACCACGTTGAGCCGTTTGTCACGCTGCATCACTTTGACACGCCGCTTCCCCTCTTTGAGAAAGGCGACTTCCTCAACCGCGAGACCATCGACGCCTTTGTGGACTTTGCCACCTTTTGCTTTAAGGAGTACGCCGACCAGGTGACCTACTGGTTCACCTTTAACGAGATCTGGGCCGACGCCTCCAACACCTACATCGAGGGCACCTTCCCCGGCGGCGTCAAGGCGCATCTGGCCGAGGCTTTCCAGTGCGAGCACAACATGATGCTCGCCCACGCCAAGGCAGTACTGGCCTTCCACAACGGTGGTTTTAAGGGCAAGATCGGCGTCATTCAGTCGCTGGAGTTTAAGTACCCGCTTAACGAGAACGACCCCGCCGACATCAAGGCCGCCAACAACGAGCACGTGCTGCAGAACCAGTTTTTGCTCGACGCCACCTTCCGCGGCGACTACGCGCCCGATACCCTCGAGTGCGCCAACCGCCTGGCTGCCGTCTCGGGCGGCACCATCGAGATCCTGGACGAGGATCTCGAGATTATGCGCGAGGCCGCGCTCTACAACGACTACTTGGGCGTTAACAACTACCAGTGCCGCTTCCTCAAGGCTTACGATGGCGAGAACGACCTGCACCACAACGGTACGGGCGAAAAGGGCACCGGCCGCTGGCGCGTCAAGGGCATTGGCGAGCATGTGAACAAGCCCGGCATCCCCACCACCGACTGGGACTGGATCATCTATCCCGAGGGTCTGTTCGATCTGCTCGTCTACATTAAGCAGCGCTACCCCAACTACAAGCAGATCTTCATCACCGAGAACGGCATGGGCTACAAGGACCCCTACAAGGACGGCTTTGTGGACGACCAGCCGCGCATCGACTACATCGAGCAGCACCTGCGCTGGCTGCTCAAGGCCATGGAGGTGGGCGTCAACGTGGGTGGTTACTTCCTGTGGAGCCTGCAGGACCAGTTCTCCTGGACCAATGGCTACAACAAGCGCTACGGCTTCTTCTACGTTGACTTTGAAACCCAGAAGCGCACGCCCAAGGCAAGCGCTTACTGGTACAAGCACGTGGCGCAGACCCGTCGTCTGGACTAGCGGCCTGCGGCGAGCGGAATTGCGCCGCTCACATAACCTGTCCCCATTTCTCAGCCGGGGGTGGCACGTCACACGGCGCGCCACCCCCGGTCTTTTTGTTTTTGGGCTGGTCAGGAGCCGTTTGTCTCGATCTGTAACATCTAGCCGAGCTTTCCAGTCCTAACTGTTACAGATCGAGATAAACAGGGCGGGCCGGACCGAATTGTCTAAATCTGTAACACTAAAACCGGTTTTGGGCGTCTAGTTGTTACAGATCGAGATGAATGCACGGGGCAGTTCCCTCAATCTAAATCTGTAACAACTAGCGGGTTATTTCGCTCCTACCTGTTACAGATCGAGACAAACGGAATAGGCCGAGCCGAAAAATCTCGATCTGTAACATCTGACGGGGATTTTCGGTCCTAGCTGTTACAGATTAAGGTGAACGAGCCGAGCACGTCTACGCCCGCAGGTCCTTTACGCTGGAACGCTCGACCAACACGCCCGAGACAAGCGTACGGCTTCTGGAGCTCGGGGCTTCCAGACCTGCGACGACCTCGTTAAGCGCACGGATGCCCAGCTCGCGATGGCGAAACTTCACCGACGTCAGAATCGAGTTGGGAATCGTCTTGTAGAGCTCATCGTCGAAGCCGATCACGGACACGTCGTCGGGCACACTGAGCCCTTTGTCACGTAGAGCCATCATCACGCCGTTTGCCATACAGTCGTTAGCAGCGAGGACCGCCGTGCAATCGGGTTTATCGGCAAGCACAAGGCCCGCGGCATAGCCACTATCCGCATTCCAATCGCCTTGCAGAGGCTCGGGCGGCTCAATGCCACGCGCCTCAAGTGCCGCACGCCAACCTTTCATACGACACTGGCTCGACAGCGACTCTTTCTTACCAGAGACGAAGTACACGTTCTTGTGCCCGCGGTCCAAGAAGTACTCGCACGCCATACGCGCGCCGCCCTCTTGGTCGTCACTGACGGTGGAGCAGGTAGGATGTTCCATCGGTGTGATAATCACCGTCTTGAGGTCTTTCGGCGCCTCAAAGGTATCAAAGTCATCGACCATCTGGCGCAGGTTGAAAATCATGCCGTCGACGGGAAGTTGCGACATCCTACGCGCCGCTTCGGCAAGGGTCATCTTCTCCCCCGCCCGCTTTTTGATCATCGTGAGCGCAAAGCCTCGCTCTTCGGCGGCATCGGCAATACCGTCAATCATGTCCACGGCACCGCCCGACAAGTGAAACAGCACCACGCCGATGCACCCGTAACGGCCCAACTTGAGCGAACGCGCGGCGAAGTTGGTTCGAAACCCGAGCGCCTCCATTGCCGAATGGACCTTATCGCGTGTCGACTCTCGCACGCTATCGGGCTCGTTGATCACGCGCGACACCGTCTTGAGAGAAACGCCTGCGGCAACTGCCACGTCGTTCATTGAGACATTTTTCTTGTCCATCGTTGCCACTACTTCTCCAGTCGGTTTTGCATCGCTTGTTTTTTGTGTTCTAGCATACACTACCTGCCTGATTGATAAATCAACCGTTTACCGAACAATATCGACCGCTCACCCGTATATCCTTGTTGCTCTTCCAAAAATGTCTTACGTTGTCATTAACGAAATGACAACGTTGTCATTTCGCAATGCCTTCCTCAAGCAGGAAGGTTTCCGGGCAGTCCTGACCATCCATCGACGACCAGTTCCATCCACATGCATCGCGCATCAAGCAGCAAAGGAGCTCTATGGACGCCATCGTAAAGATGCTCGAAAAGCATCAACCGTTCTTTGAGAAGATCTCGAGGAACATCTACCTCCAGGCCATCAAGGACGGATTTCTTGGGTGCATGCCCATTGTCCTCACCTCTTCGATCTTTCTGCTGATCGCCACGCTTCCCGGCGTGGTCGGCATCACGCTGCCCCAGCCGCTCATCGACTGGTGCAACAAGCTCTACAACTTCACCATGGGCGTCATGGGCATCATGGTTGCCGGCACCACTGCCAAGAACTTCACGGCATCCATGAACCGTCGCATGCCCGCCGGCAAAGTGCTCAACGACGGTTCCACCATGGTGGCCGCCCAGTGCAGCATGCTGCTGCTCGCAGTCACGCAGTTCACCACCAAGCTCAACGGCTCCGAACTTTCGGTCTTCGATTGCACCAGCATGGGTACGCGCGGTCTGTTCTCGGCCTATATCGCCGCGTTCATTACCGTGTGGGTCTACAAATTCTGCGTCTCGCGCGATCTGACCATTAAGCTGCCCAAGGAGGTCCCGGGCGCCATCGCTCAGAACTTCCGCGACATCATCCCCTTTGGCGGCACTGTCATCATCTGCGGCATCATCGATGTCGTCGTGCGCAACCTCATGGGCGTTCCGTTCTCCGAGCTGCTTATCAAACTGCTCTCCCCGCTCTTTACCGCCGCAGAAACCTATCCTGGCCTTATCCTTATCCAGGCAGCCACCGCGTTCTTCTGGTTCATCGGCGTCCACGGCCCCTCGATCGTCCAGCCGGGCATCGACCCCATCCGTCTTGCCAACCAGGCCGAGAACCTGCAGGTTCTGCTGGCAGGCGGTCACCCCGCCCACTCCCTCACCTTTAACATGTCGCTCGTGGGTGAGTTCGGCGGCACCGGCGCCACGTTCATCGTGCCGCTTCTGCTGATTCTCTTTATGAAGTCCAAGCAGCTCAAAGCCGTCGGTAAGGCCTCGATTGTTCCTGTTGCCTTCGCCGTCAACGAGCCGCTGCTCTTTGGCGCGCCGATGATCCTTAACCCCTACATGCTCATCCCCTTTGTTGCCGCCGGTTGCGTCAACGTGAGTGTTGCCAAGTTCTTTATCGATAACGTGGGCATGAACGGCTTCTCCTTCGTGGTGCCTTGGGCTACCCCCGCCCCCATCGGCATCTTCATCACCACGAACTTCCAGCTTATCGCCCTGGTATTTGTCGCGATTATCATCTTGCTGGACGCCATCATCTACCTGCCGTTCTTGAAGGCATACGATAAGCTGCTCTGCGACCAGGAGGCCGAGCGCGCCGCCGAGCTGGGTCTCGAGTCCGATGGCGCCGCTGCCATCGCCGCCAAGCCCTCTGCGCCCGCTGTCGAGCACGCTACCGCTCCCGTCGAGACGACCGATGCCGCCGCTAACAGCAAGCCTGTCGCCGATCAGCCCGAGCCCGCTGCCGATGCATCCGCCAAGAAGGATGTCGATGGCCTGAAGGTCCTCGTCCTGTGCGCCGGCGCCGGCACCTCTGCCATGCTCGCCAACGCCATCAAGGAAGGTGCCGCGCAGACCGGAGAGAACATCGCTTCCTCCGCAGGTGCCTATGGCCAGCACACTGCCATCATGGATCAGTACGACGTCATCGTGCTCGCCCCGCAGGTTCGTAGCTACTACAACGACATGAAGGCCGACACCGATCGTCTGGGCATTAAGCTGCTCGCTCCCCGCGGTAAGGAATATATCGACCTTACTCGCGACCCCGCTGGCGCCATCAAGTGGCTCCGCGAGAACCTCGACTAGTTCCTCCCTTTGTTGGTGCCCGGACCCCCAGTTTGGGCACCTCTCCCTATTCGTATCCCACGGAAAGGATGACTTATGAACAACCCCATGCAGTTCCCCGACGGCTTTGTATTTGGCGGCGCCACCGCCGCTTACCAGGTTGAGGGCGAGACCCGCACGCACGGTAAGGGCAAAGTGCCCTGGGACGATTTCCTGGCAGCCCAAGGTCGCTTCTCCCCCGATCCTGCAAGCGACTTCTACAACAAGTACCCGGTCGATATCGACCTGTGCCAGCACTTCGGCATCAACGGCATCCGTGTCTCCATCGCCTGGAGCCGTATCTTCCCCAACGGCACTGGCGAGATCAACCCCGAGGGCGTCGCCTTCTATCACGAGCTCTTTGCCGCCTGCAACAAAGCTGGCGTTATCCCCTATGTCACGCTCGATCACTTCGATACGCCCGAGGCCTTCTACCAGGACGGCGGCGAGGGATTCCTGACGCGCACGACCATCGACGCCTTCGTCGAGTACGCCAAGTTCTGCTTTGCCGAGTTCACCGAGGTCAAGCACTGGTTTACCTTTAACGAGATTCCCGCAACCGCCGAGGGCAGCTTTATCGTCAGCAACTGGCCGCACGGCGAGAAGTACCGCCTGGACAAGGCCTTCCAGCTCATGCACAACATGATGGTGGCCCACGCCAAGGCTGTCGTCGCCTTCCATGAGGGCGGCTTTGAGGGCGAGATCGGCATTGTCCAGAACCTGGAGCCCAAGTATCCCCTCGACCCCAACAACGCCGCCGACTGCGAGGCAGCTCGCATGGCCGACGTCATCAACAACCGCTGGGTACTCGACGCCACCTTCCGCGGCCACTATGCAGCCGACACCATGGAGGCTGCGACCAAGCTGGCCCATATCGCCGGCGGCGAGCTCGACGTCCGCGACGAGGACATCGCCGCGCTGACCGCCGCGCTCCCCTACAACGATTGCCTGGGTGTCAACACCTACAAGTGCCAGTTCCTGCGTGCCGCCGAGGGCGAAAACGACATCAACCACAATGGCACCGGCGACAAGGGCTCCTCGCGCTGGTTCCTCAAGGGCGTGGGTGAGTCATGCGTACGCGAAGGCGTACCCACCACCGATTGGGACTGGATTATCTATCCCGAGGGTCTCTACGACCTGCTGCTGCGCATTAAGAACGATTACCCCAACTACAAGAAGATCTACATCACCGAGAACGGCATGGGCTATAAGGACGACTTTGAGGACGGCTTTATCGACGACGCCCCTCGCATCGATTACATGCGCCAGCATCTCGCGTGGATCCTCAAGGCGATCGACGGCGGCGTGAACGTCGACGGCTACTTTGTGTGGTCGCTGCAGGACCAGTTCTCCTGGACCAACGGCTATAACAAGCGTTACGGCCTGTTCTACATCGACTTTGAGACCCAGAAGCGCTATCCCAAGGCGAGCGCGTACTGGTACAAGAATGTCGCGGAGACCGGCCTGCTCATGGCCTAGTTTCCGCCGCATACCCCCTGTCGGCCGCATGCGAATCCTTCCACGGGTTCGTATGCGGCCCTTTTTGTTTTTGGTGGGCCCGAGCAGGCCGTTTGTCTTGATCTGTAACATCTAGCAGGGGTTTTCGGTCCTACCTGTTACAGATCAAAACAAACGAGCGGCCCGAACTTTAAGATCTCGATCTGTAACACGTAGCCCGTTTTTTCACGTCTACCTGTTACAGATCGAGACAAACGGGTAGCCCGAAGCAGAATATCTCGATCTGTAACATCTAACCCGGTTTTCTACTCCCAACTGTTACAGATTAAGATAATTCGACGACGCCGACGTTTTAATATACCGTGGTACAATTGTGTCCCAACGCAAAGGAGGTACCCATGTCAGCTTGTGTGCCCGTCCGAGATATGAAGGACACTGCTGCATTCACCACGCTTGTTGAGTCTGAGCGCGACGTCACCGTAACTAAGAACGGCTACGAGGCCATGCACTGCATCAGCAGCGACCAGTATCGCCTCATGCAAGAAGAAATCGCCAAGGCAAAACTGCTGTCTCGTATGATGTTGGCAGAAGACGAAATATCGCAAGGCGACTACAGCGACTACGAATCCTTCGCGGCTTCGATACGAGACAAATATGGCCTATAACGTCGTAATCCTCAAAAGCGCGCGATATGAGTACGAGAGTATTGTCGGATACCTTGCTCAAATCCTCAAGAATCCGCGTGCAGCAGGCAATTTTGTCGCTGAGTTTGAATCTCAGCTTGACCTGCTTCGCGAGCAGCCGCTTTTACGTCCCCTCTCGCACATGCAAGAGCTGGCGGCACGTAATTACCGATCGTTTCCCGTCAACAACTACGTGTGTCTATACAAGTTTGAGCACGAAACAATCTATATCGCCCACATCTTTCATCAGTCACAGGACTACGCCCGCCTGGTATAGCCCACAAGCTGAATACTTGGCCCGAGCGCATTTGCGTGTCATTTCACGTCACATTGACGCGTAAAATGACGCGCAAATTTTTACGTCTCATATTTTTTGACGCGTAAATGACGTTTTAACTTTTATGTGTCATTCTGCACGCCATATTGATGCAATAACCCCCGCGCCGGCAGAGGGCAGAAGCATCGCCTGCAGCGCTAGCTAGCAGATGACCTGCGTGTGTTCCTCGATGGCGGCACGATTCTCGGCGGCGATACCCGGTTCGCACACCACGGCATCCAGGCTGTCCAAGCGACAGAAGGTGTAGAAGTCGCGCTTGCCGATCTTGCTGGAATCGGCGATCAGATAGCGTGAGTCGGCCTTGCTAAAGGCGAGCTGCTGGATACGGCCCTCGTCCATGTTGGACGTAGATACGTCGCCATCCAGAATGCCGTTGGCGCCGATAAACGCCGCGTCGATGCCCAACGCACGCAGGGTATCCTCGGCCGTTGGTCCCACAAAAGCGGCGGTGCGGCGACGGTACATACCGCCCACGAGGCACAGGTCGCAGTCTTCGCGCGCCTCGAGCAGGTTAAACACCGAAAGCGAGTTGGTCACAATGCGCAGGCGACACGCCGGCAGCATCGAGGCCATCTGTTCCACCGTAGTGCCCGTACCCAAAAAGATGGTCGAGCCCTCCTCGATAAGCTCCACAGCACGGCGCGCAATCTGCAGCTTTTCCTCGGCATGCTTAGTGCGCTTTTCGCTGTGCGAATACTCATGGCGCAACATGGCATGGGGACGTCCCTGTGCGCTACGGGCGCCACCGTGCACGCGCTCGATCTCGCCCAGGCTCGCAAGTTCTTCGAGGTCGCGGCGAATCGTCATATCCGAAACGCCCAGCGCATCCGAAATCTCCTTGACCGAAACCGTGCCCTGCTCTTCGAGCAGCTGACGAACCTTATCCTGTCGCTCTGCCTTAATCACGATGAATCCTCGCCGTTCTTTGCGCGCATATCATTCAAACAGTAACGAACAAATTGTATCAGACTCGTGCGCATCAAAAATGAACGCCCGCACAGCTCCAATCATCACTTTTTTGAGAAAAATACCCCCTGCTTTAGTGGGGTGTAGTGATAATCTCGCCTGTTCGCGCTACAGTTTGTCCGAAATACCTCGATGTTAGGAACCAAATGATCACTTCCGAGCTTTTCGGCACCGCGCCGTGCGGCACCTCCGTTCATCGTTACACCCTCAACGGGCCCGAGATCTGCGTTCGCATTATGGACTATGGCGCCACCGTGCTGGGTATCGATGTGCCCGACATTTCCGGCAACGTGCGCGATGTGGTGCTGGGCTTCGATAAGCTCGAGGATTACTTTGACAACCCCGCCTGCTTTGGCGCGACCATCGGCCCCGTGGCAAACCGCACCGCGGGCGCCACGATCACCATCGACGGCACGGACTGGCATATGCCCGCCAACGAGGGCGCCAACAACCTGCACAGCGATCTTGAGCAAGGCCTGCATAAACGCGTGTGGGACGTTGAGCTCGACGAGACTCACAACGCCGTGCGCATGACCACCTCGCTTAAGGATGGCGAGCTGGGCCTGCCCGGCAACCGAACCTTTACGGCTGTGTTTACCGTTACGCGCACCGGCGTCTTCCGCATCGAGTATGGTTGCGAGAGCGACCGCGCCACCTACGTGTCCATGACCAACCACACGTACTTTAACCTTGCCGGCCATAACGCCGGCATGGACTGTGAGCACTTCTTTATCGCCAACGCTGCCCACTACTTGCCCATTAACGAGCAGAACATCCCCACCGGCGAAATCGCTCCGGTCGAGGGAACACCGTTTGACTTTCGCGAGCTGCGCCCCGTCGCACCCGGCATGGAGGCCGACGACCCGCAGATTAAGCAGGCCCGTGGCTACGATCACTGCCTGTGCATCGATGGCTATCAGTACGGCCGCAATCTGCGTCGCGCCCTACATGTCGAGGAGATGTGGACCGGTCGTGAGCTGGACTACTACACCACCGCCCCGGGCGTGCAGCTCTACACCGGCAACTGGCTGGGCGACGAGCACGCCAAGGACGATGCCAACTATGGCTGGGGCGCCGGCTTTGCCCTCGAGGCCGAGATGTACCCCGACACGCCGCACCAGCCGCTGTTCCCGCAGGGCATTGTGGGTCCGGGTCACCCCTACAGCAATATGATCGAATACCACTTTATGAGGCACTAGGCCCACAACGCGACATCTCGCACAGCAGCGCCCGCCGGCACCACCGCCGACGGGCGCTTTTTCATCTTTTGGGCGCATTTTCGCTGTGACTATATGAGTGGCATATCAAAACTATGCCCATTTACTACGTTTAGCCCGGGATGCTCGAGCATGCACCGGTTTTTGTTAAATTCGCGAGCCGTCTACCTGCAGTTTTGTTTTTCTCAAATTCGGCATGCTCGGCGATAGCCGATCAAACGTAGTAAATGGGCATAGTTTTTAACAGGCGGCATCGCACGCGTCCCTCGCAAGGGCAAAATGATCCGTTTTCCTCCGTCCCCAAGGGATCAGTTGAACAGATTGCCGATGGGATCGGGGGCGGAACTGGGGAGATAGCGGATTTCTAGCTCTATGCCGAGCTTTTGCAGCTCTTTGAAGGCTGCGACATCTGCGTCGTCTACGGCAACAGCAGGCGTTATGGGGCGCTTGCCCTCCCCTGCCTGCATATGGCCAATGCTGATCTTGGTTATTGGCACACCACCCTTAACCAGCGCGAGCGCATCGGCGGGTGAGGCCACCATGAGCAGAATCAGTTGACGCGGCGTTGCGGTATGAATGATGTCGACGGTCCTTTGCACCGAGAAAAACCGCGTCCAAACGCCTTCTGGCGCCGCCACCCTCATGGGTGCCCATTGGCGCGAATCTGCCGCGATCTCATCGTTGACGATTAGGACAAGGTTGGAACCCACGGCTTCGTTCCACAGCTCAACGTCTTGTCCGTAAATGAAACGGTCGTCGATATGTGTGAGAAGGATCTTGGGTTGAGCCATGGCTGCCCCATTCTGTTTGAGACCCATACGAGCGGGACGTCGACCACCAACTCAACAGCTGGTCAAGCGCCAGATGGACGCCGCAGACATCACGCCTCCAATATTAGTGCATTTAAAGTGAGAAAAGCCGTCAGAACACTTGCGCGGATTTGCGATGTCCCGTATCATAGACAGCCGTTGACGCCTCAGTTGCGTCATCACATGGCCGCCAGCGTAGCTCAGTTGGTAGAGCACCGCTCTCGTAAAGCGGGGGTCACCGGTTCGAGCCCGGTCGCTGGCTCCATTGCATTAGTGCAGCTCAGAAGCGTAATTGCTTCTGAGCTTTTTTGTTTTCGCGTCTCTTTCCTCCTTCTCCGAGGAGTGAAAAAGGGGTGAAAAACTTTTTTAACTGTTTTCCATAAATAGTTAGCATCATCCAACGTTCACATTAGATCGAACAACAATCCTGTTACGCATAGCCTAATTCCGCTGAGTATCAGAGAAGAACGTCCGGATTATATGCATCCAGCTTCGCTTCTCCAGTCGCCAGTGACTCCTCCAGCCGGTCAGCATATTCAACAATAGAGCCGTAGAATATGGGAGTAAAATCCGAACTTTTCGATAAAGAGGGGTTCCGCTACGTCAATCCTCTTCTTGGCAACCGCGGCCTCATCCTTTTCATAGTACCCAGTGCCAGGAATCCGCTCGTTTGCCTGCGGCAAGCACTTAAGCTGCCTACACAAGCGCGCCGACCCCTTTGAAAGACCCATAAAGGTGATAGCACCAGAGATTACGCCACCGTCGCCCACAACAACCTTGCCAGCGGCATCCCCCACCGTCTGCTTTGTTATCTTGATACCCATGAAGCTCAAGAGCTTCTTCAGGATCGGATACCAACTGGTCTTGGTTAGCGACTGGCGAGCGACCTTTTTCGCGACCGCCTCTTGGGCGTTTTTGGCGATTACGGTTAGCATCGAATTCGCGCTGCCTACACCCATCATCACACCGAGCAACACTGCCATTTCGTAGAGAGTCTCGTCATCAACGTCGTCACATTCTTCAAAAAAGGTCTGCCAGCCATACAGGTATGCCAGTTTCTGCATAATCCTGAATGCGTGCACGTAGTATTACGTAATATCGGCAGGAATGGTGCCCACCATCGCGACACCTCCGGGAAGACCCGCTGCAAAGGAAAAGGCGGTTGACTTCTTTGCCTCATAATCAATTACTTCTCTAGCAATTCTATCGATCAGGCCCACATCGATTCCGGCGGTAACGGGGGTCGTTTCCACGGCAAACTCGCCGACATCTTTATGGACACCCTTCCTCCTCAGCTCCGAGCGGAGGAAATGGGGCCGATCAATTCTCACTCCCTTTAGCCGAGCAACTTTTTTCATAAAGTCAATCAAAAATCTCTGGGCCTCCGCCAACTGCTCATCGCTCTTGTCTTTTAACTCTGCAAAAGCCGAATCAACGAGAACAGCGACCCCAAGGCCCTCGCCCTCGTTTTTCTTTCCAAGCAGCCTGACGTCCATACAGCCTTCCAATCAATGCGCCGCGCGGGCTATCGCGTTCTGCGACAGGCCGGACGCACGGAGCCTGAGGGCCTCCCTGGCCCTTATCCTTCTCGCCATGCTGTACCTCCTTGGTCTCGGCTGCATGGACAGCCGGAACGTACCAGGGGGACGGTGCCGACGGGAATATCGGCGATGCCGAACGGCAATATTCGGGATGTGAGCGGACGGTGTGTAAGCGCAATATCGCCGGTGTCAAAGAGGACAATTACTCAAACAGGTGAAGGAGGGCATCGAGGAGGATAAGGAGATTTACGGTGGCAATTAAGAAGCCAACTCGCCGCGTCATGCCCGTTGGAGAGGCGAGCATGACCCTCATGGGTAATCAAGACACACGAAACAAAGGGGATTCGACAAGTCGCAAGAAAGGGGAGTGCATCACCTTTTGGGTTACGGAAGAGCAGAAGTAAGAGATGAGCACCTACGCGGCGGAACACAACACCACGGTATCAAGGATCATCATCGAAGGCCTTGAGATACGCATGGGTAAAGGGCAATCATTATAGCTTAGCCTTCTGCAATTGCTGCGACTCGATGCGGTCCTATCGATTTGCGCAACGGTGTGACGCGTTATCTAGACTGACGATCGTTTCCGCTGCATTTGCCAGCTCATTATCATGTGAAACAATGATAATGAGCTGTTTCAATTTGTTGTTTCTGACGTACGAAGCGAGTTCGGCTCGGCTTGTTTCATCCAATCCAGTTGTAGGCTCATCGAGCACCAAGACTGATGGATTACGGGAAATTGCCGACCACAAGTATACACGGCGCAGCTCACCACCCGAAAGTTCAGGACAACGTTTCTCAAGCAAGCCCTCTATGCTGGTTGTCAACGACGGTAGCTCATTCATATGCTGGTGCTTTGTAAAAAATGGGGTGTTGAAATAATCCAACAGGTCCCGAACCGTCTCATCTGGAGCGAAGCACGGTTGGGGGCAGCACGATATCGTGTCTGAACGTATGTAATCCAAATTGCATTTTTCAATCGGCATGTCGTTGTATGTTACTTTGCCTGCCGATGGATACAGCCCAAGGAGCAGGTAAAGGAGCGACGTTTTTCCTCTTCCATTTTCTCCGGTTATGCAGTATGTTCCAGGGCCGGAGAAATCGAAGGAAAATCCGTCAAGAACCTTTCGGGGAGATCCGTCTGGAAGGGGTACCGTAAAATCCAACTTGGAAACAGAAATGCGATTTATTGTGTCAATCTTGACTAAACCTGTCTGATCTTGCTCTGGTTCCGGTCCTACCTTTCCCATGGCGCTCATCCTGTCCCACGAAGCCTTGGCATCCTGATAGGACTTGAACAGGTTCATCGTGTTTTTCAAGGTTTTAAATAGGACGGCAAAATATGCACCGACGATGGTGTATTCGCCTATCGTCATGGTTCCATTGATGATTCGCACTCCGGATACGATGAGTATTATCGCTTGAAACACGGCAGCAAAAAGGCTGTCAATCGATGTTAGTGAGAATGAGAGCTTTCCCGAGTGCAAGACCTTTGGAAAATACTTTTCAAATCCGGTGTCAAGTGCTAGCTCGCTTTTATTGTATGAAGACGTTAACTGAATGTTGAGAATCTGATTCAACTGCGATGCTATTACGGCATAGAAAGCGCTATCTGCCTCCTTCTTCTCGTACATGACTTTATATAGAAGCTTTCGCAATCCGGTAATAACGAAGAGATATGCCACAAGAAGGAGGATGGAGAATAGTGCGAGGAGTGGATCAACCGACCATATGACGAGCAACACGAAAGGAATGGCGACAACAGACAGGGGAGCGCTGATAAAGTTTGTTAGAACGAAAGAAGAAACAACACCTGAGTCAGTGAAAATCCTTTGCGTCGTATAGGCTGAGTCGGTTGTTCGGTTCGTCAGAAAATTAACTCGCTCAAAGCGCAAGACGGTTTCCCTGAGTAGGTCAAAAGAAAGCTTTGTGGATATACGGATAGATAACGTTCCTGCAAAATATGAAAATAAGGCAGAAAAGACCCCTATTGAAGCTACGAAGAGCGCAAAAAGCACAGCATCCTTCTCGCTGCGATTGGCAAGAAGGAAATCTAAGAACTTTCCGTTCACATATGGTGCGGCATAGGAAAGGGCGATTCCAATCGTCGTGATGGCAATGAACGTGAAAGCACCCTTTGTTTTACTAAACTTCGATAAGACGTACCGAATCAAGAATGGCCCCAATCTATCAGGTATGAAATACCAACTGATGACACCTTACACCGCGGTTCGGTGGAAACGAAGCGGCGACTAATCGGCACGAGCGCTTCCATAGAGAGTCTTTGCGAGCTGGATCCTCATAGAAACGGGAATTTTATGTTCGATCAATAGGCCGCGCACGGCAGTCGGACGGCTGAAAAATAAAACAGCCGTCCGACTAAAGCTGTAAATTTTTTCATTGTTTGTTGGGCATGCGCCTGAAGTTTCATGCAATAGGAAATCCATTATGACCATGGTCGAAATGTGAACACTACGATCGTTAGCAAGGAGACGCCAAGACCGGCAAAGATTATGATGAGCGGCAGAATGAAAGCCGCCGATGCCGATAATGGGATTTGGGACGCAAAGGCAATGATGCCCGCGAGAACGAGACCGGCTCCCGTCAACGCTATTCCGAGTCCGACCAATCTGGCAACAAGAGGAATCTTCTCGCTTGGAATATGAGCGATATGGTAACTGTGAATCAGGCCGGGATTGCCGGTCTTTACCATTAACACCCCGACAACGAGAAAGCAGATTCCTCCTACCATGCCGCCAATGGATGATCTTAGCGCTTCAGGACTCATTGCTCGTCTTGGCCACCTTGCTCGCTGAGGGGAAGTGCTGCGGCAAAAGTGATGAGGACCAGTTCATAGGCTCCAACTGCGGTGACTCCGACCGCCACATTTGCTCCCCACACGATGTAATACATGTCGAACCAAGTTTCCGTTCCAAGAGTCGATGCTCTGGTCGGATTCATGTTGTCTACTACGGGCTTCTCGTACATTTAACCCAACATCTCCTTCAACGATGAGTTCAACAGTTCATCCGCGGTATCATCAATCAGGTCAACGTGTAGATCACCTCCCATATCTATATCGCAAATTGTGTCGGACATACGCTCCATGTCGTCAATGGTCCACATGTGGTTACAGAGGTCTTGAACCAGTTTTGTGGACCAAATTGAGCTAAGTCCGTTGTTCCAGTAATCCTCAAGAGGGTGGTTTCTGATGTTGCCAACCACTAACGGGATATACGGAGAAACGACGATGTCGCCGTTTGCGTGCACTGAAACCTGATCTAATAGATATCGGTTATCAGAGAAGCGAATTAGATGGTCGACGGGGTCGCCCCATTGCGGTCGGACATTCGGGTGCTTCCGAAGGAAGTCGTCCTCTTGAATGGCGTGAATCAACGTACGGTATTGGGAATAGTCCGGTCTAATAAATGTGTTCTTTCGCGCACGGCCCAAAACCATGAGGGGTTGGACACGTAGTTCGATAAAGTCACCCGGCGTCCTCTTCGGCCTGTTAGATTTGGTGAAAATCTCATCTAATAGTGAGATGACATCGGGAAACTGTTCGGTGTTGAACGACGTGGGCGTAAATGCGATAGCAAGGTGCAAATCGGAATGGTTGAGTACGGTGGCAACTGCTTCTTCGACGATTTCGAAGGCTCCCTCATGTCCCCTCAGCCTATCGTGAGCTGACCCAATGCCGTCTAGGCTAAATTGGATGCTTTTGAGTCCGGAATCTTCTAAATCTCGGAGAAGGGATTCCGTGAGGAGAAGCCCGTTGGTTACCAGGCTCGCTGCAACATTCCCATCTCGCAATATGGGAAGGCAGCGCAAGATATCTTTACTGCGCAACAAGGTTTCTCCTCCACAGAAACACATGCTGTAAAGCGACATGTCTGCCATTTCCTTTGCGAAAACAAAAAGTTCATCTGAGGTCAACTCGTCGTGCATGACCTCATTCTCGCCGCTGCTGTTATAGCAGTGCAGACATCTCAAGTTGCACTTGTTTGTTATGTCAAGGGCGACGTGATGTGGCGCTCTGAGAACGTTGGTGTACTTGTTTTCCGAAACTCGTCCCATGGTTCCTCTTAACAGACTTCTGAAAAACAGTATACATTCATGCAGTCGCCGTCGCTGCACTCACCTGGAAAAGTGCCAGCGCAAGTGAATTCTGGCTCATTGATAAGATTTCGAATTCCTTCGTTTGATGCAATTTCCTTGCTGGTTAGGTTCAGGTGGAAAAAATTGGGAACATCGCAAAATTCTTGACGATAGAAGCTGGCCGCAGCGGCAATACATTGAACGGCGATGCTTGCGGGGCACAAAAGAAGACAGATGTCTGCGTATCTGAGTAAGGGATTGCTGGAGGGGGCGAGGCCGAGTAGACCGGTTGGTCTCCCTGACTCATATACAATGAAAAATTCCTTGCTCAGATTGAACAATCCGTTTCGCACCTCTAGCGGTCGTTCATACTGCTCGACGGAAAGAGGCCAACCGTAGACAATTGTGGGACTTTCTGGTTCTGATGAGCTCGCCTGGCTTGCCAGGGAGCAAATCAGGCGAATATCGTTTTCTTGGGCAAGCCGTATATGGGTCCCATTGTCCACGCAAATCTCATCGGCAATGGGTGTGCCATTTTCGGTCGGAGTTTTGACCCATCCTATTAGTCTCGATACGCTGAAACCTCTCATTGCCGAGGCTAAGTCAGATTTGAGCATGTCCGGATTGGCGTCTGGAAACTTGTCGCACATCCGATTAAGGATTGTTTCGACGGTGTTTTTACCATCGCACAGAGAGACGATGTAGCTCCCGCTTCCGTTCAACATGATATAGTTCAGCTCATCGCGTCCGGTTAGAACAGAGCGGTACCCGTTCTTTTCCTCTCTTGAGTATGGGAGAGAAATCGATTTCGGGATAAATCCCCTTATTTCGTCAAAGCTCCATTCCATAATTAATCCCTCCTTGTGTCTGTTTGAATATGAGCCGATTTTAGGCTCTTCGGTAGTTTCTGTGGGCGAGACATCAATTTTTCCGCAGGTGGATGCAAAAAAGTTCCGCATATAAGGGAAACGGCCCCGAGAGGGGGCCGTTTCCGCGCCGGGCAGGGTAGGATTTCGCTTGCTACATCAACCTACCGGAAAGGCCCTGACGCATGAACAGGATACTAAGCCGCGCGCTCGCGCTGGTCCACACCGTGATCGAGTACGCCAGCATCGACGGCGGCAGGATAATCGTCGGCGTCAGGCCGTGGACGAGTTTCGGGCTGCGGTGCCCCGTCTGCGGGAGGGCAGCGAATGCTACGACAGGTCGCCAAGGCCGCGGCTGTGGCGCGCGATGGACCTGGCGAGGTCGACCTCTCCGCGCTCGGGCTGCACGAGATGGCGGCGTCCCTGCCCGACTACGTGAGGATGGTCGCCGCGGGCGAGCGGGGCTTCGCCTCCGCCTTCGAGGAGATGACGCGCGTCGAGGTCGCCGCCCGGGAGGTCAGGATCACCAACCAGCGCATTCGGTCGTCGGGGTTCCCCTACGTCAAGGGGCTGGCGGACTTCGACTGGGACTTCCAGCCGTCGGTCCCTCGCGCCGAGATCGAGGAGCTCGCGACCCTCAGGTTCGTGGAGCGGGCCGAGAACGTCCTGTTCGTGGGAAGCCCCGGCGTGGGCAAGACGCATCTCGCCGTCGCGCTGGGCATCGAGGCAGTCAGGGCGGGGCGCGAGGTCAGGTTCGTGGACTGCGCCCGGCTCGTCGAGGACCTTGAGGACGCCTCGTCGCGCGGCATCCTCAAGAAGAGGCTCAAGTACTACGCCCACTCGAGGCTGCTGATCATCGACGAGCTCGGCTACCTCGACGTCGGCAGCGTGGGCGCGGACCTGTTGTTCCAGCTGATATTGACGCGCTACGAGCAGCGCTCGACGATCATCACCGCCGACGTGGGGATCGGCGGCTGGGGCAGGGTGTTCGGGGACGACGTGGCGGCGAGCGCGATCGCGGACAGGGTGTGCCACCACTGCCACCACTGCCACCTGGTCAAGATAGCCGGCAGGTCCTACAGGCTGAAGGACCTGCCGAGGGACGGACCCGTCAAGGCGTGACCGGAATCGGTGAAAATACGTTAGCGCAAGCGGTGAAGCCGCCTTTGCGCGAACGGCGCGTTTGATTAGTGAAACTGGTGAAAATTAGATTGACGCTAACAGGGGCGTGCCCGTCGCGGCGTTTCACGGGGATGTCTCGCGCCATCCCCGGACCCCTTCGCGCCAAAGGGACGAGTCCCCTTGGAACCCCGGGCCGCCGGCGGCGGGCCGTGAACGGCGGGACAATCACTCGGCTTCAACTCGCGATCGCCCCGCCGGCTCTCGCTCCGGCTCCGTTCGATGGCTCCCCTGGGTCGCCATCACTGCGCCTCCGCTCACCTGTCCCGTTGCACTCCGGTCGATTCGGCCTACGCTTCTCGGGGCATGCAAGATATGTATTCCGTGCAACGGAATATCTTGCCCGGCCGAAGCCGGGATGTGCGAACCGCTCCAAAGTCGCTCCCGCAGAACCGTGCAACAGGCTTACCGGCTGTTGCACGGACCTCAGATATGAAAGTCAGTCCCGGCCTCTTTCGTCATCCACACCCTCGCGAGCCAGCTCCCACGCGGCCCGTATGGCAAGGTCGATTCCCCTTGCCGTGAACCTCATAATCCGCCCGGTCGAGCGGTTGACGGCGTAGCCGAGCCTCGCGCCGTTGATCTTCCTCGTCTTGCCGAGGGACTCCGAGTGATAGCGGTATTGCAGCGCCCCCCGCTTGGATCGGGCGATCTCGATCCCATCCGATTCCAACCGCCTTGCAAACTCTCCGAAGCGGTCGGGGCAGCTCTTGAGCCTCCCGACCTCCTCTGCCCTCTGGGCGACAATCGCTCGGACCCTTGCGTTCTCGGATTTGTCGGATCTCCCCTTCTTTGCCATCTCGCGCTCCTCGCGACCGGGCTGGCGCGCGTGCACCTTCGAGTTCGAGAGGCCCCTTTCGAGCTGGCTCAGGCCGTACTTCGTATCGAGCTCCTTCACCGTTCTCACGCGGGATTTCGCCGCCGCCCTCGCCGGCCCGTCGTTCAGACGCCGCCCAGTCTCGAGGTCCGTCCTATTGATGGCGAGGTGAGCGGCGAATCGGGCCGATCCATCCGACCTGCACCTCTCCTCATGCAGCACAATCACGATCTCCTGGTTGGGATAGCGCTTGGCGATGTAGTCCCTCGCGTACTCCATGCAACGCGAGGGCGTCATCGGCCCGCCGTTGCAGGAGCACTCGTCCGGGTTGAAGCCGATCACCTGATGCTGCATGTACGTGCACCTTGCGCCCTGCTTCCCGGGCCGGTTGTGCCCGGCCGCCTCCCGGGTGGCGTCCATTTCCTCGAACCATCGATCCTCATCGATGATGTGCTGGGTATCGTGGTCCAGGACTTTCTCCCTGTCCCAATCGAAATACCGCTTGAGGTTTTGGAGGTGCTCCCCGCTCATGACGCTCGCCTGCTTGATTGCGGTCATTTTCCAACTCCCTTCAAAAACCGCCGTCAGTCGACGAAGAGGCCGGACCATCCGTCGGCAACAGGCGGCTCCGCGGCCTCTTCCTCGAATTCGGGAGTCCAGAGATCGACGCCGTCCTCACGACCCATTTGCCTTGATATCAGCCTGGCCTGGTATTCCATCCTCTTGGCCGCCTCGTGCTCGCGCGTCCCCAGATCGAAGTGCTCCTTCGTCGGCATCCGCGTGCAATCGCAGACAGGGGCCCGGAAGCACCCCGCATGTTCCCTGCCCACGCCGTTCTCCGCGGTCTTCACCACGATGACGCCGTCCTTGTCGGGGGACATCTCCGTCCACTCCCAAGGATGAATCAGGTCGTCGGCGTGCTCGCTGTAGGATGTCGACCCCGTACCGCCCGAAGGCCCCCTGCTCGAGCTGGTTCCCATGGTGTGCCGCGTCGTCTTCCCGACTAGCTCGGTGAAATACTGGCGGTCCTCGGCCTCGCCCAGTTTCATGGCGACCTTGACGCCGCAGTTTGCCAGGATCTTCTTCCGTCCGTCGCGCTCGCCGTACTTGTTCAGCTGAGAGATGTTCTGGACTGCGCCCATCCAGAACAGGTCGTACGAGCGCCCAAGGCTGAGAAGGCTAGGCAGGCACTCGACCTTCGGCAGGTTCCCCCATTCGTCGCCGAGGATGGACACCGGCCGCGGCAGCTTTCCACCAGCTGCGTCCGCGATGGAATACACGGCAGCGTAGAGCTGCTCGAACAGGACCGCCGCGATCGCGTTGTAGGGGGAGCCCTCGTCCATCACGTGGAGGAACAGCGCGGTCTTCTCGCTCAGGATTCTACTCGGATCGATATCATCGCCCGAGACCATTCGCGCAATCGGCGCCGAAGCGTAGATCCTCAGGTTGACCTTTAGCGTGGAAACGATGCTCCTCAGCTCGTTGCCGCCGCTCGAGATGAACTGTGAGGCACGCGAGCGGGCCGGATGCCCCTGCGGCAGGGAACGGAACAGGCCCTTCAGCGGCTCACACGGATCCTCGCCGGCCCCCTCCGTCCCCAGGCACATGATGTGGTAGACCGTCGCGAGGTGCTTGCAGCCCCGCGGGCAGCCCTCGTCCAGCACGACCAGAAGGATCGTCGCGGCGAGCAGCGACCGCGCGGATTCCGTCCAGTGGCTCGCCTTCGCATCGCCCTCCCCGGCGATGAGCGTACGGGCGACGGCATCCGCAGCCTGCTCAGCCCCCGGCAGATTCCCCCCGTTCGCGAGCCTATCGACCATTTCCAGTGGATTGAACGTGTCGCTCTTCTCGGGATGCTGGGCGTCCAGCAGAAGCACCCGGTACCCGCGACGCTCCAGCTCGTCGCCCGTCAACTCGATGAGCTCACTCTTCACATCGGACACGATAATGGTCTGCGGCCTCGATTCCCCGTCATCCGCCCCATACGTCAGCAGATCAATTGTCGGGATCAGCAGCGATCTTGATTTTCCGGCACCCGTTGAGCCGTCGAGGAACATGTGCCGCCTCGGTTCGAACAGATACTTGGAGCCGAACAGCGTCTTCTCAAACCCGTACACGAATCCTCTGCTTTTCGGCTGTCCGTGCCCGTCCCAAATCTCCGAGCCCCGGATGGTCTCCGGCCCCGTTTTCACCCGCGCCTCCCCAAGTACACCTCCGTCGGCGGCTCGCTCCTTCGAGGAAGCCGATAGCTGCATGAGCACGAATACCGACAGGAACAGCGCGAACGAGGCGAGGCAGCCCGGGATACAGTGAGGCGCCACGTTGAGCCACCACCAGATGATGCTATCTACGCTCAGGGTGAACCCAATCGAGCTGAGCTCGATTGGAAGTCCGAGAATCACGCAATCGAGGGGAATGGCAACAAGGGGTGCAAACCCCGCGGTAAGCAGCACTGCGAAAATCAGCGCCATGACCAACTTCTCCTTCACGTGAACCACCTACTCTCTCGCACGGGCGAGCAGGTCGTTAACCCAGCCCACCGCGGTTGAAACGATTGAAGTCGCCCGGTTGAGGTTGTTGAGGACTACCGGGTCGGGGCCGTAGGTATTGAGGGCACGGACCGCCTGGTTGAGATTCGTGCCGATCTTCTTTAGCTCGGTCCTGATGCCGGTAAGCTCCCCCGTATCGGCGACCCTGACCGGCTTCTCGCCGCAGAGCAGGGCGGCGTCGCGCATGAAGGTTGACGCCGGCATATTCATGGCCGCCGCCTTCTCCTCGATCGCCTTACGCTGCTCCTCATTCATTCGCACGTTGATGTGCGCGTTCATCGAAGCCATAACCATCCAATCTGGACGGGGCCGGCACAGCGGCCCCGTTTCCTTTATTTAGTTGACATTGTTTGAAGCATCTGGCCGATGCGCCCAATCCTCACCCGCGCCCAGACATCGAAGGGGACCCCCGGCAAGGCACCAAGATATATATGGCAAGGCTGCCATTGCTCTTTATAGATATCGAGAGCATCGAGCAAACGTTTCCGCTCCCAAACGAGCTCTGCGGCCGAGAGCGAAGGAAGATCCTTGTTCTCGGCGCGCGCAAGCTCGTCGGAAGACAGGCATGGGTTGGGCGCCCGGTACCCACCAATGCAGGGCCCGGGCTCCATGATTATTTGACCTCGCTAAATGTTGCCGCCGGGGCATCAAACTCGAACTCCACAACACCGCATGAGCCATATCGATTTTTCGTAACCGATGCAATCACGGGGCGCTTTTTTAAAATCATATTGGAGTTCCGCTCTTCGGTCTTATTTCCTTTAATCGAAAGAGACATAACGATGTCAGCAGAGTACTCAAACATATTGCACCCGCCGATTGCCTGTAAGCCAGTAGTTTGCTTGTCGTAGTTTGTCCGGTTAATCGAGGATATAGCGAAGAGCGGGCAATGAGTCTCGTCCACAATTCTGCGAAGCTCGGAAGCGACGAGCTTGAGACCAATACGTTCATCGACAGTTCGGAGATCTTGAGGAAGCGCGACAATTTGAGCGTAGTCGACTATCACCAGCGGGGGTTCGCCGTATTTAGCTGCAACTTTCTCGATGGGCTGGCGCATCCCGTCTTTCTCGATTTCACCGGACACTATAAACATACGGTCGGCAATGCTGCCAGCGTAAACTTCGACCATCTTGTCAAATAGTTCGCGTTTGCCCGCGGACATATTGCCACCATACATATCATCATAGGTGAGCTTGCCGCCCGAAATACGAGTCAGGCTCTTCGCCAGCATGCTGGCACGGCTGAGCTCACCCTCGAAGATGACAACTGGATGTCCCCCAATGGCCCAACGGTCGGCGATTTGGTGCATGAATGTAGTTTTACCGGTACCGGGCCCTCCGGGCACAATACACAGGTACTGGCGTATTCCTCCGAGAATTGCATCAAGATCTCGATGCTCGATATGACCGAGCGGTCTGTTTTTTAAAATGCAGCTAACGGTCTCATCGAGACCGATACTCATCGAATCTACAGTCGGCATGGGTCGCTCGCCTCCAATTCATGGAGGTAAGAATAGAAAGTCGATTCGAGAATGTAGATGCGGCGATGGAGCGCAATGGCACGTCCACTCTCTTTCATAAGCCTTGACGCCGTAACCGGGCTTAGACCGGTTATCTTACACACTTCCGCGATGCCTAAAAGGCGCTCATGGCCCAAGTTTGGGTTGAAAGAAACCGCAGGTGAAGCCTGTACGGCAGCGTACGGCTCATTAGATTCAACCGGCATGGTAGAATCCTTTCTGGTCAGCTCGCCCCTCCCCTCGGTCTGCAAACTTTGATGGGAAGGGCGGGCGGCTATTAAATTGTGACCAAGTTAATACTCCTAACGTCGGGCTGGTCAGGCGTTTACTTGAACATCAGTTTAATGCTTTTAATTCTTAATTTTCAATCTTTTTTCAATCTTTCTTCGCTTTTCTTTTGAACTCACATGGACATACCTTCCTACCTGCGTTAACATCATGGAAAACGACAGGAGGAAATATGCCACGTCTCCCAGTATCAGGCATGAAGATGAAAAAGGTTAAAGTCGGAACAACTGTTCAGCTCCAAACGGCTGACGAAATCGAGTTCCTTCGCAATACGAAATCGGATTCTATTAGAACCCCTGGCGAGGCAATCGATTTCGTCTTTAAGCTCATCATGAGACTTGATCCCGAGGTTGCGCGTTCTCTAGACAAGACCTGCGTCCAGGGCATCTCCTCGATTGATGATGAGCTGAGTCGCTTACGACATGACGGTTCCGAGAAGATGGCCGTCGCATCAAAGCGGCTTCAACAGGAGCAATTTTCCGCACTCCACGAACATCTATCCAATCTGTACGAAGATGATGAGGTTGCCATGGGCATGAGACGAGTAGATCTTCTTGGTGACGATTTTGCCGTCTTCCCCTCCGATTGGGTCCTCCTGGAACCCGAAAGCGCTGCAAAGGCATGCAGCCAGGTTAGCGTTATCGAAATTCACGGCGGAGCCGAATACTGCGCCCCTCATTTCGTCTTCTTCCATAATGGCGAGTACGACAAGAACGACAAGCTCGAGAAGGCGACCGAATTATGGCCGCAAATGAAAGACGTCCGTCGAGATGAAGTGAAGCTCGTAGCGGACGATAACGGCAAGTACCTCAACATGAAGGAACATCTTGCAGCACCGATTATTTGCTACTTTAACCTTCTCGACGCTTCGTACTATCAGTCGGTCGAAATGACACCTCCGTATAATGCCGTAATCAATCGAATCCGTTAAAAACGATAGGGCCCCAATTGGGGTCCTATCGTTTTTAACTTTTTAGAAGATTGTCCAGCACTGATGCTGCCTTCTGGTCATTCGCCTCGATAAAGTGGCTATAGATAGACAACGTCGTCGATGGGCTAGCATGGCCCAAACGTGCCTGGATCGTCTTAATGTCCGCATTGGCACCAACGAGCAAAGTCGCTTGCGTATGTCTAAGCTCATGAGGCTTCAGCCCGCTATAACCCGTATAGCGGGTACGTTTGACGCCGTCACTCCCAATGACTTCCCTGCTCTCCTCAAAAGTACCGAAGCCGTTTTTCGCCGCAAACAGCCTAAACGCCCTTGAATAGTTATGTCCATCCATCCGGGTCACAAGAGCCCGTTTGCCGTTAGCGGCGTCAACGACCCCAATGGAATGGACAATGGGCGTTTCTCCAGTCTGCCCCACTGCAAAGGAATCGAACTCACTCCGCTGAATGGCTTTCCACCTGTCTAGATAGTCGGCAAGTTCATTTCCAACCGAGATCTTACGCCTGCTCATCTTTGATTTGGGCGGCCTCAATGTCCTGTCGTTCGTATATTGCTTTACTATCCTCAGAGTCTTGGCGTCGGGGTCATAATCCTCCCATGAGAGACCAAGGGCCTCCCCCTTCCTCAAACCGCAGAGAAGCAGAAGCATTGTGCATGTGATAAAGGAAGATGGCTTCTCCTCCAAAAGGACCGCAAGAAGCCTTGCCGCCTCATCGGCGCTCAGCGCCTTACGAGCCTCGACATTCTGCTTGGGCAGTTTCACTCCCCTACAAGGGTTTTTGCCCACAAGGTCGTTATCGACGGCATCCTCCATTACCTGTTTGAGCTTGATGTGAATGCGGCGAATTTCACTTTCGCTGAATCGGCCTTCTTTTCTAGCCTTGGCATAAGCAGCGCGAACGTCATCCGATTTAAGCCGAGTGAGATCGGGATTGCCGAACAGCTCGCGTATGTGACGAATGTCCAAACCTTCACGCTCATAAGCAAGAGGTGATCCCATGGTCGACTCCCTGTTCGCGTGAAACCTGTCCGCATAATCCGATAGGCCCAGAGGAGCATTGTCCCGGCTGGAAGCACCCTCGAGCTCAGCTCTATAGGCTTCCAGCGCCTTGGCGACTTCGCTCGGCCAGTTTTTCGGGTTCTTGCTTCTGCAGTGAACCCTGCGTGACGGACTACGGCGGTACCGTCCTGTCTCCGGATCTTTTCCCAGAGAGAAATAAATCCGATAGACGCCTTTGCTCTTATCGATGCATTCCGATGTGCCGCGAGCGGTCTTTTTTATCAATCCCTGCAATCATATCCCTCGTTAGATTTTCGATTAGGCTTGCTGGCAAAGCTTTAAAAGCTTTGCCAGCAAGCCTAATCGAAACTTTTCACACTTTCAAGTCTCACTAAGTGTGAAAAGAGTGGGAAATATGATTCTAATAGCTAGCTCGATAATTGCTAATTACCTATTTTTACCTGCGCTTCTTTTAAATTCAGTGAAATTGGCCTCATCTCGTCAAATGCCGAATTCACGTACTCGTAAAGCGGGGGTCACCGGTTCGAGCCCGGTCGCTGGCTCCATTGCACAAGATAGCCGCCTTCGGGCGGCTTTTTTGTTGCCGATTTCGGGCGCGCATCCGCCAATCCAAGCACAACGCCGCCGGAAACTCCCCTACTCAACAAAAGCCCCGCCAACCGCAATCCCCAAAGGAACCGCGTACAGCGGGGCCCAAGCGAGCTCCCCCAAGGGATAACGCTCGCAACACGAACAGCTCAGCCGAGCAGCGCGCTACTCCTCCCAGTAAGCATCTGCAAGCAGCTTAAAGCAAATCTTCTTGACCGGCTGCGCGCCATCGCCCGGGAACTCGAGCGTGGGCATGTGAGGCTCGCCGGCAACAAACAGCGCAAACTTGTCGTCAGCAAGATCGCCGGCGATCGAGGCGTCGGAATCGACCAGATCGTAGTCGT
>JAHYYK010000008.1:32921-52154 GCA_019425005.1 Collinsella sp.
TCGTCAGCAAGATCGCCGGCGATCGAGGCGTCGGAATCGACCAGATCGTAGTCGTCCTTCTCGTCGAACTCCTGGACCAGCGTCAGGCTGCCCGTGGCAACCTTAAAGGCCTCGCGACCCTCGACGTCGATCTGCAGGTCGTGATAGCGCTGATGCGTCTCATAGTGAGCCTCGGCTTCGGGACGCGTCGTGGGAGCCATGACGTTCGCAAAGACCTTGTCGCCCAGAATCGGATGGCTGCCGACCTCGAGCTTCGCCGGATCGTTCTCCTCGAGCCAATCGATCAGCACGTCGAGGCCCTTGAGCATTCCACGGTACTCCTCGATATCGCCCAATGCACCGTAAATCATCTAAATCCCCTCTCGGATCGTTTCTTTGGCGGCTACTCGGCAAACGCATTACCGACGCTGTTGCCACCCACATGCGTCTCGACCAGGGTAAGGTCGGGATTGAACACGACAGTGTCGGCGTCGCGCCCCGGCATAATGCTACTGCACTTGTCGTCGACATGAGCTAGCAACCGATGCCGGGGCCGCAGCACAAGCTCCTACAGCTCGGTCACGACAACGCCGTTGTAAACCTCGTCCCAACGATCCATAACCAAGTGGCCAGTCATGGGATCCATGGCATTGAGCTTGCCGCAGGTGTTGGCGGTACGCAGCACCGTCTCGTCGTCGGCGCCGGCAGCAATCGCATGTGCGAAACCAGCAATGGTCGAATCGCCAGAGCCCGTAGCGTTAACGGCGGGGATATCGGGGGTCTTGGCGCGGAACGCACGGCCATTGTGGAAGCCAACTGAGCCGGCAGCGCCCATGGATACGACGACCCAGGGGATATCGGAGAAGCGGGCGTCAGAGGCGAGCGCGGAACGGAGCTCGTCCACATCGTCGGTGGTAAAGCTCGTGCCCAGAAGGCCGTTAATTTCGGTCAGGTTAGGCTTAACCAGCTCGGGCTTGACCTCGGACTTGAGCGCAGCCTCAAGCGAGGCACCCGAGGTATCGAGCAGCACCTTGGCGCCGGCGTTCTCGGCAATGCCCGTGATCTTGGCATAGTAGTCCGCCTCGACGCCGCGGGGCAGCGAACCCGAGATGGTAACGACATCGGCCTTGCTCGCAAGCTCGGCGAACTTGGCGGTAAAGGCATCGAGCTCCTCGGGGGCAATCGTCGGGCCGCTCTCGAGCAGCTCGGTCTGGTTGCCGGCATGAAGGATATTGAGGCAGATGCGGGTCTCGCCCTTGATGGGCACAAAATCATTCTTAATGCCGTTGGCATCCATGAGCTCGGCCATATAGGCGCCCATATGACCACCAAGCAGGCCGGTTGCCACGACATCGTCGCCCAGCTGGCCCAGGACGCGGGCCACGTTGAGGCCCTTACCGCCGGCGGTCTTTTCGGGCGTCACGCGGTTGACGTCGTCGATAATGAGCTCATCGAGCTGATAGCGCGTATCGACGGACGGGTTCATCGTAACGGTGAGGATCATTTCTAGCTCCTTATCTCGCAGGCTCCTTATGCCTTGCAAAACGAATTGGCTACATGCGACTACAGAATCTCGATTGTGAACGAGCGCACGATGGTTTCTTTGGGCTTGGCGATAAGGCAGCCGCGCTTGTGCTCAAGCACGTCGTCCTCATCGGAGCAGGTCGAAAGACCGCCCCAGGGCTCAACTGCCACAAAATCACCCTCGGGCTTGCTCCACACAATGAGGTACGGGAAGCCCTCAAAGCTCAGGCGAACACCCTTGTCCTCGCCCTTTTTGGAAAGCGTGACCTGACGGCTCTCGAGCACGTCAAAGATGGTCTCCGCAAAATCGAAGAGCTCATGTGACAGAGGCAGCGTCTTTCCCACCATGGGGTTCTTGGAGCGGTTGGTCACGTCAATCAAGCCAGTCGAGGGGACGGCAGCGCAAAGCTCAGCAGCCTCGTCTTTCTCAAAACGCAACTCGTAGTCCGTATAGGCCTCGCCCTCATCGAGCGGGCACCTAAAGCCGGGGTGTCCACCGATAAAGAAAGGCATGTCCTCGGTGCCCTCGTTGGTAACCTCATAGGAGACGCGCACGGCGGCGTCCTCGAGCGTATAGCGGGCGACAAGCTTAAACGGATACGGATAATCGCTCAGCAGCGCGGCGTTATCCTCCGAAGCCAGGCACATCGCCAGCTCGTTCTCGCTCTGGCTCAGCAGCTTCCACTCCTGTTTGCGCGCAAACCCATGGCGGGCGAGCTTCACATGATGTCCGGCAAACGTCATGGCGCTGTTATCGCGCAAACCTCCGCAAATCGGGAAGCAAATCGGTGCCTGGCCGGACCACACGGCGGGATCGCCCTGCCACAAGTACTCGCGACCTCCAGCCTCAATCGAGGTAAACGAACCACCGGCCGTGGAGACCTTGATAGAAATCGAATCGTTGGAGAGAGCGTATTCCATTGTCCATCCTTTCGAACAACTGCTTTTTGCTCGCAAGAACCCGTCTCGGCCCTGACCAAAGGACAAACCCGCACGTTCATCGATGCGTCCGGTTTCCCAGCCATGCAACGGGGTACCATACAGACATTGATGCAATTACAGCTGAAAGGCCTTCTTATGCGAACCATCATCCTTTATGCCTCACACCACCACGGCAATACGAAAAAGCTCGTGGACGCCATCGTCGAGGCGCACCCCGAGATCGATACCCTCGACGTGAAGTCACTCGGTAAAAACGAGTACCCCGACCTGCACGAATACCATCTGATCGGTGTCGCCACGGGCATCTATTACTCCGAGATCGACAAGGACATGGCACGCGTGCTCACGAACGTGCTGCAGCCGCAGGACAAGGTGTTTGGCCTTATGACCTACGGTGGCAAAAACAAGTGGTACGGCAAGGATATCGATGGCATCTGCCGCATGAGGCAGGCCATCTTTATGGGCGTCTACGGCTGTCCCGGCTTTGATACGTGGGGGCCGTTCAAACTCACCGGCGGCGTCCAGAAGGGACACCCGACCGCTGAGGAAATTAAGGGCGCCGTCGACTTCTTCGACAAGATCGAAGACGAGTATGGCGACATCATCGTCGAAGAGTACGCCAAGCGCGAGAAGCGTCTAGCATACGAAAAGGAGCATCCCGCGGGGGGTCTTGTGGCCGGCGTCAAGCGCACGGCAAAGAAGATCGTTAACAAGCTGTAACTGTTAAGGTGCTTTTGAGCGTTTAACCCATACGGCGGGTCCGAGCAGATTCGGGCCCGCCGTCTTTTTCTATCGTTAATCGGTAAAGGCGTTGCCGACGCTCTGGCCGCCAACATACGTCTCGACGAGGGTGAGCTCATGGTCGAACACGACAAAGTCGGCGTCGCGACCCGGCATGATGCTGCCGCACTTATCCTCGATGTGCGCAGAGCGAGCCGGCACCTCGGTTGCCATGCGAATGGCGATATCAGCGCTGGCGATGCCCCAATCGACAATGTTCTTGACGCCCTGGGCAAGCGTGAGCACCGAGCCGGCAATGCTTTTGCCGTCGGCGAGCCAGCACAGGTTGTCCTTCATGATGACGTCCATGCCACCACTGGTGTAGCTGCCCTCGGGCATGCCGCCGCAGCCCAGGCAGTCGGTGATGAGCACCGTGTGCTGCCAGCCCTTTGCCTGCAGCAGTGCCTTGATGGCGGCAGGGTTTACGTGCTTGCCGTCACAGATGATCTCGGCGTAGGTCTCGGGCGTGGACATGGCAGCACCCACGACACCGGGCTCACGGTGATGCAGACCGCGCTGGCCGTTATAGGTATGCGTAAAGCAGCTGGCACCGGCATTGATAGCGGCGATGCACTCATCGTAGGTGGCGTCGGAGTGACCGATGCTGGTCACCACGCCCTTGGCGTTCAGAGCAGCCGCATAAGCAGCGGCACCGTCGCGCTCGGCGGCCATGGCGCTCTTAACGATGCGACCGCCCGCAGCCTCCTGCCACTGGTCGAAAACCTCCTCGGAGGGGTCAATCAGGTAAGCGGGGTTCTGCGCGCCCACGTGCTTCATGGTAAAGAAGGGGCCCTCCAGGTAGATGCCCTGAATGCGGGCACCGCAGAAGTCGGGGCCGCGGCCCTCGTCCGCCTTGGCGATAGCAGCGCAGGCGTCCTTGATCTGTTCGACGCCATCGGTGAACGTCGTGGGCAGCCAGCTGGTGGTACCGCGACGGGCGAGCTCGGTTGAGCTGATATCGATGCCCTCGGGATCGTTATCGGTAGTTGAGTGGTTGTAGAAGCCATGGATGTGAGTATCGACCATACCCGGTGCGATCCACGATCCCGTGTAGTCCTTAATCTCGCAAGAGGGCTCGTCGGCCTGCCAGGCGCCAAAAACGCCATCCTCGACCATAAGATAGCCGCCCAGTTGCGGGCCTGCCGGCAAGAAGAACTTGTCAGCCTTAATTGCGTACGTGCTCATATGCACTCCTCGCTTCTAAAGCAGTTGACTGTGGTAATGCTTATACCCAGCTCACGTAAAACAAAAAGCGCCCGCCCGCCGTTATGAGCGGACGGGCGCCCTTACAGGGGGACGCGATTAAGCGGTGAAGGGGTGAATCGTCACGCCCTTAACCACGCGGTTGACCGTGCCGGTGGGGCTCGGCGTATCGGGCGTGTTGCCCACGCGGACGGAGTTGAGCAGGCTGATAGCCTGGGCAAACATCACGAACGGCAGAGCAAGGTAACCCTCGGGAAGTGCCTCGTAGCCCTTAAAGGTGAAGGACTCACCCTCATAGACGGTGGCACCTTCCTGCTGAACGGCGATGGTGTGCTGAGCGATCTCGTCGCCACCGATCTCGTTGAGGATGTCGATGTCGTACTGACGGGTGTAGGCGTCGTTGTTGACGAACACGAAGACGAGCGTCTTATCGTCGACGAAGGACTTAGGTCCGTGACGATAGCCCATGGAGGTGTCGTAGGAAGTAGCGACCAGACCGTGAGCGAGCTCGAGGATCTTGAGCTGGCTCTCCTGAGCAAGGCCACCGAAGGAGCCAGAACCCAAGTAGGTCACGCGGTTGAAATCGCCAGCCAGGTAATCGGCGATCTCGGGCTCACGGGAGATGACCTCCTCGCCCATCTTGGCAATCGTCTCGACCCACTCGGCCTTCTGCTCGTCAGAGGCAGTGTCGAAAATAAGGGTGGAGAGCAGGGTCATGCAGGAATAAGAACCGGTCATGGCGAAGCCCTTGTCGTTGGCGCGCGGAATGAGCAGCGTCAGCGCATTGGGATCATCGGCAGACTCGACGGCAAGCTTGCCCTCGGGAGCGCAGGTGATGTTGAGGAACTTGACGTTGTGGACGAGCTCCTTGGCAACGGCAACGGCGGCAAGGCTCTCGGGGCTGTTGCCAGAGCGGGCAAAGGAAACCACGAGCGTGGGATCCTCGGCGCGCAGGAAGTCGCGCGGGGCGCTCACGATGTCGGTCGTGGCGATGGGCTTAAAGTCGTAGAGATCAGTGTTGCCAGCGTGACGCAGGTACGGGGCGCAGGTATCGCCAACGTAGTCGGACGTACCGGCACCGGTGAAGACAACGGACAGACGACCCTCGCCCATAGCGCGAGCCTCGGCCAGGAAGGCCTCGATGGCCTCCTTGTTCTCGCGATAGATGTTGAGCGTATCACGCCAAAGCTCGGGCTGCTGAGCAATCTCGGCCGTGGTGATCTGGGCGCCGAGCTCGGTGAGCTCCTCGACACTCTTCTCGAACATTTCTAATACCTCTCTCTAGAAGTAATCCTCTGACGTGCAATTATACACTTCGGTTGGTTATCTGGTAGTAACCAGTTAAATGCAAAGAATCACCATATGGAAACGATGCGAGCACTAGTTACTGCGCTGGTGGTAAACCTTGTATTTAAACTGATCGGCACGAGCAACCGAGAGTGTGTACTCCACTACCTCGTTTGACTCGTTATACGTAGTCCTGACCAAATCGAGCACAGGCGAGCCCTCGACAATTCCCAAAAGGTGGGCATCGGTGGGACGGGCTATGCTCGCATAGAACTCCTCTTCGGCCACGCGAATCTTTTGCTGAAAGTCCTGCTCAATCACATCGTAAAGCGGCTTACGCTCCAGCAGCGGTCGCTTTAGGGACAGAAATTGACGAACCGGTAGATAGCTGCGTTCGACCATCATGGGCATGTTGTCGGCAGAGCGAAGACGCTTGAGCTTAAAAATGCGATCACCGATGCGCAATCCCATATGCTCGGCCAGATTCTTATCGGCCTCCATCTCGCAAAACTCGAGAATCGTGGTCTCGGGTTCTCGACCCATCGCGCGCATCTGCTCGGTAAAGCTGTAGGACTGCATAAGATTGGTTGCTTTTGCCGAACGGTCGGTCACAAAGGTACCGCGACCGTGCTGCCGAACCACCAGTCCTAAACGCTCCAGTTCCTGCAGAGCCAGGCGTACCGTAGTGCGCGAGAGACCATAGCGCTCCGAAAGTTCGCGCTCGGAAGGAATCATGTCACCGGCGCGATATTCATGGTCAATCTTTTCGGTCAGAATATCGACCAGCTGATCGTACAGCGGTTGCTTACGCGCTCCGATCGCCATCCTATCCTCCCTTTTGCTCGAATTCGGCTAACTACCTAGGGTGTTATGCATTATCTGTCTGCCACACCCGAATCATTAAGAAAACAAAAGCCGCGCGCTCTTTCGAGCACGCGGCTTTTAACATACACATGGCTTAAGGGGTCGGGGTGTGAGCCGCGTAGGGACACACCCCTCAAGCTAGAGCCTTACCAGATGCTCGGCCAGAGACCAAGCGGGCCAGCGCCCAGGATGCCAAGGACGAAGAGCAGGAGAATGCCCTTGGTCGGGGTCCAGCTGTGCTTAGCGAACATGTAGTAAAGCAGCAGCGTAAGCATAAGCGGGACGAGCTTCGGGACGATGGTGTTGAGGGTGTCGGCAACAGAGAAGTTGACCGGATCCTCGGTAACGGTGCCGTAGGTCACGGACTCCATGCCGTTACCCAGATCGGTGACGCCGCACTCGACAGCGTTGCCGTCGGCATCGGAAGCGGTAAGGGCGTTGCCGTCCTTATCGGTCATGGCGATGGTACCGGCCTCAGCGGTCTCGGTATCGATGCCCTCCATACCGGTGAAGTTCTCGGCCTCCTTCTCGGAGACGATCACGGTAGTAGCGGAGAGACCACGGGTGGTGCCGTTGGGGATCTGGAGGTTGATCTGGGTGCCACCCATGGTGACGACCAGGCAACCGACGACGAAGACGCCCATGATGGAAGCGGCACGCGTGAAGGCCTGCATGTTGGCGGTCAGAGCGTCAATAGCGCTGGTGCCAAGCTTGTAGGACCAGTTCATGAGCCAGAAGCGCAGAGCGAACTGGACGACGTTGAAGATCACCAGGAAGATGATCGGTGCAGCGGCGTTGCCGTTGATGGCCATGTTGGAGGTGATGCCGGCCGTGATAGGCACGAGCGTCAGCCAGAACAGGGCGTCACCGATACCACCGAGCGGGCCCATTGCGGCGACGCGGACGGCGCGGATCGTGGGGATGTCAACCTTGTTCTGCTCGAGCGAAAGCACGATGCCCATAACAAAGGTGACAAGGAACGGGTGGGTGTTGAAGAACTCCAGGTTGTGGCTCATGGAAGCCGCGAGGTCGTTCTTGTTGGTGTGGATCTTCTCCAGACCGGGGATGATGGAGTAAAGCCAGCCAGCGGCCTGCATGCGCTCGTAGTTGAACGATGCCTGCAGGAAGCAGGAGCGCCAAGCCATCTTGTTGAGGGTCTTCTGGTCGAGCTGCGGAGCAGGAGTGAGATCCTCGTAGTGCTCCGGGATCACATACTCATTAGATGCCATCTTCGAAGTCACCTCCGTCAGAAACAGCTGCACCCTTCAGCTCGGTCTGCTGCTGGAAGTCCCAGAAAGCGATGCCGAAGCCGATGAGAGCGAGGATGAGCAGAGCAGGGGTTGCCAGCGAATCGTTGGCAACGGTGATGAGCGCGAGGCCAAAGCCCATGAGGAAGAAGCCCCACATATCGCGGTTCATCATAACCTTGAGCAGGACGGCGAAGCCGACGAAGCGCATCATGCCGCCTGCAGCGGAGAGACCGGTCTGCAGCCAAGTCGGGATGGCAGAAGCGATGGTCTGACCGATGGTAGCGCCAGCGATGAAGAACAGGGTGACGACGACAGCGAAGATCAGGCCGAGCAGAGCCATGGCGAAGTAGTTCAGGCGCTCGATGCCCTTGGTGTCCGCGTTGTGAGCCATGTTATCGGCCGTGGACATAAGCGGGGACATAAGCGTGAAGACCAGGGTAACGCCAAGCTGGCCAAGCAGAGCGAACGGAATGGCGAGGCCGACTGCCGCGTTGGGCTCGAGGCCCGTGGCGATAGCGAGAATGGCTGCCATGATGCCGCCGATGACGGCGTTAGGCGGCTGAGCGCCTCCGATCGGCATGTTGCCGATCGTCATGAGCTGATAGGTACCACCCACGAGAAGACCGGTGTTAAGGTCGCCAAGGATAAGACCGATGACGGCGCCGGTGACGATGGGCTGATAGAGAGACTCGAGGAAGTCAAACTGGTCGATTGCCGCGATGAACGTGACGACGAAGACCAGAGCGATCTGGATGATCGAGTATTCCATCTTGCTCCTCCTTTCAAAATGTATGTACGCACTTTGGATTTCACGTACAGAACGTCAGGGTTTCACTCCTGACAACGTGGATCACGAGGATTACGAGAAGAGCTTGCTCGTGTCCTCAACAGGCGTGCTCGGAACGCGCCTGATCTCCAACTCCACCCCCAATTCCTGCAGCTCTTTAAACGCAGCGACATCCTCGTCGTTAACTGCGACGGAGGTGGCGACTTGGCGCTTTCCTTCCGACATGTGCATGTTGCCGATGTTTACCTTCTTTATAGGCACACCGCCCTTGACGAGCGTAAGCACGTCTTCCGGTGTTTCGGCCACGATGAAGATCTTCTGGCGCGGGCTCGCCTTGCCAATGACGTCGATGGTCTTCTGCAGAGAGAAGAAACGCGTAGCGACGCCGGCGGGAGCGGCCATCTTCATGAGGTTCTGGCGCATGGTGTTGGACGCCACGTCGTCGTTGGCGACGAGGATGAGGTTGGAGCCCAGGGTGGAGTTCCACTGGGTGGCAACCTGACCATGAACCAGTCGGTTATCGATGCGGGTAAGAAGAATGTTGGGTTCTGCCATGTTGATCAGCTTCCTTTCGTTATTTGCTGACGACAGTTACTTGATCTCCTGAATCGCGTAACGCGAAACATCTACGACGGCTCCGGATCGGACTTTGATCTGGACCTTCTCGCCTTCGATGCCTTTGACGGTTCCGTAGATACCGCCGGCGAAAAGAACCTCTTGACCCGGCTTGAGCTCGGTGTGCAGCTCCTTGAAGTACTTCTGCTTCTTCTTCATGTTGATTTGCGACCAGATGGTGTAAATCAAGCCCATGATGACAAGCAGGCCTAAAAGGGCGACCGAGGAGCTCAGGACGTTGGCTCCGAAATCGGCCATTAGATGCCGTCCTCGTCGCCGAAGATATCCTCTTCCTCGGAGCCGGCAACGGATGCGACCGTCTGGGCGGTGACGCCCGTCTGGCCAACGGTCACGGCCTGCTCGCCAAGCTCGGCGAGCGTGGCATTGCCGCGGAGGAACAGAAGCTCAATAACCATGGGAAGGTTGGTGCCAGTCAGAACCTCGACGTTGTCGACATCCTGGGCAATCATCATCGACTGGTTGAACGGGGTGCCGCCAAGCAGGTCGGTAAAGACGAGCACGCCATCGCACTCCTCGCGCATGGCGGTAATAGCGGCGCGGAGATCCTCACCGTAGGATGCGGCCTGGTCGCCCTCAAAAGGAACGACGGTAAAAGCAGGCTGGTCGCCGGCAACCATCGCGATAGCGCTTGCAAGGCCGGGTGCGAACTGTCCATGACCGGTAAGAATAAAGCCAACCATTCAAATTTCCCTTCCGAAGGTGTGTACAATCTGAGTCCGATGATTTTCGGAAGCCAGCGGGCGCTCGCCCTTAAAGCTTCTTGGAAAGCGTTCTTTGAAGACCAGTGGTTTCTAAACTGGTAGTAACCACGTGACGTGTTGTTGTCACTATATCACCCCAGAAGAGGTCGCTTTCCTTGATTCATACGGTAAAACGTTTTTGCACCGCTCACGGTGATAAATCGACCGTTTACCGGTCGTTAACACTTCTACCTGCGGTTTTGAAACCGTTTCGAAATGCTTTGGCAAAAGATCGGATCTTTTCCTGTGTCTAAACAACGCAGGGCGGCTAAAAATAGCGTGAAGAAAAATTGCAGGTCATTGTGAAGATATGTGAATTGGTCTTTTTGACTTAATACCAGTTAGAACCAGTTTTGAGATTATCGGTGAACGGTAGTTTTCGACCGCTCAGCGGTTATTTCCAATCGTTTGCAGCTCCTTTTCCATATGAATTAGGGAGACCCGATGAAGCACTTGCGCGGTTGCGGGAAATTTCGATACTCGTCCATCCCCCACGTGCCAAACTCTCACTCCCTAAATATGCCATAAGCTCTCGCTATTCGTCTTACAAACATAACTTACTCTAATCTGTAATTGTTTATCGTTTATCATTAAGTATGTTATAAGATTTAAATATCATCCTAGACATTGGTTGGAGGAGCTATGATCCGCTGGAACGTATCCAAATCGAATGAATCCATCAACCGCGAACAGGCAATAGCCGATCTGAGGAAGCTCGCTCACATCTGCAAATGGGCCACAATCTGCACCGCCGTAGCGCTCGCTCTGGGACTTCTCGCAGTCATTGCAATCGAGCTTCTACTCATATTGCCTAGCCTCTCCCAAGGGTTCTGCCTCCAATCCGTAGAGCTTAATGCCGGCGAAGGGCCATCTCTCGCTCTCGTCGGCGCCAATGAACAGACCCCTCTTATACTTGTCGCGCACGACGGTCATACTGCCATAGGGAGCGCCATGATGACATGCCTTGCGCTTGCCATTGTGCTAAGCGCATACAGGTTTTTCTCCGCCATTGAAAAGGCGGGCAGGCCCTTTGACCTCGAATGCATCCGCATACTACGTCAAGTAGGACATTTGTTCCTTATTGGCGGCGTTGCTGTGAAGCTTCTTGGTGCCATAGTCACGGGGCTGATACTCTCAGGATTTGGCGGCAACTTTACGGATGCGCTTGGCGGCCAGCACCTCGACCTCTCTATGGTCTTTGCAGGCCTGATTATTAGCCTGATTGCCAGCGTCTTCCAGTACGGGTGTATCCTGCAAATACAAGATGACGAGTTGCTCTAGGGGGAATCCATGATTATTCTGCGGCTCGACCGCATGCTCGCCGAACGCAAGATCTCATCCAAAGAGCTTGCGGAACGCGTGGGCATCTCCCAGGTCAATATGTCGCGCATCAAGACGGGCAAGGTTTCTGCCGTGCGCTTTTCAACTCTTGACGCGATATGCCGGGCACTCGACTGCCAACCGGGCGATGTACTGGAATATATGCCTGACGATGAAGCCGATAACCTCTTTGGACTTAAAGATTAATTGAGATTATTTAACTACCGGTACCTCCGACGTAATGAGCCCGCTAGAACGGATATCGTTCTAGCGGGCTTATTCAGATAGTTCGGCTTCGCACTCGGAAGCTCAGGCGAACCTTATGCAAACAGGCCGTAGATGCTGATGTTGGCCTTGGCGTACAGGCCGTTGGCGTACCCGGTCCACTTGGAGCTGGCGCTGGAGGCCTGCGAAGAATACTGCTGATAGGCGGTGTAGTAGGCGGTCATGGCTTGCTTATAGGTTGCGCTATCGGCGGTAAAGGCATCGTTGGCGAAGGCCTTAGCGTAGGTGCTGTTCTCGTCCTTCCAGGTACCCTTCTCGCTATCCCACTCGTCGCCGGCAAGGTTGATGATGTAGTCGGCGTAATCCTTGCTCGCGGTGTCCTCGTTGCCGTCAGCAGGCTCGGTCGGGGCGGTTGGCATGCTTGCGGAGCTGTCGCCGACCTTCTTCTTGTAGAGCTTCTGCAGCGTCGCGGACTGGCGGACGATCTGCTTGGCCTGGTCCTTGGACACGCCATACTGCTTGGCCATAGTCTTGTAGTCCGAGGTGCCGATAGAATCCTCGGCGTACTTCTTCATCTCCTTGGAAGAGACGGTAATACCCTCGTCCTCGGCAGCATCGAGCAGAATCTTGTTGCGCACGTAGGACAGGATGACGTCGGCAGAAGGAGCGGTGTAGTTGCCATCGCTATCCTTGACGGTGTCGAGGCTGTACTGGCTCTCGATGGCCTCACGCGCGGTGATGTCGCTCTTCTTGCCGTTGTAGCTATAGCTTGCCACGGTCGAATCGAGCTGGTCCTCGGTGAGGGTCGCCGAGCCGACGCCCTTGCCGCCAAAACCACCGTTGCCGATAAAGAAGCCGACCACCGCAGCGATCACGACGGCGACCACAAAGGCGGCAATCATCGTCTTCTTGTGCTTGCAAGCGTGGTCGTCCACGTCGGAGTCGTCGTCCTCGTCCTGCTCCTCGGGCATGAGGTTCTCGTCGGCGGCGTCCGCGGCGACCTTTGCCTCCAGGCGAGCGTCCTCCTCCTCGACGGTCGTGCCGGCGGCAATATGTTCGGCAGACGTGCCGGCGACCAGATCGATCTTCTCGTCCTCATCACCGTCGGGGCCTTCGCCGCGCTCGATGATCTGGATGCCGTCGATCTCGTCCTTCTCGTCCTTCTTTTGAATCAGACCCATAGTCAGCTACTCCTTATTGGGAACACAATCCCTAACAGAATACGCCCGACGAGGCGCCGGGCATATTGATTCTTAGGTTATACGCAAACACTTAAGTACTATTTAGGCGTTTGCAGCCTGCATGTCTTAGGCCAAGTGCTCAATAACGGCATCGGCGAAGGCCTGCGTACCCACCGCACCCTCGACGGAACCGGTCTGGGCACGACGTACGTCGCCGGTAACCTGCTTACCCTCGTCGAGCGTGGCGGACACGGCGGCGCGGATACGATTGGCAGCATCGTTCTCGCCCAGATGATCGAGCATCATAGCCGAAGACAGAATCTCGGCCGTGGGGTTGGCGATATCCTGACCAGCGATATCGGGCGCGGAGCCGTGCGTTGCCTCGAAGATGGCGCAGTCGGCACCGATGTTGGAGCCGGGGGCCATACCCAGGCCACCTACCAGGCCGGCGCACAGGTCGCTGACGATATCGCCGTACAGGTTGGGCAGCACCAGGACATCGAAGTCGTTGGGGTTCTGGACCAGACCCATGCAGGTGGCGTCGACGATCTTGTCGTTGAACTCGATATCGGGATAGCTGGCGGCCACCTTGCGCGCCACGCGCAGGAACAGGCCGTCGGTCGCCTTCATGATGTTGGCCTTGTGCACGGCCGTCACCTTTTTGCGGCCGCAGCGGCGGGCGTACTCAAAGGCATACTCCACAATGCGACGGCTCTTGGCGATGGAGATCGGCTTGATCGAGATGGCGGAATCGGCGGCGAAGGTCTTTTGGCCCGAACGCTCAACGAGCTGTGAGAGCTCCTCGACCTCGGCAGCGCCCTCATCGAACTCGATGCCGGCGTAGAGGTCCTCGGTGTTCTCGCGCACGATGACCAGGTCGACGTCGCGGAAGCGCGAGCCGTCGCCCGGCTGCGACAGGCAGGGGCGCACGCAGGCGTACAGGTCGAAGTGCTTGCGCAGGGCGACGTTAACGCTACGGAAGCCCGTGCCGACCGGCGTGGTGATGGGGCCCTTGATGGCAACCTTGGTCTCGGCGACCGCATCGAGCACATGTTGGGGCAGCGGCGTGCCAAACTCGTCCATGACGCCGGCACCGGCCTCCTGGACGTTCCAGTTGATCTGGACACCGGTGGCCTCGACCACGCGGCGCATGGCCTGCGTAATCTCGGGACCGATGCCGTCACCGGGAATCAGGACTACATCGTGCGCCATAATCTGTTACTCCTCGTCTTCGGCGTCGTCAGATTTTTTAACGCTAGCACGCTTCTTCTTTTTGGAGAGATCCAGGCCAAAACGTTTAACAAGCATTTCGCAAATCTCGCTCGAACGCGCCTTGAGATAGCTGCCCTTGCCGTTCTCGGCGTCGAACTTAAGGCGCAGCGCAAGCTTCTCGGCGACCTCGGCGTCGATCTCGCCCTGGCCAAACTCGTACAGGCAACCGAGCATATCGCGATACTCAAGGTCGCCGTGGTAGCACTGGATGGCCTCGTCCAGGATGGGCCAAGCCTCGCGCGAACGCTCGACGTTCGTGGCGCCCCACACGCACAGCAGGCGGAAGGCGGCATAGCGCAGCGTGGAGGAAATCTCGTCGAACAGCGCGGTCTCGGCGCCCTCAAAGGCATCGCCCAGCTGCTCGGGGCAAGTGGTGGCGAGCGCCGTCAGGGCATCGAGGGCCTCCCAGCGGGTCTGAGCCTCGGGGCGATCGAGCGCCTCGATCAGCGCGGGCACACAGGGCACGACGCGCTGCGGATCGCGCTCGGCAAGCAGGTGCAGCACGCGGGCGGCAAACTGGCGGATACGGCGCGTGGGGCAGCCGAGCTCCTTGACCAGGCGGTCGACGGCGTTCTCGTTCTCCTCTGCCAGCTGGAGCTGTGCCAGCTCCTCGTCGGTGAGCTGTTCGTCTTTGTTTTCTGCCATAGTTACCTCTTTTTACTATTTCTTAGCGTGCTTGCCAGCACCTTTGCTGTCATCGGTGACCGAGATGAGCTGTCGGTCGGCCGCGCCATTGCGACGCGCGCGGCGGCGCTCCTCGGCGTCGCCCGCGTCGGCGGCGGCGCGGTGAGCCTTGTTGACGTTAAAGACCTCGTCGTGCTTGCGCCACGGGCCGACGGATTCGCCAAAGCTCATTTTAAGGCCGGCGATAAAGCCGCCGAGCCAGCCGATCGGCGCAAACTGCACTAGCGGGAACAGCGAGAACACCCAGGTCAGCAGGATGACTGCCGCCGCTCCCGCAAAGTTGGCAATCCAGTAGTCACGCTTGGTGATGACGCGCTTTTCGCACGCCCACTGGCCGCACAAAAAGCCGATGTAGATCGCAAAGAGAAAGAGCACCAGCGCAAGCACCACGAACGTCCAGCTCATGGGCGCTACTCCCCGTGATGGTGGCCGCAGCAGCACTCGTGGCCGTCGTCATGGCCGTGGCCGCCGCAGCACTCGTGGTCCTCGCCATGGTGGTGGCCACAACCGCACTCGTGGTCGTCGCCATGTTCGCCGCAACCGCAGCCTTCCTCGTGAGCACCATGCTCCTCGGGACGATACTGCGACCAGTCAAGACCGGCGGCGATGGCGTCGGCCTCCTCCTTGTAGAGCACCGTGATGGCCTGGGTGCCCAGCTTGGCGCCACCGATGGCATCGAGCATGTCGTAGAGCGTAAAAGCGACGTCGGCACCGGGCAGCGCGAGCTCGCGGTCATCGGCGTAAGCGAGCGCCAAGCGCAGGTCCTTGATGAAGTGCTCGACCATAAAGCCGGGCTTGTAATCGCCGTCGAGCGCCTTGGGCGCCAGACTCTCCATGGCGCCGGACTTGCCGGTGCCGCCCAGAATCATCTGACGGGTCTTCTCCAGATCGAGGCCGCTCAGCTCGGCAAACGCCAGCGCATCGGCCATGCCGACCATGCAGGCGCCCAGCGACACCTGGTTGGCGAGCTTGGCAGCCTGGCCCTTGCCGGCGCCGTCGAAGCAGCAGATGGTTGCCGCAAAGGTGGAAAGGATATCGCGGACCGGGGCAATGTCGTTCTCGGTAGCGCCCACGATAGCCGTAAGCGTGCCGGCGATAGCACCCGACTCGCCGCCGGTGACGGGGCAGTCAAACGCCATGCGGCCGGAAACCTGGGCGGCCTCGGCAATGTCGCGCGCCAGCTCGGGCGAGCTCGTGGTGAGGTCGATCAGGACCGCGCCGGGCTTAGTGCACGCGAGCAGGCCGTCGCCCGCCAGGTAGAGCTCCTCGACCTCGGAGGGATAGCCCACCATGGTAAAGACGACGTCGGCGTTCGCCGCGGCATCTGCCGGCGTATCGGCCCAGACGGCACCGCGCTCAACGAGCGCTGCAGCCTTGGACTTGGTGCGGTTGTTGACCGTGACGGGATAGCCAGCGTCCAGAATGTGGCCGGCGATGGGGGCACCCATAATTCCGGTGCCGATGAATGCGACGGAGAGCTTGTTTGCCATGAAACCTTTCCTTTTGGGTTGGGTGTTGTTACCAGGTTGAATACTCGGTGCCAGCGTTTGGGCTGTGAGTCGAGGGCGATTACGGACGCAGCGCTTGCCTACTGACCGCGCACGCGGCGGGCGATACGGTCGGAAAGCGACGCCTTGTCGGCGCGGTTCTTACCCCAAAACGCGCAGCCCACCATGCCGGGGCCCACGTGCGAGCCGATGGTGGGACCCACGGAGCCGCGAATGATCGTGACGTCGGCGCAACCCTCCTCCTTGCGGATGGCGGCTTCGAGCCAGTCACCGTCCTTTTCGGCATCGGCCGTCATGATGGCGATGGGCATGGTGCGATCGGGCACGTAGTTCTCGCGGAACGACTTGAGGATGGACTTGAGCGCCTTCTTGCGGCCGCGGTTGACGCCGATCAGCGACAGCGAGCCGGCCAGGTCGTAGGAGAGCTCGGGCTTGACGTCGAGCTTTGCCGTGAGCTGCGCCGCCGCGGGAGGAATGCGGCCGCCGGCAGCCAGTGCGTCGAAGCTCTCGAGCGTAAAGTAGCCGTGCACGTAGGTCTTTGCCTCGTTTGCCCAATCGACCAGCTGCTTGGCGGTCAGTCCCGCCGAACGCTGGCGCACGGCCTCGAGCGCCAAGAGCGCACCGGTCGCGCAGGGCAGAGCGTTGTCGACCACGTAGAGCTCAAAGTTGGGATACTCGGCGCGCACGACATCTGCCGCCTGGCACGCGGAGTTGTAGCTCGACGACAGCGCCGAGGTAAAGCACAGGTAGACCGTGGGCGTGCCCTCTTTGGCGCACTCGGTAAAAAACTCGATATAGCGACCGAGCGACACAGCCGAGGTGGACACGCGGGCACCGGCGCGCATGCGGTCGTAGAACTCCTTAGGGCTCATGCTCGACCAGATGTCGTCTGTGCGCTCCTCGCCATCGATAATGAAAGGGAAACCCAGGATATCGACATCGAGGTTCGCGGCGACCTCGGGGCTAAAGTCGCAGCAGGTATCGACGACGATGCGGCAACGGTTCGAATGACCGGCGGATGCGGCCTTGTCCATCAAAGCGACTCCTTACGTAAAAAGGCGGCCACCCGCATGGGATGGCCGCCAACCGTTAACTCATGCAAGTTAACGTATTTTACTCGTCAAGTGTTTCGATGCGGGGCTTGATGATGCCATATCCACCATTCTTACGGTGATACACCACATTGATGAGACCGGTCGTCGCGTTCTCGAACACGTAGAAGTCGTGGCCCAGCAAATCGGTCTGCACCAGCGCCTGCTCCTCGGTCATCGGGGTGACATCGATGACCTTCTCGCGGACGAGCAGGTCGTCGTCCTCCTCGGGCAGCAGCAGGTCGGCCAGATCCTCAACGCGCTCGACCGGCGCGACATCCGCGGCACTGGCACCACCCTGGCGGTTGTCCACGACCTTGGTCTTGAACTTGCGCAGCTGGCGGGTGACCTTATCGGCGGAGAGGTCGATGGCAGCATACATATCTGCGCCGTGCTCGGCAACGCGAATCACCGAACCGCGGGCACGAGCCGTGACCTCGACGATTGCCGGGTTGGGGTTCGAGGGGTTCTTCTCATAACGAAGCACGACGTCGACTGTCATGGGCTCGATGTCGAAAACCTTGAGCGCCTCGCCGATTTTCTCATCCACATGCGCACGCAGAGCATCGGTTACCGTCGTCTTGCGTCCAGAAACCTTGATATCCATACGTGGCTCCAATCTGCCTCGGGGACTTACTGTACTGGCTATGTACCCATTGCCGTGCATTTAATCACGCGGATTCCTAAAGACCCGAATAACGATTGCTTGATACCGCATACCGAAGTCTCGCACTTTTCTGTGGCAAAGTGCGCTATGGAAGAGCGACGGCGACTTTGCTTTTGCACCTAAAAAATGTCTTTGACCTGCTGGTTTTTTGGAAACGAAAAAGCCGGGCTCCCCTGTTGGGAGAGCCCGGCGATGCGTGTTGAAACCGTGAAGAGGCGTCCCTCCTAGCGCGTAGGAGACGCCACCCCTAGCAATAACTAGCTATTGAGCTTGTTAATGTCGTCGTCGGTGATAGTGTCTTCCTGGCTGGACGATTTGTCTTCGGAGGATGCGGTCTCATTGTTGGAATCGGAGGACTCGCTGCCGGAGGATGCGGTCTCACTGGACTCAGAGTCGCCCGGCTGCACGTTAGCGCCCGAAACCGTCTTAGTGGTGAGGTCGTAGGGCATCCTGCCATACCAGACAGAGTGGACCGCCTCGAGCGTGCCGTCGGCCGTAATACCGTCGAGGGCATCGCTCACGGCACGGCACAGTTCGTCATTGGACGAGAGGCCCGCAACACCAAGCGTCGAGGGCGCCTCGAGCGAACCGGCATAGGAGACCTCGCTCATCAGGCGTGCAAGGTAGCCGCCGGCCGTGGAGTCGCAGATTACATAGTCGACCTCGCCGGACTCGAGTGCCTCAAAGCACTCGTTGATGTTGGAGTAGGTCTTTTGGTTGGCGGTGATGCTCTGCTTAGCAAGCGCCTCCTGCGAGGCCGAGGACATCTGGACACCCAGAGTAGACGTGTTAAGGGTATCGGTGGAAACGCTTAGCGACCCACCATCGCTGGTTTTACCGAACACGGAAGCGGCATCGTACAGGCAGGTGCCGAGCGAGCTAACGTCCCCATCCGTGGAGTTGATCTCGCCGATAAAGATATCAGCCTTTTTGTCACCGAGCGCGGAACCTGCCGAGGACGCATCGACAAAGGCGACCTTAAGGCCCATGCGGCTTGCGAGGGCGCGGGCAGCGTCGACTGCATACCCCGTGAGCTCGCCGTCAGCGCCCTGCATGGCCTGCGGCGCATCGGAGGTATCGAGGGCAACCGTCAGGGTACCGGGGGTGACCAGGGCATCATCCGACACCGCGGACGTGACGGTCTCGTACTCGATCTGGTCGATCGTGGGAGTCGTGAACGTAGACAGCGGGTTGAACGCGCATCCGCTCAGGCCCAAAACGGCGATGACCGCTGCGGTCCCAGCACCTAACCGAGCCGCGTGCATCAAGCTGCCCCTCACCATGTCCACTACC
>JAHYYK010000080.1 GCA_019425005.1 Collinsella sp.
GTACTAGAGCAGGTTCTTCTGCACCCACGCGATGATGTCGCTCGACTCGTAGAGCGGTTTACCGTCGATGAACAGGCAGGGAACCTGGCGCTTTCCGCCGACGGCGATGAGTGTCTGCTCGGCATCGGGGTCGGTCGAGATATTGCGCTCGGGGATGGTCACGCCGTTATCGGCCAAAAAGCGCTTGACCTTTATGCAATACGGGCAGCCGGTCATAACGTAGAGCGCGAGCTCGTGATTAGTAGCCATAGGTCTCCAATCGGTTGCAGTTTTGATTGAAATACCCAAAGCCGCCGCGGTCTATGCGCGAGCCAAGGACGAGTCGATGGCTTGGACCAGAAACGCCGTGGCTCCGGTGCCGCAGGGCTTGTCGTAGTAGTCAACAAAGCGCTGATCGGCAAGGTAGCCGTGGGCGAGCCCCAGGTATGCTTCGTCTTGGGGCTCGCCTCCCCAGTTAAGACCAATCCAGCGACGATGCATCGCAACAAGTTTTTGAGCCTCGGTGCTCTTGGGGTCGCCGTCTTCCATGGCAATCGAGAGCTGGCCCAAAACTGCGCGCTCGAGTTCTTTCATGTCGTTCCAGGTTTCGGGGTCCATATCCAACAGCGCCTCGTTTGACACATCAATGGCCTCATCGCCATAGCGCGCCCGGGCTTCGGCCCCGTAGCGCTCCTCGTTTTCCTGCACGGTGCGCCAGCGCTCCAGTTGGGGCAGCACGGCGCCCATGAGCGAGACGGCTTCGTCGAGCGACATGCCGGTGTTTTGTGCCAGGCGCGGGGCACAATCATCAATCATCGCCTCCATGGTGGTGTCATAGGTGTACTCGCCGTGGTCGTAGCACCACTTGCAGTAATGGTCGGTCATGGCGCCCGTGGCGTCGGTGCCGCAGTCGTCGGGCGTGAGCACCATGCCGCAGCTCTGACAATAGTGCTCGGGCATTTCGAGCAGGTGCGACAGTGGCTCTCCGGTAACGGCGGCAATGAGCTTCATCATGTCGATGCCCGGGATGACTTCGCCGCGCTCCCAGCGGCTCACGGCCTGGCGCGTGACATAGAGCTTGGCGGCGAGCTGCTCTTGGGTGAGGCTGTTGGCACGACGGACGGCGATGAGTTTTTCTGCAAAGGCCATGACGGCTCCTTTCTGCTGCTTGTTGGCTTAAGCATACGCGGCAGCCGATGCCCTTCCAAGCAACCGTTGGTTGCATGCAGATGGCGATGACAAGCAATCGCGGCCTGCTGCCCTCGCCCGTGCCGTACAATGAGCGACATGGAACCTATTGCACACATACATACCGACCTGCCGCAGAAGTTCGGCATTCCGCGCAACAGCTTTTTGGCGCCCCATCTTGAGGGGCGCATCGTCTTTGAGCCGGAATTTGCCTCCAATGCAGCGGTTGAGGGCCTGGACTCCTTCTCTCACCTATGGCTGCTCTGGCGCTTCGAAAACGGAACGCCCGGTGGCACGGCCGAAGACATCGCCGTCGATGCCAAGACGCAGGACAGGTCCGGCACCAACGCCAAGTGGTCGAAAACCGTACGTCCGCCGCGCTTGGGTGGAGCCGAGCGCGTGGGCGTATTTGCCACACGCAGCCCGTTTCGCCCCAATCCCATCGGTCTTACCTGCGTCAAGCTCGATCGTGTCGAGCTTACCGACGACGGTCCCATCATCCATGTGTTTGGAGCCGATCTGCGTGACGGCACGCCCATCTACGACATTAAGCCCTACATTCCGTTTGCGGACTGCCACCCGGATGCGACCGGCGGCTGGATTGAAGACGCGCCGTGGCAAGAGCTCGACGTCGAGTTCCCGCAAGCGCTGCAGGATATGGTCCCGCCCGCAAAGCTCCCCGGCTTGATAGAGGTCCTTGGCCAAGATCCGCGCCGCGCGGGCAGCAAGCACGAGCCAAACCGTGTTTATCACTTGGCCTTCGCCGGGCTCGACATATCTTTTACGGTCGATGAAACCCGGCTAACCGTAGTCGCCGTCAACGACGCGCAAGACTAATCAGCCATTCGTCCGCACCCGTCAAATTAAGAGCCAAACCCCATGCCAAAACCGCCCATGCTGGTGGACAATAACGCCTACCAAAACAATCCGCTTTGCATGGGAGCCCAGGATGAAATACGACTTTACTTCGCTTATCGACCGCCACGGCATGGACTCCATCGCCGTTGATTCTTGGGGTGAGATCCCCGGCATGGCTCCAAACGCACCCGACGAGGGCTTCGATCGCATTCCCATGTGGGTGGCGGACATGAACTTCGCCACGGTGCCCACGGTCCAGGAACACATCATTCAGCGTGCCCAGCACCCCATGTTTGGCTACTTTGATCCGCGTGCCGAGTACTCTGACCGCATCATCGAATGGCAGAGCCGCCGCAATGGCGTCGAGGGTCTGCGCCCTGAACATATCGGTTACGAAAACGGCGTGCTGGGCGGTGTTGTGTCGACGCTGCGCGCGTATGTCCAGCCGGGCGATGCGGTGCTGGTCCACAGCCCCACCTACATCGGCTTTACCAAGTCTATCGAAGCCGCGGGCTATCGCATTGTCCACAGCCCGCTTAAGCTCGACGACCAAGGCGTGTGGCGTATGGACTATGAGGACATGGAGCGCAAGCTCGCCCAAAACCACATCCATGCCGCGGTGTTCTGCTCGCCGCACAATCCCTGCGGGCGCGTATGGGAGCGCGACGAGATCGAGCGCGCCATGGACATCTATCGCCAGCATGATTGCGTGGTGATCTCGGATGAGATTTGGTCCGATATCATCCTGCCGGGTCACAAGCATATCCCGACGCAGTCGGTGAGCGAGGATGCCCGCATGCGCACGGTTGCCCTTTATGCGCCCAGCAAGACGTTTAACCTGGCGGGCCTGGTCGGCAGCTACCACATCGTCTATAACGAGACGCTGCGCGACCGCGTGTGCGCCGTGTCCGACAAGACTCACTACAACGAGATGAACGTCCTCTCCATGCATGCGCTTATCGGTGCCTATCAGCCTCAGGGCTATGAGTGGGTCGATGAGCTCAATCAGGTCATCCAGGGCAACATTGACTACTTCTGCGATTACGTGGACGAGCATTTTGAGGGCGTGGGCTATTCGCGTCCGCAGGGCACGTACATGGTGTTTCTGGACTGCACCGAGTGGTGCCTCGAGCATGGCCGCGATATTCAGTGGCTGCTCGACGAGGGGGCGCGCGTGGGCGTGGGGTATCAGGACGGCCGCCCGTTCCACGGGCCCTGTCACATCCGCGTGAATCTGGCACTGCCGCTTTCGCGGGTAAAGGAGGCGTGTGAGCGCCTGGACCGCTACGTTTTTGGGGTATAGGGGGCGCTCGATTCGAGTGCTGCCCCATGTGCCCACGCCGTCAAAATGCGTGGGCACATGGGGTGCAGAGGGTAGCGAGCGCGTTTTCCGCATTCGCTACTTTTCATGAATCTGCTTGCCGCAAAGATGTTCAATCGAAATCTCGTAGAGTTGGACGCCCTTTATGTCTTTGGCGATCTCCTCCTCGACTTCTTCGGCAGAAGGGTAGTACTTAAGCGCGAGCTGACGGACTTTGTCCTCGATAAACGCGGGTGCTTCATCTACCAGGCGACAACGACCAAAGACAACGGTACTCATAACGTAGGGAGCCCAGTCGCCGTCCTTGTACCACTCGTTGCCGTAAACGGTAAAGCAGACTTTATCATCATGCTTGAGTGAATCGACCTTGTGGCCAGCCTTGGCGCCATGGAAATAAATCTTGTCGTGCTCGGCGTCAAAGAAGTAGTTGACGGGAATGGCATACGGGTAGCCACCATCGCCGTTGACGGCAAAGACACCGCGCTTGCAGATAGCGAGCAACTCGCGCGCTTCCTCGTCAGTGATGGCGCGTTTCTTTCGACGTAAGGGCCTAAACATCGTTGGCTTCCTTTCTAACTGTGCATGGTGGGTGGGCACAAACTATAGCGAAACAGTTCCGTTTTTCTTGATGCGGGCGAGGATGTTTTTGAGCTTGTTAAAGTCGAGCGGTTTGGGCAGATGGGCGTTCATGCCGGCATCGTGTGCCGCCTTGGCGTC
>JAHYYK010000081.1 GCA_019425005.1 Collinsella sp.
ACCAGGGCATTTTCTGGTGCACATTCTATTGGCTCCTGCGAAGATCGGAGCGGGTATGTTTGCTGCCGAGTCCTACACCAGCCGTCATCACATTGCGATTGTTGCCATTGCCTGCCTATGCGTTTTGCTGGGCGGGCCTTCTTATGCCGCGGGCGCGGAGAGCCTCATCATCGCGGGCGCGACGTACTACGAGCCGGGCGTGTCGGGCCCCGGCTGGGCCTGGACCGATGCCGACCACCTGGAGCTTAACGGCTACGCGGGCGAGGCCATCGGCGCCGAAGGGGACCTGGTGATGACGCTTGCCGGGCAAAACTCCGTGACGGAGTCGCATGCGCCCGATGCGGACATCACGCTGTGCGGCATGGAGGTGTGGGGCAACCTGGCGCTTCGCGGCACCGGGACCCTGACTGCGACGGGCTCGCAGTGCGGGGTCCACGTCTCGCAGGCGCTCGTGGTGGACGGATGCACCGTCGATGCCCGGGCGGATGGGGCCGATATTTCCGACGAGGCGGTCGCCGGCGTGATCGCAGGCGACATGGCCGTGCGCGGCGGCGGGCGCGTCGTTGCCGCGGGCGCAGGGTCCGGAGCGGGCGTGCGCGCCTACGGCGTGTATCTGCAGGATACGGGCCTTGGCGATGGTGCGGCTGGATGCCAGCTTTCTGTCGATGCCTCGTGGCTTGATGCGACCGGCGCCGACGGCGGCGTTGCGTGCGCGGGCGGGTCGCTTGTGTCCGCGCGGTTTGTGGCGCCTGCCGGCGGGGCCTTTGGTGCTGGTTGCGTGGTGGACGCCTCCGGTGCGGTGGCACCGCATGCGGTGGTTGAGCCCGATGTCGCCACGCCTCCGGCGGGGGAGACCGACGAGGTCGATGCGCCTGGCGATAGCGCGGACAAGTCTCCTGCCGATGCTAGCCTCGCTGCTGGAGAGCCCACCACGGGGCCCACGGCAAATCCCGCGCTGAAACCCGCAGCCGCGACAACCAAAAAAACAACGACAGCAACCAAGACCACGGTCGCCAAGACGACCAAGCCCAAGCCTGCCACCGCAACAACTGCGGCACTCCCCAAGACCGGCGACAGCAACTGGATTGCAGCATCCGTGGCGCTCTTCCTGCTAGGTACAGTACTTCTAGCTGCCGCATATCGCTGCTGAGACCGCGCGACGCGCCTAGCTGCAATAAAAGAACTCCGTTGAAGCTTTGAGGGCAACGCTTCTGAAAAGGGAGCGTTGCTATTTTCGCGCATGCAACATCTAACGTGCTAGTCATATGCGTTTTCGCGCTGGGAATGGAGCCGAGTGCCTTTCTTTAAAATATGATCACCCCAATACCTTTCCTCCGGACCGGCGCTAACTTGCACTATTTGGTGCTGTGAGATTCTGAGACGAATGGGCGGCATTCGCACTTGCTTGGGGATCATTGAGGGAGCCGTCGGATGAAGTTGACATCAAGGGCGGAAGCCGCTGTCATCGAGGCTATCAGCAATGACGCTAGAGGCCGATAAGTATCTAACCCGCATCGAGGGATGGGATTAACATAGGGACGAAGGAGTTTTGCTTGAGAGGTTCATATAACCGGCTCATCGACCAAGAGGGGCAATGGGGCCATCTGATATCAACGTTGGGCGATATGCAATTCGCCTGGACAGCATAAGAGGTGCAATTGGAACGCATAGTCACGAAGCCAACCAGAATCGATCTGCATATCCATTCTGCTGCAAGTATCGCCACTAAGGACAAAGGTAAGAAGGAACTTGCCGACTGCGATAAAGACCATGTTGATGCGCTGCTTCGCGGTTTGAAGGCGCATGACATCAACATGTGCGCAATCACCGACCACGACTGCTTCGACAAAGACCTCTACTACGCTTTGAAAGAGAGGGAGGGGGATGGTTGCCTGAACAAAGTGCTTCCTGGTATTGAGTTCAGCGTATCCATTCGCGCCGGTGGCAAGAAGCCGACCGTCGTCCATATCGTTGCCATCTTCGATGACCGGTACCCCGATCTAATCGACGGCATCGCAGAGGTCGTCTGTGATGAGAATGGGAAACCGCGCTACGACGATCTTAATACTGGCGCTTTCACCGAAGACGGTTTCACCAAGGTCTTGAGGGACATCGGCCTCAACGCCGTCCTCATCGGACACGAGAAATCGGCCGGTCAGGAAGCGAAGCGGGACGTGAGCAGTCTCGGCGCGAATTGCGCCAGCGAAGTGATTTTGACCGAGTTTGTCGACGCGGTCGAAATTCGCAACAAGCGGCGAGAACTCGACATCAAGAGACTCATCGAGACCTATCCCAAAGATGCCGTTCCGTTTGTTGTCGGGAGCGATTGTCATGATTGGGCGACCTATCCAGGGAAAGAAGGCGGTGAGATTTCGTTCTCCAGCCTGAAATGCCTGCCGACTTTCGAAGGTCTGCTCATGGCAATCACCGACCCCTCGAGAATCAAGGTCGGCGACTGCTCGTTCTTCAGCGCCAGCTCCTCGAAGCTCGACTCGCTTGAACTCTCAATTGACGGCAAGTGCTTTGACATACCGCTTTCGCCCGGAATCAACGCGATTATCGGCGACAACTCCATAGGCAAGTCGATGATGATTCACCGCATAACCGGTTGCCGGCATGTAGGCGATTCCAAGTTGGTCGACGGATACGAGGCCTATTGCGCGAAAGAGGGCATAAGCGTCGATACTCTTCTCCCAGATGCGGCTGAGTTCAAGTTTGACGACCAAGACAGCGTTCGTAAAACCCTCGAAGAGCTGCATTCGGGGCAGGGGCAAGACGATTATTTCGGTAAGTATTTTCAATCCCACGTTGATGTCAGCTCAATCAAAGAGTCGCTCAAGCGCTTCTTTGACGAGTGCGTTGTCGCCCTAGAGTCGAAAGCGCGCTTCAACGATGCACGCCGTCGACTTGATAAGCATGAGGTGGTTTTGCGGGACCTGCCAAAGTCTGAGAAGCTTACCATCTCCCGATTTTCGAAGACGATCTCTTTTAAGGACATCGATGATCTCTGCTCTAAATTGCTCTCCTGCAGGAGCGATCTTGCCAACGCAATAATAGATTACTCGAAACTTTTCAAAGAGATGGGGCTTGAAGCCGCCGAGGCCCATGCCGATGCAATGGAGGCGATGGATAGGCTTCTCAAACTTCTCGAGAAGCAAAGGCTGGTCTACAAACGCAATGACGCGAAAACCCAAGCAGTCAAGGACGCCGCGAGCGAGGAACGCAGAGTTCTTTCGAAGAGAAAGACTGACGAGCAAAAAACTATCGATGATTATTCGGCGACCCTTGACGAGGTCTCTGCGAAAATTGCCAACGCAGTGTTGCTTGCCGCAAAGCGCTGCGACAGGAAGCTCGAGTATGCCGTTCCTGTTGACATTAGGGTTCCCAATCCTATGGGGAAATTCATATTTGTCTCCGAACTCACTTCTGGTAGTACCGACATAAGCTACTGCAATGAGGTCTTTAGGGAGGTGTTTAACAAGCCTAAGCTATCGCTTCTGCTGAATGGCATTCAGTCCGAGACTGAGCTGACTACGGAGGAAATAGCTGCAGCGGTAACAGGTGAAAAACCTTCCATGGCGACGTGCTACGATCAGATTCGCAACAAGCTTCATGCGGTGGTTGACCGCGTAACCGAGAGAAGGAAAATCACCAACAAGTCCATAGGCATCGACGCCGAACCGTCGCC
>JAHYYK010000082.1 GCA_019425005.1 Collinsella sp.
TCGGCAGAGGTCTGAGGCATGAGCGGCATCAGCAGGTGAGCGGCAATGCGGATGGCCTCGAGCAGGTTGTAGATCACAAATGCCAGCTCGTCAGCCTTAGCCTCATCCTTGGCAAGCGCCCAAGGCTCGGAGTCCTCGATGTAGTGGTTGGCGGCGTGGATGAGCTCCATGACCTCGTCCTTGGCTCCGCCGTAATCGAGCACGTCCATCTTGGCCATGTAGCGGTCGACCAGGCCATCGGCGATCTTTGCCAGCGGGTTGTCGAACGCATCGAACGATGCGGGCTTGGCGGGCGCGCAACCGTCAAAGTACTTGCCGCTCATGTTGAGCGAACGCGAGATAAGGTTGCCCCAGCTGTTGGCCAGGTCGGCGTTGTAGACCTGCTCCATGCGATCGAAGCTGATAGCGCCGTCGGTACCGGGAACGACGTCGGTCATAAAGTAGTAGCGATAGCCCTCGACGCCCAGCATGTCGATAACGTCCTGCGGAGCGATAGCGTTGCCGCGGCTCTTGGACATCTTCTCGGCCTTGCCTGTCTCGGCATTGCGCACGGTCAGGAAGCCGTGGGCAAAGACGTGCTCGGGCAGGGCCTCGCCGATGGCCATGAGCATGGCGGGCCAAATGACGCAGTGGAAGCGGATGATGTCCTTACCCACGATGTGGAACTGCGCGGGCCAGCGATAGGCCAGCTCGGCACGCGCCTCGTCGGTGTCGACACCGTAGCCGACGGCCGTCATATAGTTGAGCAGCGCATCGAACCACACGTAGGTCACGTGACCCTCGTCAAACGGGACCTGAATGCCCCAGTCAAAGCTCGTGCGGCTCACGGAAAGGTCGTTAAGGCCGCCCTCGACAAAGCTACGTACCTCGTTCATGCGGAACGCAGGCTCGACAAAGTCGGGGTGCTCGTCATAGAGCTTGAGAAGCTTGTCCTGGAAGGCGGAAAGCTTAAAGAAGTAGGACTCCTCCTGCACGCGCTCAAGCGGACGGTGGCAGTCGGGGCATAGATGCTGGCCGACGCTGCCGTACTCCTCGTCGCCCTTCTGGACCTGCGTATCGGTGAAGTAGGTCTCGTCAGGCACGCAATACCAACCGTCGTAGCTGCCCTTATACAGATAGCCGGACTCCTTCATGCGCTCCCACAGGTACTGCACGGCATGATGCTGGCGCGGCTCGGTGGTGCGGATGAAGTCGTCGTTGGAAATCTCGAGCTTGCTCCAAAGCTCCTTGAAGTGCGGGGCCTGGCTATCGGTCCACTCCTGCGGCGTCATGCCATGCTTGGCTGCGGCCTCGGCGACCTTCTCGCCGTGCTCGTCCATGCCGGTCAGGAACTTGACGTTATAGCCGGCGGAGCGGCGATAGCGAGCCTGAACGTCGGCGATGATGGTGGAATAAGCCGTGCCCAGGTGCGGATCGGCGTTGACGTAGTAGATGGGCGTCGTGATAAAGAACGAAGGCTTGCTTTGATCCATGGGGTTTGTCCTCCAGAAAAACGTTGCATACAGAGGATGATTCTAGCGCAAGGGCTGGATATCCTCCATCTATTGCATATCGAGCACCATGGCATAGACATCGCGCTTGCGGCGCGAATACTTCTGAGACAGGCGCTTGGCCACCGCAGACGCGGGCTCCCCCTCCTCGAGCGCGGCGCGGATATCCTCGCGCAGGGCCTCGTCGGGATCCGCTACCGCAGCGCCAACCGGCGCGATGCCGGCCTCCTCATCCTCGCTCGGCGGCGCGATGACCAGCGCAATCTCGCCCTTTACCTCGCCGCGAGCACGCAGCTCCTCGGCAAGCTGGTCAGCGGGCCCGCGCAAGACCTCCTCGTGCAGCTTGGTGAGTTCGCGGCAGACGGCAACCTCACGCTGGGGAAAGACCTCCGCCACGGCCTCGAGCGTCGCCACGATGCGATGTGGAGACTCGTAGAAGATGAGTGCGCCGGGCACCACGGCAAGGCGCTGCAAACGGCGCACACGGTCGCCGTGCTTTCGGCCCAAAAAGCCCTCGAAGAAAAAATGCTCGCAGGGAATGCCGGACGAAACAAGCGCCGTGACGCAAGCAGAGGGCCCGGGAATAACTTCGACGGGCAAATCGGCCTCACGCGCCGCCTCGACCAGCGCCTGGCCGGGATCGGACACGCTCGGCATGCCGGCGTCCGAGGCAAAGGCGAGGGTCTCCCCCGCCAGCAGACGGTCGACCAGGCCGGCAGCGCGGCTAGCGATCACATTCTCGTCGCAACGGACAAGCGGCTTGGAAATGCCCAGGTGCATCAGCAGCTTTGACGTCACACGCGTGTCTTCGCAGCAGATGACATCGGCAGCGGCAAAGGCCTCGCCAACGCGCGGGGACAGGTCACCCAGGTTGCCGATGGGCGTGCCGACCACATAGAGTTTGCCCGTATGGGCGCTGTTTTGCGTCATATCAACCTATTCAATCATGCCGCGCTCGAGCGTACCGAGCGCCGCGCGGGCGTCCCATGCTGCAATGCGCTTCTCGGTCTTCCACGTTTGGAAGAACCAACCGGCAGCCGGCGCAAACGAAGCCAGCTGGTTGGCGATAAACACGCGCTCGTAGGCATTGCGGCCCTCGGGCGTAACCGACGAGTTAGCAAAGATCGCCGCGCCCGACCATTCGCCCACCAGCACGGGGAACCCAGTCGAAATCGCCTCTTTAAGCTCGCGCTTGTTACGCGAAATCGCCGTCGTCAGCCCGCGGGGGCTCGTGATGTCGAGCGCATACTCATCGCGGTAATGGTACAGGTGAAGGTCCAT
>JAHYYK010000083.1 GCA_019425005.1 Collinsella sp.
GCCTGGGATGCCTAAAATCCGAGAGGAATGAGACGGATGGACGAGAAGAACGAAGAGCTCGTGGACGCGCAGATCGTCGAGGAGGACAGCCGCATGTATGGGCACGCCGAGGGCGAGCCTGGTGGCGAGGTCGCTGACGAGCCGGCGCTGGTGCTGGGCGACGACGACCCGCACGATGCCGAGCTGCACGAGAAGATTCTTTCGGAGGAGTGCGCCTGGAAGGGCAAGATCCTCGACGTCCACCGTCTTGAGGTTGAGCTGCCCAACGGTCGCCGCAGCGCCCGCGATATCGTTCGCCATCCGGGTGCGGCGGCCGTTGTGGCGCTGACCGAGAGCGGCAAGATTGTGCTGGCGCGTCAGTATCGCACCGCCATCGACCGCGTGACGGTCGAGATTCCCGCCGGCAAGCTCGATCCAGGCGAGGACCCGCTCGATTGCGCCAAACGCGAGCTGCATGAGGAGACGGGCTTTAGGGCCGGTCGCATTCGCTTTTTGACGTCGATTGTCACGTCCTGCGGTTTTTGCGATGAGATCATTCATATCTACCTGGCCACCAAGCTCGAGTTTGATGCGCCCAACCCCGATGATGACGAGTTTGTCAACGTGGACCTGGTGCCGCTGCACGAGCTGATCGACGCCGTGCTCGACGGCAAGATCGAAGACGCCAAGACCGTCGTGGGCGCCTTGGCCTGCGATAGCATCGCGCACCGCCTTGGGGGCGCGGAGCTTTAACGAGTGGGGATAGCCCTGGGACAAGTACTGCTGATTGCTTTGTCCCAGGGCCTTACGTTGCTGATATTTCTTTGAGGATCACATGCTGAAGAGGTTTCTTTCTTACTACGAGCCCCAGATGGGGCTTTTTGTTGCTGATACTGTTTGCGCTCTGGTGCTTGCCGCCATTGACCTGGCGTTCCCCATTATCCTGCGCAATTTGACCGGTGGGCTATTTACTCAGGGTCAGGCTGCCATTATGCAGGCGCTCGGCATGATCGCGGTGGGCTTGGTGCTGATGTATGCCGTCCGCTGCGCCTGCCGCTACTTTGTGAGCTATTGGGGTCACGTGATGGGTGCGCGCATGGAGTCCAAAATGCGCGAGGACCTGTTCGACCAGTATGAGCGCTTTAGCTTTGCGTACTTCGACCGCAACAGCTCGGGCGACATGATGAGCCGCGTGGTCAACGACCTGTTCGATATCTGCGAGGCGGCGCACCACGTGCCCGAGTGGATCATCATCTGCGGCATCGAGATTATCGGCTCGTTTGTGATTCTCTTTACCATCGCTCCGGTGCTGGCATTCGCCATGGCCGTGGTGACGGCGGCGTTTGCGGTCGTCATGTTTTGGCAGAACATGCGCATGCGCGAGGTCTTTAGCGACAACCGCAAAAAGATCAGCGGCATCAATGCGCAGCTGCAGGATTCGCTGGCGGGCATGCGCGTGGTCAAGAGTTTTGCCAATGAGGAGACCGAACGCTTCAAGTTCCGCGCCTCCAACAATCGCTATCTTTCGTCCAAGGAGAACATGTATCACGCCATGGGCGTCTATACCGCGACGTATGGCCTGCTCTCGGGTGTGCTCTATGTGATCGTGGTGCTGCTGGGCGGCTGGCTGGTCGCCCAGGGACAGCTGCAGGCGGTCGATATGGCGACCTTTGCACTCTATATTTCGCTGTTCTGCACGCCGCTTGAGACGCTCGTCAATTCGGCCGAAACGTATCAGAAGGCTATCGCCGGCTTTAAGCGTATGGACGAGGTGCTCTCGACCGCGCCGGATATCCAGGACAAGCCGGGCGCCACTGATCTGCAGGTGACTGCCGGCGCCGTGGAGTATCACGACGTGTGCTTTAACTACGAGGACGTTGAGCTGGGCGAGGGCGACGCCGACGAGCGTCCCGTTATCGACCATATGAATCTGTCCATCAAGCCCGGGCAGACCATCGCTTTGGTTGGCCCTTCGGGCGGTGGCAAGTCCACGACCTGTTCGCTGTTGCCGCGCTTTTATGACGTGGCTGCCGGATCCATTAGCATCGACGGCCGGGACGTGCGCGATGTGACGCAGCAGAGCCTGCGTCGTGCCATCGGCCTGGTGCAGCAGGATGTCTATCTGTTTGACGGTACGATTGGCGAGAACATCGCCTACGGCAAGCCGGACGCTACGGCGGAAGAGATCGCCGACGCCGCCCGTCGCGCCAACATCGATGCCTTTATCGAGTCGCTTCCACAGGGCTATGACACGGTCGTGGGCGAGCGCGGCAGCCGTCTTTCGGGCGGACAGAAGCAGCGCGTTGCCATCGCGCGCGTGTTTCTCAAGAATCCCAAAATCTTGATCTTGGACGAGGCGACGAGTGCTTTGGACAACGAGAGCGAGGAGGCGGTCCAGGAGTCGCTCGAAGAGCTGGCACGCGGCCGTACCACAATCATCATCGCCCACC
>JAHYYK010000084.1 GCA_019425005.1 Collinsella sp.
ATCTTGTTGCAGCCGCCCGTGCGGGGGAGGCCCTGCCCAAGCTCGACGTGACCTACGGTTCCGGCACCATGGCGGCGGCGCTCTCGTCTGCCGAGGCCTCGCGCTGGATCTCGCTTGCGGGCGCTGCGGCGGCGCTTGAACCCGCTGCCTCTAACGGTGACGTCGCCAAGGCGGCCGAGCATGCCGCCGCAAAACGCGCGGAGGTCCAGATCGAGCAGGTTAAGGTTTACTCGACTGCCGCCGCCACTCTCGAGTCGTACTTCAACTTTGGCGCGTACGCGATTATCTCGTCGGTCATCGTGTCGGTGGGGCTGGTGTTCTCGGGCATGAACGAGCCCGAGCGCGTGCGCCGCATGGATGCCAGCCCGGTCTCTGAGCGCCAGCGTTCGCTCGCTGTGTTCGCGGCCGCCGCCGTGCTCACCGTCTGCATCTGGCTCGTGTCGAGCATGATGGGCGTCGTGGGCTTTGCCAGCGCGGTTGCCGAGGTCGGCGTGGGTCGCGTGTGCCTGGCGCTGGCGGCAACGTTTGCCCTGGCGTGCACGCCGCTGGCCGTTGGCTTTACGCTGTCGAGCCTGGGTGCGCGCGAGGAGCTGCTCAACGGTGTGGGCAACTTACTCGGCATGCTCATGACGTTTTTGGGTGGCGCCTGGATGCCGCTGTCGCTGATGGGTTCGGCCGTGCAGACGGTGGCGCACTTTGTGCCGACGTATTGGGTGAACGACGCGATCGGCAAGGCGCTTACCTCTGACCTGACGTCTGCCGCGCTGGACGACATCGCCTGCGACCTGGGCGTCACGGTGCTCTTCGCCGCCGCCATCGCCGCCGTAGGCCTAGCCCTCGCCCACAACAAATCCAGCGTCTAGCCACCTAGTCATTGGGGACAATCTTTGCCGATCCGCCGGCAGGGCTGGCAGGGACTGTCCCAATATGTCGGCACTTGGGGACCATTCATTGGGGACAGACTTAAATGAGCGATTTCACTCATTTAAGTCTGTCCCCAATGAGTAGGTTGGAAAATAGTTCGCGCACGTCGCTTAAAAATAGTTCACCTGGGTTTACTATTACCTTAGAAAAGTAGCAGAAGGCTAACAACGGGGGATAGCATGGCGACAAAGCGTGCCTACGTCCAGGTCAACGGACTCAAGAAACACTATGGCGACGGTGATGCACGCCTGACGGTGCTCGACGGCATCGACACGTCCATCAACCGCGGCGAGATCTGCGTCATGCTGGGGCCCTCGGGCTCGGGCAAGTCGACCTTTCTCAACCTGATCGGCGGCCTGGAGGATGCCGACGGTGGCTCCATCATGGTGGACGGCTGCGACCTCACGGTGCTCAAACCTACCGATCTGGGCGAGTATCGCCGCCGTGAGCTGGGTTTTGTCTTCCAGTTCTACAACCTGGTGCCCGACCTTACCATCAAGGAGAACATCGAGGTCACGGCGCACCTGTCCAAAAACCCGCTCAATGTCGACGACCTGCTGCGTTCGCTGGGCCTCTACGAGCACCGCAATAAGTTCCCGCGCCAGGTCTCGGGCGGCCAACAGCAGCGTTGCGCCATCGGCCGCGCACTCGTCAAAAACCCGGGCCTGCTGCTGTGCGACGAGCCCACCGGCGCGCTTGACTACAAGATATCCAAGGAAATCTTGCAGCTCATGGAGGATGTTAACCGCACCTACGGCTGCACCATCATCATCGTCACCCACAACGCCGCCATCGCCCGCATGGCCAACCGCGTGCTGCGCCTGCGCGACGGCCGCATCGTCGAGGATGAGCTCAACGAGTCGCCCGTTGCGGCCGCCGAGCTCGATTGGTAGGCGATGCCATGACACCTCTCGCAAAGCGACTCCCGCGCGAGCTGCGCCGCAATATCGGCAAGTACCTGGGCATCTTTTTGCTTATGTGCGGAAGCATCGCCCTCACGTCGGGCTTTTTGCTCGCGGCGCATTCCATCGGCTGCCTCATTGACGACATGCGCGATGCATACACGATCGAGGACGGCCGTGTGACTACCTCCTTCGAGGCCACCAAAGATCAGCTCAAGGCTGCCGAAGACGCGGCTGAGGACGTCGGCGGCGTTACGTTCTACAAGAACTTCTCTATCGACGCCATCATCAAAAAGACTGCCGGCGACGACGGCACCAAGCGGACCCTGCGCACCTATGCGCACCGCGCTAAGGTGGACATTGCGTCCTACTGTGAGGGCAAGGAACCCAAGGCGGACGACGAGGTGGCCATCGACCGCGTCTTTGCCACCAATAACGACCTCGCCATCGGCGATAAGGTTGAGCTTGAGGGCCGCACCTACACCATCTGCGGCATCATGACCC
>JAHYYK010000085.1 GCA_019425005.1 Collinsella sp.
CCGATTTCGCCAATACCGGCGCATAAGGGGTCATCGAGTGCGGCAACGACCTGTGCGTGAACGTCGTCGGTATAGTCCGGCGCGCCATACGGATGCACGCCGGCAAGATACTTGATCTGAGGGATATCCTGCATCGGCAGAATTTCGCGCACGAGCCAGTCGCTATAGTCCGTCACGCTGCGTTTGTCAGCGATGGGGTCGAACATCGTCACCAACAGGTCGACGCCCGCGGCTTTGGCGCGCACGAGCGTCTCGGGCACTTCTTTCCCCCAAAACGAAAGCAGATGCGCATGCGTGTCAGCAAGCGGTGCCAAGGGCACGGGACAAGCAACCGTCTTCTTTTTCTTGGTAAACGTCACGCGTTCGGCATTAAGCGTCATGGATTAGCTCCTGGGCCAGGCGGACAAAGTCGGCAACATCAAGCGTTTCGGCGCGCGTGGTGGATGCGATACCGCAAGCCTCAAAGGCGGCATCGAGCACGTCCTTGGCAAAGCCGTTGGCGCTCATGGAATTTCGGATGGTCTTGCGCCGCTGAGCAAATGCAGCGTCGATCACACGAGCCACGAACTCGCGATCGAGCCCCTCGGGCACCACGCCGTCAACACGGTCGATACGCACGACGGCCGAGTCCACGTGCGGCGCTGGCATAAAGCAACGCGGCGGCACCTCAAAGCGACCCGTAACCTGCGCATACAGGCCGAGCTTTGCCGTATAGCCGCCATAGGTCTTGTTGCCCGGCACTGCGGCAATGCGATCGGCAACCTCCTTTTGCACCATGACGACGGCACGCTTGAGCGCCGGCATCGTCTGGAAAAATTGCAAAATGATCGTCGCCGCCACGTTATAGGGCAAGTTCGCGACAAATACCGTGGGCTCGCCGCCGGCGGCCTGCTCAATCTGCTCCGGGCCCACCTTAAGCGCGTCGCCCATGATAAAGCGGAAGTTGGCATAGTCGGCGGCATGGGCGTCGAGCACCGGTTCGAGCTCGGGATCTGCTTCGATCGACGTGACGCACGCCGCCTCCTGCAACAGCGCAAGCGTGAGCGTGCCAACGCCCGGACCAACCTCGAGCACGCGCTCATCGCCCGCAAGCTCGGCAAGCTCGCAAATGCGCTCGATCACATGGTTGTCGATCAGGAAGTTCTGGCCCAGGCGATGCTTGGTCGCAAGGCCAAACTCCTCCAGCAGCTCCCTTGTTGCCGTGGGGTTTGCCAAAGGCGAAGTTGTCATGGTTGCCTCCTTAACATGGTGGCTGCATCGTAAAGCAAAAGGGCATGGACCGTTGCGGCCATGCCCTTACAGCTAAACAGCAAATTGCCGATATGGCGCGCAGCGGCTTAGCCCAGACGCGGGAACAGCGGATCGCCCTTCTCGACGGGTTGACCACCAGCAAGCAGGCCCCAAGCGCAAATGCCCTTGAGGTCGTCGGTCGCGGCCTCGTTCTCGCAGGACAGGCGGCGCAGGGCCTCGGCAGAGGTCTGAGGCATGAGCGGCATCAGCAGGTGAGCGGCAATGCGGATGG
>JAHYYK010000086.1 GCA_019425005.1 Collinsella sp.
GCGGGCGCTCAAGGCCGTCGCGAGGAAGCGGCTCAGGGCGATATACGCCGTGATGTGCGACCGGGTGCCCTACCGGGAGTAGCCCCGACGGTTGACAAAACTATAGGAACACCCAACGACTACATAGCATGAGAGTGGATAATCTCCCGGTTTGAGTCTGCATTCAAGCTCAAAGTGGGAGATTATCCACTCTCGTTTTTGTTCTACCTACATTTGTAGGAACAGTTCGTGGAGGCGGGTGTCTTCATCGAGTTCGGGGTGGAAGGTTACGCCGAGCTGGTTGCCCTGGCGGGCGGCGACGATGCGGCCATCGACCTCTGCCAAGGCCTTGGCGTCGCCGTGGACCTCGACGATGCGGGGCGCGCGGATAAATGTCAGCGGCACTTCACCGTCGATGCCGTCTACCTGTCCCTTGGTGCGAAAACTGCCGAGCTGTCTGCCATAGGCATTGCGCTCAACGAGCACATCCATGGTTGCCAAACGCGGCGTGCCCTTATCGTCATGAGCGGCAAGGTCGTGAGCCAGCAGAATCAGGCCGGCGCAGGTGCCCAGGACGGGCATGCCTTCAGCGATACGGGTACGAAGCTCCTCGAGCATGCCCAACTCATCAAGCAGTTTCCCTTGAACGGTAGACTCGCCGCCGGGAAGTACCAGACGGTCAAAGTTCTGCTTCAAATCAGCCGCCTGCCTCAGCTCAATACAGCGTGCGCCCAGCTCAGATAGCCTTGCCTCATGCTCGGCAAAAGCGCCTTGGACCGCCAGCACGGCAACCGTTTGGTGTGCATAATCGCTCATGTGCGATCCTTTCTGCTGGACTAGCGCCCGCGCTCCTCCATGATGATCTCGATCTCGTCGGCGTTGATGCCCACCATGGCCTCGCCCAGGTCCTCCGAAAGCTCGGCGATGAGCTTGGCATCGGTAAAGTTTGCCACGGCCTTGACGATGGCGGCGGCGCGCTTGGCGGGGTCGCCGCTCTTAAAGATGCCCGAGCCAACAAAGACGCCCTCGGCGCCCAGCTGCATCATCAGCGCGGCGTCGGCGGGGGTCGCGACTCCGCCGGCGGCAAAGTTTACGACGGGGAGCTTGCCCGTGGCATGGACCTCGCGCACCAGCTCGACCGGAACCTGCAGCTGCTTGGCTGCCTCAAAGAGCTCGTCGTCGCGCAGGGCAACAACGTCGCGGATCTGCTTTTGGATCTTGCGCATGTGGCGCACGGCCTGGACGACGTCGCCCGTGCCCGGCTCGCCCTTGGTGCGAATCATCGTGGCGCCCTCGGCAACACGGCGCAGCGCCTCGCCCAGATCGCGGGCGCCGCAGACAAATGGCACGTCAAACTGGGTCTTGTCGATGTGATAGACGTCATCGGCAGGGGAGAGGACCTCGGACTCATCGATGTAATCGATCTCGATGGCCTGCAGGACCTGCGCCTCGACAATGTGACCGATGCGACACTTGGCCATAACGGGGATGGAGACGGCCTCCTGGATGCCCTTGATCATCTTGG
>JAHYYK010000009.1:0-33484 GCA_019425005.1 Collinsella sp.
TATGCTCAATAATCACGAGGCCAATCTAACCGACGAGGAGGCTGCCGCCGAGGTCGCCCGTGTCGCGAAGACCTACCCCGTGGTGCGTTTGCTGTCTTTCGATCAGATCAAGGGCGATCCTAACTGCCTGCTCGCCGGCGAACGGTGTCCCTGTCTGCGCCAGTCAAGTCTTGAAGCCTTGGCGGCGGGTTCCGATGAGGTGTCGGAACGGCTGCTCAACGATGGCGTTGAGTACCGCGCTCGCCTGCGCTCTTTGATGGTTGAGGGCGAGCCTCACGTTCTGCTGATGGTGCGTCCGATTGATGAGCGGGAGGCCGCAGAAGAGGACCTTGTCTACACCGACGTGCTGACGAGCGTGCGCAATCGCCGATATTACGAGGAAAAGCTTCGTAGCGCCCGTATGCAGGCCGGCGTGGCCATGATCGACCTTGATGATTTTAGGGCCTTCAACGATACGTATGGCCGCCATGCCGGCGACCTTGCGCTTGGTGCCGTGGCGACGGCCATACGCAGCGGTGTTCGTTCGACTGACGAGCTTGTGCGTTTTGGCTGCGATAAGTTTGTGGCCGTCATGCCCAATATTCCCTCTGATGACTTCGCCCGTCGCCTGCATCAGGTGTCCGATGCCGTTCGTGCCACGATTATTCCGGGCCATGAGTACATGAGCTTGACGGCATGTGTTGGTGGCGTTCGCATTCATGGCGAGACGGTCGATGAGGGCGTTGGCCGCGCTGTCCAGTTATTGAGCCGCGCTAAGGCAAAAGCCGGTACGGTCGTGACCGATGCCGATTCCATCGAGGCCTTCCAAAGCGAAAAGCCTTTGGTGCTTATTGTCGATGACTCCGAGATGAACCGAGTCATTCTCAACGAGATGCTCAGGGACGAGTACTGCATCCTCGAGGCCGATAACGGTCGTACGGCGCTCGACATGGTCGACCGCTATGGCGATGAGTTGTCGCTCGTGCTGCTGGACATTGTCATGCCGGGCATGAACGGCTTTGAGGTGCTGGGCGATCTGTCGCGTCGATCGAATATTGACAATTTGCCCGTCATCATGATCTCGAGCGAAGATTCCGACGAAGTGGTGCTGCGTGCGTATGAGCTTGGTGCCTCGGACTATGTCAACCGCCCGTTTGACTCCCGTGTCGTGCGCCGCCGCGTAAGCAACACCATCCGCCTGTATGCCAAGCAACGCCGTCTGACGAGCCTGCTGTCTCAGCAGTACAATGAGCGCGTCAAGAACAGCCGCATGCTCATCGACATCATGGCCGGCGTCATGGAGCTTCGCAACGGCGAGAGCGGCAGGCACGTTACGAACATCGAGAAGCTGACCGAGCTGCTGCTTGGCTATCTGGTCCAGCGTAGCGGCACGATCTCCCTCGACAATGAGGAACGCTCCACGATCGCCCTGGCTTCGGCGCTGCACGATATCGGCAAGATGTCGATTGACGATGCGATCCTCAACAAGCCCGGGCGCCTCACGCCCGAGGAATTCGAGATTATGAAGACGCATACCACGATTGGCGCCAACATGCTGCTCGAGCTGGGCAGCCATCACGCCGGCAATGCGCTTTTGGAATATGCGTACCAGATTGCGCGTTGGCACCACGAGCGCTGGGACGGCAGGGGTTATCCCGACGGTCTTAAGGGCGACGATATCCCCATCGCCGCGCAGGTGGTTTCGGTGGCTGACGTGTACGATGCACTGACGAGCGTGCGCGTATACAAGGACGCTATCCCGCACGAGGAGGCGATCCAGATGATCCTGGACGGTAAGTGCGGCACCTTTAACCCGCTGCTGCTCGATTGCCTGCTCGAGGTGCAAGATCAAATTGCCGAGACGTTGGCACGCCCCGCCGACGTCGTCGCGTTTCCCACGATTTAGTTTGACCAAAGGAGTTTTTAATCCATGATTTCCATGCGTGAGGCGTATGAGAAGATTGGCGCCAATTATGATGACGCGTGCGCTCGGCTGATGGGCGAGGAGATGCTTGCCCGCTTTGCCCTCAAGTTTTTGGATGACGAGAGCATGGACAAGCTGGAGGCCGCCATGGCGGCAGGAGACGCCAAGGAAGCGTTTGTGGCAGCTCACACGCTCAAGGGCGTGAGCCAGAACCTGGGATTCGATAATCTGTACGAGCCGGCGGTCGTGGTGACCGAGGCGCTGCGCGGCGCCGATGCCGTTGACGGCGCTCGCGCGGGAATGCATGCGTTGCAGCAGCAATATGCGGCTACGATGTCGGCTCTGCGCGAGGTGGCCGAGTAAGAGCTCGCGAGCTTTGATGGCTATGAGAGTGGATAATCTCCCGTTTTAGGTCCGGTGGCGGCCTCAAAGTGGGAGATTATCCACTCTCGTTCGATACGTGTCCAAAATCCACTCTCACCCCTTCTGATTAGTGAATGGGTTATGCGCACTGGCGGGGCTTTCCGCATGCAATCCATATCGTTGTTCGATAAACTGTTCGAATAACGATAGAGTCGATGAGGGTGAGTGTATGTCCAACAGCGTTCAGCGTATGGCCAAGGCGGGCGAAAATATCAGGAAGCTTGGTTTTTGCATGGCAACCGTTTTTGCAGGGATGCTCGTCGCTTTTGCCGCGTTGGTTGTTTACGTGATCTGGTATGCGGTTGCAAACGTTGCTTCTGTCGATTCTTTCGGTGTCGTGACGCTTCTCGATGGCGGGTGCATCGTTATCCCAAGCGGACTGTGCCTGGCACTCGTCGTGGGTATTTCGCTTGTCGTTTTGTGCGGGATCAGCCGTAACATCTCTCGGGGCGTCTCGCCCTTTACCAAGACGCATGTGCGGCTTATCCGTGTTCTCGCGCTTGCCTTTGCTGTTAACGCCACGGTTTCGCTTGTTGGTGCCTATGGATCGGTCAATCTCACCATTGGCGGACTGGAGCTTTACATCGTGCCTCATTCCTTCGTTATTGAGATTTGCCAAGGCGCTACCTTTGATGCGGGGTCGTTTATCGGCGCAGTTGTCTGTTTGTTTATCTCGGCGATCTGGAGCTATGCCTCGCTGCTCCAAGAGCAGTCTGACGAGCTTGTGTAGGAGGAAACATGAGCTATCTCATCATCGAGCTTGAGACGCAGCTGCTTAAGACCGGAAAGACCAGCGCTGATCTGATTCGGGCGACGGGGCATACTCCGGCTAATATTTCAAAGCTTAGAAACGGAAAGATAAAAGCTATTCGCCTAAAGACGCTCCTCGATATCTGTGATGAGCTTGATTGTCAACCGGGAGATATTATTCAGCGCGTGAGCGAGAAAGAGCTTGAGGAGCTTATTGTCGAGCGCGCAAAAAATGTCGTGAGACAGATGCGGGATGGCGGAGGCAACGAGGCGTCGCTTCCGCCATCAGTCTTTGCTGTCGATTTGAGTGACGAGTAGCTTAAGGCGAACACCTAAAACGAAATATCAGTGTGAAGGGACCCGTGTCTAACACGGGTTCTTTCTTTTAGATTATCTTGACAAATATGTGTTATCGAAAAACAATAACAACTATGGAAAACGATAAAGGATGGAAGGAACGATATGAGCTGTTTTGCTATCAAGCGGAACGGGAGGCCAATGAACGCATCGGCGATAAAGCTATCAAAAGTTTCAAAACGCTACGGGAAACGGCACGTTTTGCATGACGTTTCCTTCGAGGTGCATCAGTCTGAGCTCTGTGCCCTTGTCGGTGCAAACGGGGCGGGTAAAAGCACGCTTATTAAAATAGTGCTGGGCCTCTGTGAGCCATCGTCGGGGAGCGTGGAGCTCTTTGGAGGCAAATCAAAAAAAGAGCTTGGTCTGATGCGGACGCGTGTCGGCTATGTGCCAGATTCCAGCGGAGCATACCAATCTCTCAGCGCGGTTGAGAATCTTCAAATCCGATGTGCGGAATGGGGGCTTGATGAGAAACGTGAGATTCCTCGCGTTTTGAGCCTAGTCGGGCTGGACATCGATGAGAAAAAGAGCGTAGGCAGTTTTTCTCTGGGAATGAAACGGCGACTGGATATAGCTACGGCTTTATTGGGCGACACCGACGTACTATTTTTCGATGAGCCGGCAAATGGATTGGATCCGCTGGGCATCGAGAGTATATGGACCCTTATCGGTCGATTGAATCGAGAGCAGGGTAAGACCATGCTCATCTCTAGTCATGATTTGGATGAGTTGGCATCGGTTGCAACAAGCTGCCTGTTTATTCATGACGGCGAACTGCTAAAAAAGGAATCGATGGACGTCATAAGGGATGAGGCGTCGTCCCTAAAAGAGTATTACAGGCGCTTGATGAAGGCGGTCTCGCTATGAAGCGGGCGATCCATCCCATAAAGGCAGATATGATGCGTTTGCACAGGATATTTCCGGCGAAGTTTGGTCTTGCGCTTATGCTGGCGTTCGGCCTTCTCTTCGGCATCTTTCTAAAAAACGGAACAACGTTGCTCACCTTTGGCTATGGCGTTTGTGGGGAGGATATTGGTTTCCTCTGGAATGCAATCGATCCTTCTGCGCCTGATGAGTCCCTTGCGCGCAGCGCTTTTGCCGGTACATCCCTGTTCGTTCCACTCATCGTTTGTTTGGTGCTTTTACAGGAGCATGGCTATAAAGAGGGGCACCGAATTTCTTCGGCAAGAGGTCTCAACCGCTTTTATGGGGCTCTAGCCCATGCATTTTCGTCTGCTTTAATAATTGGCGCAGCGTATAGCGCGCTTTGCCTTCTTCTTTTTGCAATAGCCATAATACGTGGAGGGCATAACTACTCGCACAACATACTAACTGTATTTTTGCCTGCAATGATAGTCAACGCCGTATTGGTGATATCGGTTGCGCTGGAGACGGTGACCATCTATCGGATAACGGGCAGCGCTGTATTGAGCGGGGCTGTGGTAATAATCGGATTTGTCATGAGCTTGACGCTCTACGGAACTTACCTTCAGACGCCCATACCGTCCTTGCGATGGATTTTCTTTCTTCCGGGGCCGTACCTTGGAGTCGGATGTGCCCTTGGGTATAGCGATATGGGGCAGCTGACGCTTCTGGGATATGGCGTGGCAGCCAGCTGTCTATCGGTATTGATTTACGCTCTCTTGAGCTTTCGCGCTGGGGGTGTGCTCAATGGCTCGTCAGATTAAAAGACTTCTCCAGTCAGAATTGAAGCATGTGAGCAAATGGGCGTACGCCTTAATCCTGGTAATTTATGCGTACATGGTGATATTGCAGCTTAATTCTTTCCCGATGTGGTTCTGTAGCCTCCGTGAGAACAGTTTCTTGGGTTTTTTCCCAGACCCGACGCTTCGGCTATCGGCGGAGGATGTCCTTCTATTTGGCAATGCAGAGGTTTTTCGCGGTCTGCTGTTCAACGTAGCCCCGTTGGCCCATGCATTGTTCTTTCCGTTCATCGCGGCTTGCATTGTGCCGCGCTTTGTCAGTTCGGGCTTTGTCGAGGAACCGTGGGGGTTGTCGGAGGCTCGGGGAGGGAAGCGTGTGTGCGCTATCGTTGCGCGAGCGGTGCTATCTTCTTTTGCCCTTTTGGGCGCGTTTGTCCTGTCGAGTGTCGTTTTGTACTGTCTTAACTGCGCAATCGTTTCGGATGCTCAGCAGTATTTCAACCTGCATGTATTTTGCTATCGACTTGTTCTTGCTGCCGCTGCCTGCCTTGCATACGTGGTTTCTTGCGTAATCGTTGTTTCCTATTTTGGGTCCGGCTTCGGTCCGATTGGCATGCTGTTGCTTGTCAACGTCGTAGCGATCTACATACAGATCGGGGCCAATTCCATGCTTCCGCTTCCAGCCTCGATGCTCATGTGGATTTGCGGCGTGACCCCGTTGGGGAATGGTCAATGCATCTCGATTTTAATTGACTGCCTCATAAACGTAGCAAGCGTTTTTATCATTTGCTTTACTGTCGACCGATTGCGGTCGAGATTTCTCTGATTGTTTGTGAGGGATAATCATACCGAGCATATCAAATACAGGGGGGGGGCGGGCACCGTAGCTGGTGTCCGCCCCTCCTGGCTTAGGAGGCTTTAACTTGTGTAACTTGCGAGCTAACGGGCCTGCTTAACCTTTGCCGCTGCCTCGACAAACGACTTCCACAGGTTAAAGTCGGTCTCGAGCGTCTTCCACGTGTACTCGGGATGCCATTGCACGCCCAAGCAGAATGGCTGGCCTTCGACCTCGATGCACTCGGGAACGCCGTCGGTTGCCTTGGCGACCAAACGCGTGCTCTTACCCAGACGATCGACGCAGCAGTGGTGTGCGGAGTTGGTTTGGATCAGCCTGTGTCCGCCAACCGCGCGGTCGAGCAGCGAGTCCGGCACGACCTCGACGGGATGCACGGGGTCGTTGAGCACGTGGGTATGGCGCCACTGCGTGCGGCCCTCGCGAGCGCCCAGGCTCGGCACGTCCATGCACAGGGTGCCGCCAGTGGCGACGTTGAGCAACTGCGTGCCACGGCAGGTGGTAAAGAGCGGCTTTTTGGCGCGGAGCACCTCGTTAACCAGCTTAAACTCAAAACGGTCGCGAATCTCGCAGCACAGTGTGGGGTCGTAGGGGCGCTCGTCGCCCCAGCGCTTGGGGTTGACGTCCGGGCCGCCGGGAATGGCGATGCCGTCGGCGATGTCGACGTAATGACGGATAACCTCAATGTCCTCGGTGATGGACATCTGCAGCGGCAGGCCGCCGGCGGCAAGAATGGCATCGACAAAGACACTGGCGATTTCCTCGTTGGGGGAGAGCGTCTCGCTCAAAAACGGCTTTGCCTCTTCCCAGCGCGGCGCCACCAGGATGAGCGGACGGTCGGCGGGGTCGACGTTGACGTGCGGGGTGTATGACGATGAAGTGCGAGTTCCGATCATAGGTGTTGCTTTCGAGTTTGGATGGTCATGGCGAGCGGATATGGCAATTGGGCTAGTGGCCCTTGATGGAGTTGAGGAAGTCTTGGGCGCGCTTGGTCTGGGGATGGTCGAAGAACTCGTCGGGCGTGCCGGTTTCCACGATCTGGCCGTCGGCCATGAACACGACGCGGTCGGCAACGCGGCGGGCGAAGTTCATCTCGTGCGTAATGACGATCATCGTCATGCCCTGCTGGGCCAGGCGGACCATGACCTCGAGCACCTCGTTGATCATCTCGGGGTCAAGGGCACTCGTGGGCTCGTCGAAGAGCATGGCCTTGGGCTGCATGGCGAGCGAGCGGGCAATGGCCACGCGCTGCTGCTGGCCGCCCGAGAGCTGAGCGGGCACCTTGTCGGCCTGTTCGGCAACGCCCACGCGGCTCAGCAGGTCCATGGCGCGCTCACGAGCTTCCTCCTTGGACACGCCCAGCACGTCGACCGGCCCCAGCATGACGTTCTGCAGCACCGTCATATGCGCGAACAGGTTGAACTGCTGAAACACCATGCCCAGCTCGGCGCGCATGCGGGCAAGATCCTTGCCTTCCTGCGGCAGAGGCTCGCCCTCGATGAGGATCTCGCCCGAGTCGATGGTTTCCAGGCGGTTGATGGTTCGGCACATGGTCGACTTGCCCGAGCCCGAGGGGCCGATCACGACGACGACTTCGCCGCGGTCGACCGAGAGATTGATGTCGTTGAGGACGTGCAGATCGCCATAGTGCTTATCGACGTGCTTGAGCTCGATCAGCGGCTGATTACCGGTAGAAGAAGTGCTCTGTGCCATGGTGCTCGGCTCCTTATGACTCGAAATGGTAAATCGTTAGCGAATGATGGTCGCGCCGGTCTTGTGCGAAACGTAGACAGCGGCCTTGTTGATTGCGACGTTGATGAGGATATAGATGACCGCGATCACCAGGTAGACCGACACGAGGGCGTCGTAGTTGGTAATGAGCACGCGGGCGTTTTGCATAAGGTCGGGGTAGCTCACCACGTAGGCGACGGTGGTGTCTTTGACGACGACCACAAGCTGCGAAATCAACGATGGAATGATAAACCGAATGGCCTGCGGCAGCACGATTATAAAGGTGATTTTAGCCTTGGAGAGACCGAGCGCCTGGGCGGCCTCGACCTGGCCGCGCGGCACGGCATTGACGCCGGCGCGGAAGATCTCGGCGAGTACGCCGGCCGCGGCGAGCGCGACGGGAAGCGTGAGCATCCAAAACGACGGCAGCGCGATCTTGTACTGGGGCAGCACCAAAAAGAAGAAGTAGATGAACAGCAGGCTCGGCACGCCACGGAAGAAATCGGTGAGCACGCGGCAGACCAGCTGCAGCGGCTTGATGTCGCTGGTACGGCCGAGCATGAGGGCTAAGCCCAGTACCAGCGCGATGGCGCCGGCGGTGAGCGCGACCTTTACTGTGCCCTCAAAACCGGCAAGCAGGAACTTCCAGGTGGTGAGGTGCGTAAAGAAGTACCAGTAATGGACCGAAAGCTGGCCGGTCACATAAAAGCGCTGCAGTACCAGAGCGATGAGCGCGGCCACGGCAACAAGTGAGATGGCGGTGCCGACGCGAATCTTGGCGCGCATCTTGGGGCCGGGAGCCTCGTAGAGCGCATCGCGCATGGTGAGCGCGGAGGTGGAGTGCTTGCTCATCGGAGGATCCTCACCTTCTTATCGATATAGTTGCCAATGTGGCTCACCACAAAGGCCGTGCCCAGGTAGCCGAGCGCCGAGATAAAGAACGCGGCGACGCCGCCGAGCGAGCGTGTGTTGATGTAGCTCACCACGCCGGTGAGCTCCTGCGGTTTAAGCGGCACCTGACTGCCGAGCGCGGTGGTGAGCATGACGGCGATAAAGAGGTTGGTCATGGGCAGCACGCTCGAGCGCAGCGCCTGCGGAATCACGATCTTGGCGAGGATACGGCTGAAGCTCATGCCCAGCGAGCGGGCGGCTTCCACCTGGCCGACGCCGACGGTGTTGATGCCGCTCATAAAGTTCTCGGAGCCAAAGGCCGAGCCCAGCAACACCGTGGCGACGATAACGCAGGTGCGGTAGGGCAGGACGACCTTGAGCGGCGGCAATGCGTAGACGACGATAATCAGCAGCGCGATGCCGGGGATGTTACGGAAGACCTGGACATACAGGTCGCCAAAGACGCGCAGCGGCTTGAGCGGCGACACGCGCATCACGGTGACGGCGACGGCCAGCACCATGGCGATGGCAAACGACTCAAGCGTCATGCCCCAGGTTGCTAGCAGCGCGTCAATGTAGTTCTGGCCATAGAGCGACCAGAGCTCGGAGAGACTCATGCGGACCTCCCGCCGATAAGGAAAGGGGCTCCCGTGTGTACGGAAGCCCCGACAACTCAGTAAGGAAACAGTTTAGCGCAATAAAGCGCACCGTGCGTTTCCGTATGGTTTCGTTGCGGCCGTTACTAGGCGCGTTGCCTAGGCGCCGATCTCGGGCAGCTCGGGAACATTGGTGTCACCCGTGCGGTCACCGATGCAGATCTGCCACAGCTCGGTCCAGGTGCCGTCGTCCTCAATCTTCTTAAGGAAGTCGTTGACAAAGGCGACGCCGTCGGAATCGAGCGGCAGGCCGATGCCATAGGGCTCCTTGCTGCCGAAGGGCTTGCCGGCGATCTTATACTTACCGGGCTCGCGGACTAGGGCGCTCTGCTGCATGTTGTTGTCGATGACGTAGGCGTCAACGCGACCCTGCTGGAGTGCCTGGCGGGCCTCCTCGTCGGTCTTGAACTCCTGCTGGCTGGCCTTGGGAGCGAGCTCCTCCAGGATGGCAGGGCCGTTGGAGCCTGACTGGACGGCGACGTTCTTGTCGGCCAGGTCGTCGACGCTCTTGATGTCGTCGTTGTCGGCGAGCACCAGGATGGCCTGCTGGGTGTAGTAGTAGGGACCGGCAAAGGAGACGAGCTTCTTGCGATCGTCAGTGATGGTGTAGGTGGCAAAGACGGCGTCGACCTGGCCGTTCTGCAGGACGGACTCACGCGTGTCCGAGGTCACCTGGGTGATCTCGACCTTGTTCTCGCCCAGAATGTAGTTGGACAGGAGCTGTGCGATACCGGCGTCGAAGCCGCGGGTCTGACCGTCCTTCTCGTTGAGGAGGGAGAACAGCGTGGAGGTCTGGACGCCACCGATCGTAAAGACGCCGGCATCCTTGACGGCCGTAGCCCAGGTGCTGGCGGCGATGGCGTCATCATCGGCCTTGGGGCCGTCGTTGACGAGCTTGTCGAATGCCTTGGCGTCGAGCGTGGCGGAAACCTCGGTATCCTCGGAGCTCTTGGAGGAACCGGCGGAGCCCTTGTCGGCCTCGGTACTGGTGTCGGAGCAGCCGGCAAGACCAAGGCCGGCGACGGTTGCGAAGGTGGCGGCGACGAAGCCGCGGCGGTCGAGAACGACCTGCTGGGAGAGGTTCTTGCTCATGGTAGAACACCTTTCTCAATAAAATCCCTAGCGGTTGAGTAGAGTTATACCCTATCGCGCTCAAATGGGTCAACACGAAATAACTCAGAAACATACTTACCTTATGGGTTATTCTACCTACCATAAAGGGACAGACACCTTTGTGGTGGTTCTTGCAGATGCAGCGGCATGCCTTGCTGTTTTGTCTCGATCTGTAACATCTGCAGCCATTTTTGCCGAGTAACTGTTACAGATTGAGATTTTCTCTTCAGGGGAATTCGAATGTCTCGATCTGTAACAGTTAGACGGACAAAAGCTCCCTTTCTGTTACAGATCGAGACAAAGGTTTGGAACTAAGACGTCTTATCTAGATCTGTAACAGTTAGACGGGAATTCGGGCCCTAGATGTTACAGATTGAGATAGTTGAGCTCAAAAATAAAAACTTCCGCAGGGGTGCTTCCCTTGCGGAGGTTTTTTACTCGTTGAGTAGCCTTACGGCCTCGGCGGCCATGTTCTCGACCGTCATGCCGTTCTGAGCGAGCAACTCGTTGGGGTCGTAGCGGTCGGGGAAGCCCTTGGCGATGCCAAAAGTGCGCGTGCGCACGGGCGTGCAGGCCAAGTAGCACGCGACACGCTCGCCCCAGCCACCGTCCAAGATGCCGTCCTCGAGGGTGACGACAACGCGATGCTCGGCGGCAAGGCTGTCGAGGAACTCGCGGTCAAGCTTGGTTGCAAAGCGAGGGTTGACGAGCGTGGCCTCGATGCCGTACTCGGCAGCCAAGCGATTTGCCACGTGCTCGCCCAGCTCAAAGAAATCGCCAAGCGCAAGCACGGCCACATCGCGGCCCTGACGTACGACGTTGTAGCGCGCGACGCTGTAATCGGCGCCCTCGGCGGGTGCCAGATCGAGGCGGCTTACCAGGCCGATGCCCGGTACGCGAATCGCCACGGGATGCTCGCGGTGGTCGAGCGACCAGCTCAGCATGGACAGGTATTCTTCCATGCAGACCGGTGCCAGGTAGCGCATGTTGGGAAGTCCGCTCAGCATGGAAATATCAAAGAACGAGAGGTGCGTCTCGGACGTGGTGCCAAAGACCGAAGCGCCAAACACCAGGATGGTTGCGGGGGCGTCGTTGAGGCACAGGTCGTGCCACAGTTCGTCGTAGGCGCGCTGCAAAAACGTGCCGTACGCGCCAAAGACTGGCTTGGCGCCGGCGCTGGCGAGCGAGGTGGCAAAGGTGACGGCGTGCTCTTCGGCAATGCCCACGTCGACAAACTGCTTGCCTGCCGCGGCGCGAAGCTCGGGCGTAAAGCCCATGATATAGGGCGTGGCAGCCGTGATGGCGACAACCTGCGGGTCGTTCGCGATAGCGGCGTTGAGTGCCTCGCCCGTAATGTCGGCATAGGTGCGCGGTGCGGGCTCGCTCGGGTGGCCCGGGCAAAGTTTGCGGCCGGTTGCCATATCGAAGGGCCCCACATGATGCCAGCGTTCGGGGTCGCTCTGGGCTGGCTCAAAGCCCTTGCCCTTGGCGGTGGAGACGTGCAGCACGATGGGATGATCGATATTGCGCAGTTCCTGCAACGCGTCGACGAGGGCCAACACGTCGTTACCGGCGTCCAGATAGCGGTAGTCGAGCCCCATCGCGCGGAAAACGTTGCGCTCACAGGTGCCGTTGCTGGCGCGCAGCTCGGCCAGATTGCGATACAGGCCACCATGGTTCTCGGCAATGGACTGGTCGTTATCGTTGACGATGATGATCAGGTTGCTATCGAGTTCGGCGGCATTGTTAAAGCCCTCAAACGCCAGGCCGCCCGAAAGCGATCCGTCGCCAATAACGGTGATGACGTTGTACGTATCGCCCGCCAGGTCACGAGCGTGCGCCAGGCCGCAGCCCAGGCTCACCGAGGTCGAGGTGTGACCCATGGCGAACAGGTCGTGCTCGGACTCGTCGGGATTGGCAAAGCCAGAAGCCTCACCATAACGCTCCGGATCGATATAAGTGTACGCGCGCCCAGTCAGCGCCTTGTGGGCGTAGGTCTGGTGCGAAACATCAAAGACAATCTTGTCGATGGGGGAGTTAAACACGCGATGAAGCGCGACCGTGAGCTCAACGACGCCCAGGTTGGGGGCAACGTGTCCGCCGACAGCGGCGGAGCTTTCGAGGATGGCGTGGCGAATCTCGTCGCAGAGCTGCGGGAGCTCGGCGCGATTAAGAGCCTTGACGTCCTCGGGCGTTGTCGTTTGCGTAAGCAGCATCGTTGTGGGTTACTCCATGCGAATCGTGCGCCGGCACTCCCTCGGCCGGCACAATTGCACAAGACAGTCTCGCACATTTTGGCGTTTGATATGTGACGGCGGCGCGGTAATTCGCCAACTGGTGGGGCAAAACGTTTTGTCCGATGCCATACTGGTAGATTCGATGGTGATTATATTCATTGCGTGCAGGCCGTGGCTTGCCGTCGTGAGCCGCTGGAAGGAGGCAGCATGTCTGATGCCGTTCGTGCCGAGAAAATCGCGCGCGAGGTCGACGATGCCGCCCGTCAGCTTGCCCAGGCGGGTCGCTTGGACCTGACGCACGAGTTTATCCAGCATGGCGATGTGACGGTCTATACACATGTGACTTCGGTAGCGCGGGCGAGCCTGTCCTTTGCCGAGCGCTTGGGCCGTGCTGGCATTTCGGTCGACCGTGCCTCGCTGCTGCGCGGAGCCCTGTTACACGACTACTTTCTCTACGATTGGCACGACCCCGACCCGAGTCATCGACTGCATGGCTTTCGCCACCCGTTTTTTGCCCTGGCGCGTGCGGAGGAAGATTTTGAGCTGACGTCGCGCGAACGGAACATTATCGTGCGGCATATGTTTCCGCTGGTGCCGGTGCCGCCGACGTGTCGTGAGGCATGGATTGTATGCCTGGCAGATAAATGGTGTGCGCTGCGCGAGACGGTCGCCGGCCGTCTGCCGCGCAAGGACGACACGGACGATAGCGTGAGTGGCGAATCGAGCGAAAAGAGGAGAGGGTAGACGGTGGAAACCGCGATTGATATGGCGTTTGGCGGCGCGACGCTTGCCGCCTGTCCGCTCTCGGCGCTGGTGCTCTCGTTTGCCTTCTACGGTTTTTGCGGTTGGGCATGGGAGTCGACAGTATGCGCCATGCTCAACCAAGGACGCTTCGCCAACAGCGGATTTTTGCTGGGGCCTTGTTGTCCTATCTATGGTGTGGGTGGCATAGCCTGCTGGCTTTTGCTGCGCGGAATTCCGGATGCCTCGAGCCAGTTTGTCGCCGCGGCGCTTGTGTGCAGCGTAATCGAGTACAGTGTGGGCCTTCTGTTGGAAAAAACAACAGGCGCTCGCTTTTGGGATTACTCGCATCTGCCGTTTAACTTACACGGACGCATCTGTCTGTACTGGACCTGCGCGTTTGGCTTGGGTGCGTTGTGCATTTGCCGCGTGGTTGAGCCGGCGGTGTTGGGCTTGCTCGGCCATTTGCCGGTGCTGATTGTGCGGTTGTCCGCCTTTATCGTCGCGGTCGCGATGATGGTCGACGCGGCATGCTCTTTGGCCAGTTGGCGCCGCCTGTCCGATCAGCTGGAGTGTGTGCGCGCCGACCTTGCCGACCGCATCAATGAGTCGCTTGCCGATGCGTCTGACTCCATGCTCGAACGTATTCCCGATTCGGCGATCGACTCGGTGGCGCAGACGCATATCCGCAGCCGTGCCGTTAACGCGTGGCTGACTGAGCTGGGCGACGCAGCGCTCGATGCCCTGCGTGAGAAGGCTTCGATGCCGACGTTTATCTCGGACGGCGCTCATGGCCTGGCGCTTGTCGCCCGCCGCGTGGCCGATGCCGCGCCGAGCGTGCCCCATCCATCGCTCACCCGCCTCCGTGCCGGCAGGCGCGCGAACCGTCCGGTGCCGAGCGTGTCACTCAGCCGCCGCGACCTTCGCTTCTTTAATGCCTTCCCGCGTCTGCGCATCAATCGCTACGAAGGTGTCATTCGAGCAACCGACCTTCGCGACCGAGCCCGCGAGCTGTTCCGGCGCTAGCCGGGACGGGCGCGCTCACGGCTCCCTTGCTTGCGTATTTCCCGTTCGTTTCGCGCCCGTTGCCGCGCCGTTTCCAAGATTGCGGCGCCGTTGGAGATGGCACGATCTGGGTCGAGCCGGTCGAGGAAGTTATCCGCATCCGTACCGGCGAACACGGCCCTTCTGCGGTGTAGGACAATCTTTCGACTGACGGGTGTGCCTCTCTTGGGGTGCGCCTGTTCTCGTCTACAATATCGTGCAGACGAAGGAGAGGCACGCCCATGATCAAGATGTTCGCGAGTGACTTAGACGGAACGCTGCTTAACGCCCTGCATGAGGCGGATGGGACCATCCGCCGTGCCATTCGCGAGCTGACTGAGGTTGGCCTGCACGTGGTTCCCGCGACCGGACGCTCGACGCTGCCGATCGGCGAGCATGGCTTTACGGGGCTGGCGCTCGATGCCTGCTGCTCTAACGGCTCCATCGTGCGCGACAGTCGTGGCGAGGTGCTCAAGACCTGGACCATCGACCCGCAGGTTACCGAGGAGCTGCTCAAGGAGTTTCCGGATATCTGTTTTGATTGTTCTACGCCCGATGGCATGTTTTCGAGTGGATCGTTCGAGATGCATCAGGCGGGCTTTAAAAAGGACAGCCCCATCAAGCGTATTGTGATGCGCGGCATGCGTGCGCGTGGCGGCTATCACGAGGAGCAGTATTTCGACCAGTCGATTAGCGACATCTTGCGCCACGATGTATGCAAGATCAATTGTCGCGTGACCTCGCCCGAGCTGGAGCGTGACCTTAAGGCATATTTGGCCGAGCGATCGAACCGCGTGGTCAACGCGCCGTTCGATCCGGTGATGTTCGAGATCACGGACGTGGCGTGCAACAAGGGCGAGAGCGTGGCCTGGCTAGCGGGCTACTACGGTATTGCCGAGGACGAGGTCGCGGTCTACGGCGACGGCGGCAACGACATCGCCATGCTCAAGCGTTTCCGCCACAGCTACGCGACCAAAAACGCTAGCGATGCAGCTAAGGCCGCCGCGAGCGCAACTATCGGCAACTGCATGGTCCACGCCGTCCCCAAACACATGCTCGCCACCATGCGCAAGCAAAACTCCCGCACCGTCATCGAATAATGTGACAAAGGGACTGTCCCTTTGTCACATAGGAGATACCGGCTTTTGGCGTATAGGACTGTCACACTTTCGCTACCAACAAATTTCGAGTTATTCGGCCTGTCGGAGGTCGTTAAATGGCTAAAGATGCCCTCTCGGGAACATTCATGCCTCTAATGGTGTTTGATTCGGTGACGTAAGTGCGCAAATGGGCATGTATACGCTCAAATAAGGACAAAAACCCTCAGATAATCCCGGCGGTGCATTTATACAAAACCAATAGAGTGGCCGAATAACTCGAAAAATGTAGTTGGCAGTTCGGCGACAAGCTCGGGTATGGCAAAGGAACTGCTCCTTCGCTATACCCGAGCTCCGATCTTCTGAAATGCGAACAAACATTCGCATATCTAACTGCGCTTTGATAGAATTGTTGCTGTTGACGGCAGTTCCATGTGCCGGGCAGCGCCCTCCATTTGATGGGAGGTGATGCCCATGACCGATTTGATTGATTTCGTGAAGCTCCTGACCGCATTGGTCTCGCTTCTTACGACGCTTATCGGACTTTCCGAGGCACTCAAGCAACGCTCGAAGCGTAACAGAAGGGGTCGCCGCCGCTAAGGCGTTGACCCCCTAAAACAAGCAACGGCGCTGCCCAGCCAGCTACAACTTGGGCTGCCGTCGACACTATTCTACCCACGAATGACATTTTGGACAATCGGCAATGTCGCTTCAGGCTGGGACAAAGGGACAGCCCCTTTGCCACAATCTAAATATTGCCTTTACGTGTTGATGCACACGGTGTGCAATAATACTCGCACTGTGCAATAGCGCACAGGCTGAGTAACAAGGAGGACGCTTGTCCCAGCTCGAGAAATGCGATCGCCGGTCCCTTCGCTCGCAGCGTGCCCTTCGCCAGGCACTTGCCAGCGAGCTTGCCGAAAGCGGCGACCTTTCGCGCATTAATGTCGCGTCGCTCACCGAGCGCGCTGGCCTTACGCGCCGCACGTTCTATTCGCACTACCGCGATATCCCCGACTTTATCAATCAAATCGAGGACGGCTTGCTGTCCGAGATCCGTGAGCGCATTGAGCTCATCACCGCAGCCCAGCTGCCTGATCTCTATCGCAACATCGATGAGCTCGAGCCGGCGCCCGGTTCGGTTGAACTGCTGCGTTATCTTGCGGCCAACCGCGACTTAATCGGTGCGCTGCTGGGTCCGGGCGGCGACCAGGCCTTCATTAAAAGGATCATCGATACCGCGCGTGAGGCTGTGGTGCCGCGTGCACAGACGGGCATTTTGGGCCTGGCGCTGGGCACGTTCTTTGACTACTACGTCACCTACGTCGTGAGTGCCGAGGTCGGCATGATTCAGCGCTGGTTTGAGCGTGGGCTCACCGAATCGCCCGAGGCCATGGCGCGCATTATGACGGTGCTCGCTTTTGTGCGCCCTGGTGATCTGTATGGCCAACCCATCGATATCAACGTGCCGGAATACGGCATGAAGCTATTGAACTTGCAGCTCGAGGATGCGGCCGACACTGCCGCAACCGTCGGGTCCAACAACTAAGAGGAGAGACAGATGAGCAAACTCGTCGAGGGCATCAAGGATCGTGTGGTCGCTGCCGCACGCGAGGCCGCGCCCGCCGTGGTGGACGCGGCGCAGAAGGCCGCGACCGCGGCAGCCGAGAAAGTTGCCGAGGCAGTTGCCGATGCCAAGAACGCGGCAGGGGAGACGTCCATCGCTAGCGAGCCCGCCACCGCCGCTGAGCCCGTAGCCGCCGCCCACGCCCCCGAAGGCGCGATCTTCAACCCCGAGAACGCTCGTGGCAACCTGCACCTGGGCATCGACGTGGGCTCCACCACCGTTAAGCTCGCCGTGCTCAACGATGACAACCAGATCGTCTACGCCAAGTACCAGCGCCACCACACCGACGTCCGTGCCTGCGCCCGCGACCTGTTCGAGGGTGCTGCGACTGTGCTGCCGGCTGCCCAAATGACCTGCGCCATCACCGGTTCGGGCGGTCTGCTGCTGTCTCAGTGGCTCGACCTGGAGTTTGTCCAGGAGGTCATCGCCAGCAAGCGTGCCGTCGAGACCATCATCCCGGCCACCGACGTCGCCATCGAGTTGGGCGGCGAGGACGCCAAGATCATCTACTTCGATAACGGCATCGAGCAGCGCATGAACGGCACCTGCGCCGGCGGTACGGGCGCGTTCATCGATCAGATGGCCACCCTGCTGCACACTGACGCGAGCGGTCTCAACGAACTCGCGGCCAACGCCACCACCATCTATCCCATCGCCAGCCGCTGCGGCGTTTTTGCCAAGACCGACGTCCAGCCGCTGCTCAACGAGGGTGCCCGTCCCGAAGACGTGGCCGCCTCCATCTTCCAGGCTGTCGTGACCCAGACCATCTCGGGCCTGGCGTGCGGCCGTCCCATCCGTGGCAACGTCGCCTTCTTGGGCGGCCCTCTGCAGTATCTCTCCGAGCTGCGCCACCGCTTCTACCTCACGCTCAACCTGGACGAGGAGCACCGCATCGTGCCCCAAAACGCTCACCTGTTTGTGGCGAGCGGCGCCGCCATGGCGCACGAGTCCAACAAGCTCAGCACGTTCCCGCAGCTCATCGAGGCTATCGACAGCTTGGGCGACACGCAGGGTGCTGAGGTTGAGCGCCTGGATCCGCTCTTTGCCACCGACGAGGACTTTGCCGAGTTCAAGGGCCGCCACGACACCGAGGTCGTCCCCAAGGGCAAGCTCGACGGCTACACCGGCCGCGTGTTCATCGGCATCGACGCCGGTTCCACGACCATGAAGGCCGCGCTCGTGGGCGAGGACGGCCAGCTGTTGCACACCTGGTACGGCAACAACAACGGCGACATCCTGGGCACGGCCAAGGTCATCATGGCCGATTTCTACAACCACATCCCTGCCGGCTGCACCATCGGCCACGTGACCACTACGGGCTATGGCGAGGCGCTGCTCATCGAGGCTCTCAAGGCCGATTCCGGCGAGATCGAGACCGTCGCGCACCTGCGCGGCGCCAAGGCGTTCCTGCCCGGCGTCGAGTTCATTCTGGACATTGGCGGCCAGGACATGAAGTGCCTGCGCGTGAAGGACGGCGTCATCGAGCACATCATGCTCAATGAGGCCTGCTCGTCGGGCTGCGGCAGCTTTATCGAGAGCTTCGCCGTCTCCATGGACATGGACGTGCGCGCGTTTGCCGATGCCGCCATCCACGCCAAGGCCCCGGTCGACCTGGGCAGCCGCTGCACGGTCTTTATGAACTCGCGCGTTAAGCAGGCGCAAAAGGAAGGTGCCACGGTGGGCGACATCGCGGCCGGCCTGTCCTATTCCGTCATCAAGAATGCCCTGTTCAAGGTTATTAAGCTGCGCGATCCCAAGGAGATCGGCAGTCAGGTGATCGTCCAGGGCGGCACCTTTATGTCCGATGCCACGCTGCGCGCGTTTGAGCAGCTCACCGGCGTGCATGCCGTGCGCCCCGACATCGCCGGCTGCATGGGCGCCTACGGTGCGGCCCTGCTCGCCCGCGATCGCGCCGGCGCCGACGGCACCTCGACCATCCTCTCGGCTGAGGACATCGCGCACCTCACCGTGACGCAAAAGCACGTCCGCTGCGGCCGTTGCTCCAACAACTGCCAGCTCACCGTCAACGACTTTGGCGGTGGCAGGCGCTTCATTACCGGCAACCGCTGCGAGAAGGGCGCCGGCCACAAAAAGCAAAAGACCGAGGCCCCCAACCTCTTCAAAAAGAAAAACGATCTGCTCTTTAACCGCGAGGTGCTGAGCCCCGACGAGGCCCCGCGCGGCACCGTGGGTATCCCGCGCGCGCTCAATATGTACGAGAACTACCCCTTCTGGCATGCGTTCTTTACGTGCCTGGGCTTTAGCGTGCAGCTGTCCGACCAGTCGAGCAAGAAGACCTACCAGGCGGGCATCGAGTCCATGCCGTCCGAGAGCGTGTGCTATCCGGCCAAGATGAGCCACGGCCATGTGATGAACCTCATCGACCGCGATGTCGACTTTATTTGGATGCCGTGCGTGCGCTGGGAGCGCAAGGAGGATCCGACGGCTGGCAACTGCTATAACTGCCCCATCGTCATGAGCTACCCCACGGCGCTGGCGCTCAATATTGACGAGATCCGCGAGCAGAACATCGAGTTCCTGTATCCGTTTGTGCCGTATCACGACAAGACCGAGCTCAAGCGCCGCCTGTACCAGGTGCTCGCCGTCGACCGTGTGGCCGATGCTGAGGCCGGTCGCGGTCGCGTGCGCGGTCCTAAAAGCACGCGCTCCGAGGTTGATGCCGCCGTCAACGCTGCTTTTGAGGCCGACGCGCGCTTCCACGAGGATATCCAGACCATGGGCGAGGAGGCTCTCAAGTGGGTCGAGGACCACGGCGGTCACGGCATCGTGCTCGCCGGTCGTCCCTACCATAACGACCCCGAGATTAACCATGCCCTGCCCGAGCTTATCTCGAGCTTTGGCTTTGCGGTCTTTACCGAGGATTCGCTCGCGCATCTGGTGAAGCCCGAGCGTCCGATTCGCGTCGTCGACCAGTGGATGTACCACAGCCGCCTGTACGCCGTCGCCCGTTTTGTGACGATGCGCAACGATCTGGACCTGATTCAGCTCAACTCCTTCGGCTGCGGCTTGGACGCCCTGACCACCGACCAAGTGCAGGAGATTCTGGAAGCCAGCGGCAAGATCTACACCGTGCTCAAGATCGACGAGGTGTCCAACTTGGGCGCCGCGCGCATCCGTATTCGCTCGCTTATGGCGGCGCTCAAGGACCAGGAAGCCGAGCGCTTGGTCGAGGCCACGGCCGCGGGCGAGGCCTACGAGCAGGGTGATGCCGCGCCGGTGGCGCCTTCCACGGATGCCCCCGCGTTCGCGAGCCGCAAGTACACGTTCGAAGCGCAGCGTGAGAGCGCATCGACCGCGTGGTCCAAGGTGCCCTTTACCGAGCAGATGCGCGAGGAGGGCTATACCATCCTGTGCCCGCAGATGGCGCCGATCCACTTTGACCTGGTCAAAGAGGTATTCCGCGGTGCCGGCTACAACCTGGAGCTGCTGCCCTCGACTGACCACGATGCCGTCGAGGCCGGCCTGCGCTACGTGAACAACGACATCTGCTATCCGTCGATCCTGGTGACGGGCCAGATCATGGAGGCCATCGAGAGCGGTCGGTACGACCTGTCCAAGACGGCCGTGGTCATCAGCCAGACCGGCGGCGGCTGCCGTGCCACTAACTACATCGCACTCATCCGCAAGGCACTGCGCGAGAGCGGCCACCCCGAGATCCCGGTGATCTCGCTTTCGGCCGTGGCGCTCGGCGAGGATAATCCTGGCTTTAAGATTACGCCGGCGCTGCTCAAGCAAGCAGTCTACGCGGTGCTCTTTGGCGACGTGATGATGCAGATGCTCTATCGTTGCCGTCCGTACGAGGCTACGCCCGGTGCCGCCAATGCGCTCTACGAGGAGTACATGGCGCGCGCCCGCAAGCTGGCGCCCAAGTTCAACAGGCATAATTACACCAAGCTGTGCCGCGAAGCCATCCGCGCGTTCGATACCATGCCGCTCGTGGGCGAGGGCACCAAGCCGCGCGTCGGCGTGGTCGGCGAGATTCTGGTCAAGTTCCACCCCACAGCCAACAACCACGTGGTCGATGTCATCGAGCGCGAGGGTTGCGAGGCCGTGGTGCCGGGCCTGCTCGATTTCTTCCTGTACTCCATGAGCAACGCCGAGCTGCAGAAGGATGAGCTGGGTAGCTCTGCTACAACGCGTGCGGGCATGCAGGCGCTCATCAAGCTCGTGGACTGGATGCGTACGCCGGCGGAGGAGATGCTCGAAAAGTCCCGCCGCTTTGAGGCTCCCGAGCGCATCGGCACCATGGCCGACAAGGCCCGCACGGTGCTTTCGGTGTGCAACAACATGGGCGAAGGCTGGCTGCTCACGGCCGAGATGCTCGACCTGATCGACCATGGCGCACCCAACATCATCTGCACGCAGCCCTTCGCGTGCCTGCCCAACCACGTGGTGGGCAAGGCCGTGATCAAGGAGCTGCGCCGCCAACATCCCGAAAGCAACATCGTCGCGGTGGACTACGACCCCGGTGCATCCGAGGTCAACCAGCTCAACCGTATTAAGCTTATGATCAGCGTGGCAAAGGAGAACATGCGCGCCGGCAAGGGCTTTAAGCTCGAGAAGGTGGCGCCGCTCGCGATGGACGAGGTCACCGGCCAGATGCGTGCCCACGACGGCTGTGTGAGCTGCGGGCCGGTCGACGAGAGTGCCGTGGCGTCGGTTGCTGAGCGCCTGGGACGCGGCATTAAGAAGTAACTGGCCTGCTTAGGGCTAGATATGAGGCAAGCGGGTGGTAGCCGTGCCGGCTACTACCCGTTTTTGCTGGACATATGTTGCGTAAATGACCTTGCTACAGCCTTCTGTGGGCTTGCCCGATTTTTGGGCCGGCTCGGGCTTTGAGGACAAGTTGCTGCAGGCCCAAGGCGATTTTTCGCTCAATGCAGGCCGGCACAGCGTGACCTATCTGCCAAACGACGAGACGACCGCCACGGTCTGCCCATCGCCACCTACGAGATGGAAGCCGAAAAGTACATCTACCGCGTGTACAAGTACGAGCTGTAGGGCCGCGCTTAGGTTTGACCAATGGAGTATGAAAACACGCCGTTCGCCGATGCCCCCTCCGCGAGTGGCAGCCATATGGTTTGATGTCAGAAACATATAGTTGTCGCCAGCCTGCTGGCGACGTTCCCCCTGATATCGGAGGTTCCAGGTATGTTTCACGCTCCGTTAAACAACTATCGGTTGGGCTAACATGGGTCGCCGTGCTATTTCGATAACCCTTGCAGTGATCTGTCTAGCTGTGCTCCTAGGCGCTACAGGGCTGTTTGCTATAAGCCGAGAAACGTCCTACATGCAGAAATGCGCTTCCGAAGGTTTTGCCATTGACGGTTACTATCGGGACGACAAGACGAGTCTGGAAACCCTGGCCTTTCTTGAAGAGGATAACCATCGGTGGCAACTGGTCGACAAAGACGGCAGCTGCGTTGACGGGCAGTTTAGGCGTACGGATGACCCCAACATCCTGATATTAAAGAAGGAAAACGGCGAAGAATTCGGCACGGTTCACGTTGCGTATATATCGCGCCGACGCAATCAGGGGCAGATTTACCTAATTAGAAATACTAAGGTGACCCGATTTTATCTTGTGAGCACCGATCCAGCGTTTACGGTGGGGTCTGGCGATGTCGATGCGGACGTCTGATTCACGGCAATAAAACAGCGAGCGGGGCGCGGACGTGAACTACGTCCCGCTTTTTGCTTGTGCCTGCGTCGCGTCTGAGCCTCGCCGCGACTTGCGCCTGTGCGCGGGAGCCATCCCATGCTCCGCATTACTCCACATCAAACTCCACGCGATCGAGTTCGGGCACGTTGAGGTCAATGAGCTTGCGGGCGACGTGACGGTCGTGTGCCCCAAGTGCCTCGCTTGTCGTCACATGGGCGACAATCTCGCGCTCGACGATGCCCTCCTCGTCGCCTTCGGTGGCCGAGGTCTCGACGGCGACGGTGTAATCCTTAAAGCCCGGCAGCACCGCGGCAAGCTCGCGCGTGGTTTCGGTGACACCGTAGCCGTCCTGCACGCCGGCCTGCGCCGAGCCAATGGAACCCGCCGTCATGACGATGCAGGGGATGGCAAAGACCACCGTGCCCACAATAATGCGGCGGCGCACCTTGCGTGACAGCTCATCGACCTCGGCATTTTCCTCGGCTGTCACAATGCCGTCGCCGTTGAGGTCGCGCTTGAGCGGTACACGTAAAAGAAGCAATACGGCTTCGGCCGCCAGCGCGATAAAGACCACGTTGATGCCAAACTCATAAAGCGCCGAGAGAAACAGTGACCCGCTTGCGATGGCGATGCCGTAGCCCGCCGCGCACAGGGGCGGCATGAGCGCGGTTGCCACGGCCACGCCGGCGATGAGCGTGGCGGGTTCCTGGTCGCGCGAGTTGCCCAGGCCGCCCGCAAAGCCGCCCGCGAGCGCGACGGCAAGGTCCCACACGGTGGGCGTCGAGTTGTCGACGATGGCGGCCGTGGCGGTGCCAAGGGGCGAGAGCTTAAAGTACAACGTGGACGTGACCAGGCAAAAGGCCATCTGCAGCGCAAGGCTGGCGATGGCTTCGACGGTAATCTCGCGGTCGAGCGTGGCGATGCCGTATGCCATGGCAAGGACCGATCCCATAAGCGGGCAGATGAGCATGGCGCCCACGATGGCGATGTCCGAATCGATATCGAGGCCGATGCTCGCGATGAGCATGGCGATGATGAGGATGCACAGATGTGAGCCGGTCAGGCGCGCCCCGTTTACAAAGCGCTTGCGGATTACGTGATAGGGCGCGCGTCCCTCGCGAATGTTGAATGCGCGCTTGAGGAAGCGGGTGACGTTTTCCATGGCTTCGCTATGAGCAGGGCGGATGCCGTGGCGCCGGTGATGGCGTTCGCGCAGTCGCTTGATCTGTTGTTTGTCGAGTTCCATGTCCACCTCGTTCCAGCGCGGTCCGCGCAACGCGCCCGTTGTCTTAACTCTACACCGTGGCGGGCGGGGTGTCTGTTGGATGCGGAATCCGATAGGGCGGATGACGCGGGAGCAAATACAAATCACAGGCTCAATTCGATCCCGCAAGAATATGATGCGCCAGCTCCTACATATGTGACGAAATTGTGAAGCACGAGAGCGCGCATTTCAAAAAATCCGCTGGTGACCAATGTTGCGCAACAGAATTCAAAAATCAGCTCCTACATTTTGAAGCGTATGGATACATCCGTGTCAAAGGGAGAAAGCCATGGCAAACTACAGTCCACAGCACTTTGAGCCTCGGGCCAAGGCCGTCAACGTCAAGGGCGTTGCTAACCGCGCCGTCGCAACCGTTTTGACGGCGGGCCTCATTGCTCAGCCGCTCATGTCGCCGCTGGCGGCAATCGCCGCACCGTCAACCGGTAACGGCGATTCTGTTCAGGGGGGGGGTAGTTCTGTAGAGAACACCGTTGCCGCCGGTAACCAAGCGGTCGTAAAGACGGCTGCCCAGCTGGCCGAGGAGTCGGCAAAGCAGCTCAAGGACGCTCAGGCCGCCTACGATGCCGCCCAGAAGAAGGCCGACGCGGCGGGCCAGTCTCAAAAGCAAGCGCAGCAGCAAAAGAATCAGGCCTCGCAGGCCGTGACCGATAACGCCGCCGAGCAGAACGAGGCCGAGGTAGCCGCGCTTCAGGAGAAGATCGACGAGCTTAAGGCAGCCGTCGAAAAGACTGAGCAGCAGCAGAAGAAGCTGGGCAACCTGAACGATCAGCTCGAACAGGCCAACAAGAGTGTCGAGGATAAGACCCAGGCGCTCAAGGACGCCAAGGCAAAGCAGGATGAGGCCAAGAAGGCCCTCGATGATGCCCAGGCCAAGCTCGAGGCCATGGGTATGGACGAGTACGAGGCCGCCAAGAAGGCCGTCGAGGACGCGCAGGCAAAGCTCGATGACGCCAATAAGGCCGTTACTACTGCACAGGACAATCTGGACCAGGCCAAGGCTGCCGAGGCCAGCGCCCAGCAGGAAAAGCAGAATACCGAGGCAGCTTTGACGACTGCCCAGGCCAAGAAGCAGGAGACTGCCGCTGCTCTCGCAGCCGCAACCGCCGCGCGCGATAACGCCCAGCAGAAGTTCGACCAGGCGCAGGCCGCGCTCGATGCTGCCGTCTCGGGTACGGGTGTTGACCTGAGTGCGCTTGAGGCCGCCAAGAAAGCTGCTGCTGGTGAGCTCAAGACCGAGCAGGCGGAGCTCAATGTCGCGACGGATGCCGACGCCACCGCACAGACAAATCTGCAGGCCGCCCAGGCTGCCGTCGCTGCCGCGCAGGAGAAGGCCAACGCCGCCAACGCTGCTGTGGCATCTGCCCAGTCTGCATACGATGCGGCAAACAAGGAGTACAAGGACGCGGCCAGTAAGCGTGACGCCGCGAAGACGGCATACGAGCAGACCCAGCAGACCGAGGCCGACAAGAAGGCGGAGTACGATAAGCTTGTCGAAGTTCGCAAGCAGAAGCGCAGCGAGTGGGAGGCAGCCTGCGCTGCTTCGAACGCCGCGGAAAAGGCTTATGACGCTGCTAATGTCCAGGTTGAGGCTCTTGAGCAGCAGATTGCTGACCTCAAGTCCAACATGACCGTTGACCAGGAAGTCATCAGCCAAGGTATACTCGGCTTCATGAACTATATTAGCGACGGCAGCCAGTTCACAGCCACGCAGAAAAAGAACGCCCAGGACGCCGTATCGATGCTGACCGGTGCCGCTGACAAGGCCGAATGGTATGACCAGTACGTCGATCAGGACATGTCTCGCGACACCAACCCGCTTTCCTTGGAGCAGATGCGCAACGCCCTGACATATCTCGACACCCAGAACAACCTCCGCAAGGCGAACGGTCAGTCGGCGCTCAGCGTCAGCCTCCGCATGACTGCGGCAGCCGCCCTTAATACATCATATTCGTCGAACATCTGGGGACACTCGGGTTGCTACTGGGATAACGGTGAAAATCTTGCTGGCGGCGGCGGCGCATATACCGGCGGCGAGACTGAGGACACCCTAGGCTGGCCATATACCGGTCTCTACACTCAGGAAAAAGAGGCATTCGATAAGTACGTCGAGAAGAATAGTGACCTTGGAAACCATCGATATGATTCCTACTATATCTACCAGCACTACGGCAGCATCTACCATGAGTGCGGGCACTATCTCAACATCATCGATGCCGGAACGAAGGCTATCGGCATCGCGACCGGTAGCGGTAAGAACACCGATTCCGAGGTAACTATCTTCGATTACAGCTCTTTTGACAGTCAGGCTGATTTCACTGTCTCCGAGTTCAAGAAGCTCGTCAACGACTACATCGCTTCCGCCTACAATGCAGGCGGCACGCAGGAGCAGAAGGAGCAGCTGAAGCAGCTGCAGAATAAGCTGGCAGAGGCGCAGAAGAACTTCGGGACTGCTGGAACGGCTTATTCTAACGCATTGGATAAGCAAGAAAGCGCTCGCGACGCCTATACCGCGGCCGACACGAACGTGAACACCGCCAAGGGTGAGTACGAGAAGGCTAAGTCCGGCACTGCCGCCGCGAAGACGGCATATGACGCCGCCGAAGCCAAACTCAAGGGTATCGACGTCAAGACGCCCAAGACCAAGCTCGACGCCGCCAAGGGCGAGGCCGCTACTGCCCAGGCAGCTCTCGATAAGGCAAACGCCACGCTTGCTGACAGCAAGACGAAGGCAGCCGAGGCCGCTGCTCACAAGGCGAAGGCTCGCAGCGCCCGCGACGCCGCCAAGGTAAAGTCCGATCAAGCCAACGAGGCGTATGACAACGCCACGGCTTCGGTCAAGGACCTTACCGCCAAGCGCGATGCCGCCAAGACGGATCTTGCGAACAAGCAGGGCACGCTTAACGATGCCAAGAAGGCCGACGACACTGCCCAGGCTGGCGTTGACAAGGCTCAGGCCGCAGATGTGCACGCCGCGACCGCTCTTTCGGGCGCCAAGCAGGCAGTTGCCGCCAAGACGCAGATCCTGTCCGACGCGCAGGCGAAGGCCAAGGCCGCCGAGGGCGAGCTGGCCGGCGCAAACAAGGCCTTCGAGCGCTTCGCCGGTGCCCAGAAGGCGGTCGACGACGCCAAGGCCGCCTATGACGCTGCCGTCGCCGGTGTCGCCGATGCCCAGAAGCAGCTCGAGGCCGCCAACGAAGCCGTCGTCGATGCGAACTTCGAGATCGTCAAGGCCAAGGCCGAGCTTGCCAGCGATGAGGCACTCAAGGCCGATCTTGAGGCTGTCGACCATAAGGCATCCCTTGCCGCGGGCACGACGGGCAACGAGAAGCTGGTTAAGCTGAACGCTGCCTACGCTCGCTATAAGGCTGCCGTCGATGCCGCCGCTGGTCTCAAGGCTGCTCTGAGCGATACCGATGCCAAGCTGTCCGATGCCAACGACGCCTATGCCGCCGCGCTTGCCGAGCTTGGCGATGCCAAGGATGCCCTGGCTGCCGCGCAGGCCGAGTACGACAAGTATCATCCCAAGGCTGAGCCGCAGGCCAAGCCTCAGGTTGCGCAGGCTGCCGCAAAGGCTCCTGTCGCCAAGAAGAAGGCCACGGACGGTGCACTTGCTCAGACGGGCGATACCTCCGCGCTTGCAGGTGAGGTCTTCGTCATCGGCGGCATTACGCTCGTTGCCGCGGGTGTGACGCTCGGCGATCGTCGTCGCAAGCAGATGTAGCGTTTCGAGCGTAGTTTCTGCAACGAACTTCAATTCATAACGGGACCGTCTCGTTAGCCAAACGATAAGGCCGGCGCGCTGTTAAATGCAGCGCGCCGGCCTTTCTTTGCGTTGGTATAAAAAGCCCGGTCGGCAGCCGCAAAAGCTACCGACCGGGCAAGTCGTAGGCAATATGGTTGCCGTCGAGCAGCTGCTCAGCTTAGCCCAGCAGGCTTAAGCCCACGGAGACAAACGCCAGGATAACGCCGACGATGGACTCGCCGCCGAGCAGGCCGCTGGCGACAACCAGGCCCTGTTCCTGGAAGGCGGCATCCTTGGAGGCCTTCTCCTCGTCCGAAAGACCGGCAGCGGCGTCGCGGTGGGCGGACCACTTGTCGTAGGCGAGCTTGACGCAGGAGCCCAGGAATGCCGTGAGTGACATGTAGAACGGCAGGTACACGCCCAGGCCGATCATCATGGCCGGAATGCCGAGCCAGTACATGACGATGCCGGCGATAAAGCCGCCAACGAACCACGGGACGCTCGGGATGCCCGAGACCATGGTGGCGACGACGCTTGCCTGCGCGGCAACAAAGCTCTTGTCGGGGCCAAAGGCGTCCGGGCCATAGGCGGTGACGAGCGCGACCATGACGGCGGCGGCGACCAGGGCGCCCACGATGCCGCCGATGGCCTGGCCGATCCACTGCGCACGCGGGTTGGTGCCCAGCACGGCGCCAGCCTTAAAGTCGTTCATGACGTCGCCCGCAAGGCCGCACGCTACGGCCACGATGCCGGCGATAAAGAACAGCTTGACCTGAGCGAGCTGCGCGAAGGCTGCCACGATGAGCATGACGATGAGGCCGAAGATCTCCATGGGGTCGATGCCCGTCTGGCCGCAGCTCTGCGCGCTCATGATGGTGGTGACAAAGGTGAACAGCGTGACGATGACGGCTGGAACGGGGCCAAGGTCGAGCACGATGGCGATGATCACGGCGATGGCGGCAGCGCCCAGGCCGATGATACCGGCGTCGAGCTTAAGGGAACCCGAGATGAGCGACTGCTCGTCGGTGTCGGTGGAGCTGTCGGCGGCGAGGCCGCGGACGATACCGGCGACCTGCGGCAGGATGTCCTTGAGGACGACGGCGACACCAAAGCCCATCATGAGGCCCATACCCAGGGACTTGACGATGCCCTGCGCAGTCACAACGTCGAACAGACCGGCAGCGGTGCCGCCCATAATGATGCCAAAGTTGCCCAGCAGGGCGCCGGCAAACCAGAAGGCGACGGGGGCGAAGCCCACGAGGAAGCCGACGGAGAGCAGCATGGGCGAGTTGTAGATACCAAAGGTCACGCCGGGAATGTTGAGCGTGCACAGCATGCTGGGCACAATGCCCAGGGCGTCGCGCAGCACGCTATAGATGCCGGCGATGGCCATGGAGCCAAAGAGCTGCTTGCCGGTCTTGCCGCCGGCCTCGGTCGCGCGCAGGGTCTGAGCTGCGGCGTTGCCAGTGGGGAACTCAAGCGCGGCGTCCACGATAAAGTGACGGTGGATGAGTGCCGTGGCCAGCAGGCCCAGGATAGTGCCGGCGAGTGCCACGATAAACATGTCGAGCCAGCTGATCTGGTTGGCATAGCCCAGCATCCAGGCGCCCGGGATGGTAAACGCCAGACCGCCGGCGACCATGGCGCCTGCGGACATGATGGTGTGGGTGACGTTTGCCTCGTTGAGGCTGGCGTTGCCCATGAGCTTAAGGAAGAACAGCGAGATGACGGCAGCGAAGACGATTGGCCAGGGGAGTGCGCCCATCTTGAGGGCGGTGTAGGCCGAGCTTGCCGTGATGATCACGCAGCCAAGGACGCCGATGACGACGCCGCGCAGCGTGAGTTGCCCGCGCATCGAAGCGCGGTTCGAGGGATTGCTCATATAGAACTCCTTTGCGTATATCCGCTTCCCCCGGGAGCGCCGCTACGGATACGGCGCGGGAAGTCGGGTTACCAAGGGCCGCCGCGTGAGCTCGCAAACGACCGCGCACCAGTATAGCCGCAAGCTAGTCATTTTGGGATGACTGGTTTAGGTAGGCGATATACTGCTGGACAGACGAAAGGAGTGCCGACGATGCTTAATGGGTGCGCATATATATTGACGGTCGACGTGGGCAACACGTTCATTCGCTTTGGCCTGTTTGCCGAGGATTCGGCCGCGGCACAGGAATGCCCGCTTGCGACGTGCGAGATCACGACGCCGTCGAGCATCACAGCCGACGAGGCGCGCATGAGGCTCACGCAGGTCATGGGCGCGCTGTCAGCCGATGCGGGCATGCCGGGTGAGCTCGTTCCCGCAGCCGCAGTGCTGAGCTGCGTAGTGCCGGCGCTCGAGCGCCCGTGGAAGGCGGCGCTTTCCCGCACCTGCACGGGACGCGTGCTCACCGTGGGGCCGGGCCTCAAGACCGGCATGCCCGTACACTACGACGATCCGGCCGAGATCGGCCCCGACCGCATCGCCGACGCCGTGGCGGCCCGTGCCGTCTACGGCTCTCCGTGCATCGTGATCGACCTGGGCACTACGACCAATATTGAGGTCATCGATGCGCGCGGTACCTTTGTCGGCGGCGTCATCGCGCCGGGTCTGGCGCTCGGCGCCCGCTCGCTCTCGGCTGCTGCGGCACGCCTGCCGCAGGTCGAGCCCTCGGCACCCACGCATGTAATCGGCCGTAACACGCGCGAGGCGATGCGCTCGGGCGTGGTTCTGGGCGAGGTGGCCCGCATCGACGGCATGCTCGACATGGTGCTCGCCGAGATGCGCGCGACCAAGGCCGCGGGGGAGGGCGACGTGCCCATCGTCATTACCGGCGACGACGCTGAGGCACTCGCGGCGTTGGTCGGCCACAGCCTGACGGTCGACGACGCGCTGACGCTGCGGGGCCTCGCCGAGCTCTACCGCATCAACCAAAAGCCCCGCCGCGTGTAAAAGTGAGGGCGCCGGTGGGACAAACGCCTCCACCTTTCACCTGCTACAATGGGTCAAACTATTGCGATTACGGAGGTGTCTGCCATGTCGGACGATCTTCATCAAACTTCGTCAGGCAAGCGCCTGGACGTCATTAGCTGGGACGAGTTCTTTATGAGCGTGGCCATCGCCGCGCAGCGCCGCAGCAAGGACCCCAACACGCAGGTGGGTGCGTGCATCGCCAGCACCAACCACCGTATCCTTTCGGTGGGCTACAACGGTACGCCCTCGGCGCTCAACGACGACTTTTTCCCGTGGGGTACGAGCGACGACCCGCTACAGGACAAGCACAATTACGTGGTGCATGCCGAGGCCAATGCCGTGCTCAACTACCGTGGCTCGCTCAAAGATCTTGAGGGTTCCACGGTCTACGTCACGCTGTTCCCGTGCCACGACTGCGCCAAGATTTTGGCGCAGGTGGGCGTGGGCGAGGTTGTCTACCTGGACAACAAGTACGCCGACACCGATGACGGACGCATCAGCCGCCGCATCCTCGACTCCTGCGGCATCAGCTACCGCCAGGTTATCGTCGATGTTCACATCGGCACCGAGGGGCAGGCTCAGCAGTAGCGCGTGGCAACGCCAGCTGGCAACAAAAGGCAGCCAAAAGAGCCCCGTCCCAAATTGGCTGCTCGTGAAAGTCGTGTCCGCGCGCATGGATGGCTCGTGAGCGGGTACATGGCTGTAGTAACATAGCCCCTGTCCGCGGGCGCGCCCGCGTTATTGTGAGAAAGGAGCCCCTGTGGCTGTTAACGAAGAGCTGCTTAAGAAGGTTCTTGAGGAGATCCGCCCCAACCTGCAGGCTGACGGCGGCGATATGGAGTATGTGGGCGTCGACGACGAGGGTGTCGTCAAGCTGGAGCTGCAGGGCGCTTGCGCCGGCTGCCCCATGAGCTCGCTGACCCTGTCCATGGGTATTGAGCGCATCCTGAAGGAGCATGTGCCCGGCGTTACCCGTGTCGAGCAGGTCAATGCCTCCGGCGAGACCGACGACCTGTACGACGAGTACGCGCCGTTCTAAGATGCGAAAGCTGCGGACGGCATACTCCGCATAGACGTTACGCCCAAATATGCGGCTGCGAGCGCAAGGCCCGCGGCCGCATTTGTATGTAGGGAGTAGGAGGGTCGGCATGCTCAACGACTTCTACCATATGCTTGATCCCGTCGCGATTTCGGCGGGGCCCATCACGATTTACTGGTATGGTCTGGCCTATGTGGTCGGAGCTCTGCTCACGGCGGTCGTCATGTATCGCACGCAGCGTCGCTGGGGCTTTAACATCACGATTGACGACCTGACGAGCGTCGTGGTCGGTGTGGTCTTTGGCCTTATCATCGGCGCCCGCCTGTTCTACGTCATCTTTTACGGCGACGGCTACTACTGGGCACATCCGCTCGAGATCTTTGCCACCAACGAGGGCGGCATGAGCTTCCATGGTGGTTTGGTGGGCGGCATTATCGGCGGCATCATTGTGTGCCGCATGTATAAGCTCGACGCATGGACTCTGGCAGACCTTGCCGTCATAGGCGCGCCGCTGGCCTTGTGCCTGGGCCGTTGTGCCAACTTTGTCAACGGTGAGCTGTGGGGCAAGCCGACCGATCTGCCATGGGGCGTGGTCTTCGGTGGCACCGCGGGCGATATGCCGCGTCACCCCTCCCAGCTCTACGAGGCATTTCTTGAGGGCATCGTGCTCTTCTGCATCCTGCAGGTGCTCAGCCGCAAAAAGCCGCTGCTGCCCCAGGGCACGTTTATGGGCGCGTTCGTGATGGGTTACGGCATCGTCCGCTTCCTCGTCGAGTTCGTGCGCGTGCCCGACGCCCAGCTGGGCTATCTGCTGGGCGGCGTCATCACGATGGGTCAGCTGCTGAGCCTGCCGCTCGTAATCGCGGGCCTGGCGCTCATCATCTTTGCTCGTCGCCGCAACCAACCCCAGCGCATCTACCTCGACGCCTAACCACCACAAAGGGGACAGGCACCTTTGTGGTGGTTTGCTGGGCAACGATGACAGAACCGTAACGTTTCCCCAGATAAAACCTGCCAAAATAAACCTGTCCCTTTTTGGCAGGTTTCTAGAAAGGCTTTCGGACTGTGAAGGATTCCGATCTCTCCACAACGGCTGCGCGCGACGCTGCCCGCATCGTCTGGTTTAAGCGCTACCCCGCCAAGCAGACGCTCATCGCATTTCTGCTCGCGTTGTTGGCGACCACGGCGTTTTCCATCGATCCCGCCCCGGTGTCGAGCAACGCAGTCTTGGCGATTGACCCCAAAGCCTCGGGCATGCTGTACGTGTGCTACGAGGTGCTCCTCTCGTTTGCCGGCCATACCGACGCGGTCATGCTGCTTGCACTTGCCTGCCTGCTCACCTTGCCGTTTCGCTACGTGTTCTTTGGCCGTGGCGACACCTGGCGTCCATCGATCATTCTGCCGTCGCTGTTCTTCGCCATCTGCATGGTGTTCGGCCGCAGCTACGATCTCACCGACTCGGCCGAGATTGTCCTTGGCGACAAAGCCCGCATCATCTGCGCCTGGATTGGCGGCGCGGGCTGGATGCTCTTGGCGGTCGTTGCCTTCTACCTTGCCTTTGAGTGTCTAGATTGGCTGAGCTCTCGGCGCATTCCGTTTTCCGAAGCGCACTTTGGCCGCGTATGGCGTGTGACTCACGCCGTGCTCTCGGTCCATCCCTTTGCCGGGCCCTTCCTGGTGCTTATGATCGCCTGGGCGCCC
>JAHYYK010000009.1:33584-51050 GCA_019425005.1 Collinsella sp.
GTCATCACGGCTGCCTGCATGGCCTATTCCATTTCGTCGCTGCGCAAACTGGGCGTGAGTCTGCCGGTTCGCGGTGCGATCCTGCTGTTCTTTGCGTTTATGCCGATGTTCTCTAACTACGCGGCGTTGCTCACCAAAGACGTGCTCTTTGCCGACGCGTTTTTGGTGCTGCTGGTACAGACCGTCAAGTTCGTGGCATGTGGCTTGCCCCGTCGTGATGCCAATGTCGAGCGAGCGGGCGAGAAGGCCCCCGTGCTCTTTGCGCGCCACGACTGGCTGCTGCTCGCTCTGGGCGCCATGGGTTCCACGTTTCTGCGCAACGGCGGCCTGGTGTTTCCCCTGGCGGCATGCGTAATCGCGGCGGCGTTTTGCGTATGGGACGTGCATATGGCTCGTCGTGCAGCCAAGCAGACTGGTGCTGCGCCTTCGGGCGCCATCCCGCGTTTCCGTTGGGTTGGCGTTCTCGCGGTGCTCGCGCTCTGCCTTGCCTCTAATATGTACTTCACCAAGGTCTTTATGCCGGCGCACGATATCACGCCTGGTTCCAAGCGCGAAATCCTCTCGATTCCGTTCCAGCAGACGGCTCGTTTCGTCCAAAAGCACGACGGCCTCAACTCGGGCGTCAACCCCACGGTTAAGGAGGACGGCACCATCGTGGAGGCTCCTTGCGACGGTTCGGTGACCGATGAAGAGCGTGCCGTGATCGATCGCGTACTCAAGTACGAGAACCTGGGCCGCCGCTACAACCCCGACAAGTCCGATGCCGTCAAGAACTGCTTTAACGAGTACGCCTCGCAGGAGGACATCAAGGCCTATTTTGAGGTGTGGGCTCAGATGTTTAAGAAGGATCCCGAGTGCTATATCTCGGCGCTCATCAATAACTACTACGGGTACTTTTATCCGAGCGCGCGCGATGCCTGGGTCTACAGCACGGCGCGTAGTGCCGAGATCATGGCGCGTCCCGACAACCTCAAGTACTTCGACTTCCATCCGGTTGACAGCAACGTGGTGCGCTGGTGCGACCACCTGATCAATTTGTACCGTGTGGCGGTGCAGCGTGTTCCCTTTATCTCGCTCACCATGAGCTCGGCCACCTATGTGTGGATCATGATCGCCGTGGTGGTCTACTTGCTGCGTCGTCATTCATGGCGTGCGCTGGCGATCTGGGTGCCGCTGTTGGGCGTGCTCGCCGTGTGCCTGATTGGCCCGTGCAACGGCTCGACTTACATGCGCTACCTGTATCCGGTCATCGCCTGCATGCCCTTCGCCATCGGCGCCACCGTCACCCGCAGCGACTTCTTCTGGTCCTAACTTGGTGCATTGGGGTCAGGTTTCTTTGCACCAAAGGGGCCATCATCACGACGCCTTCATTTTGGGGTTTATCTCGCAGGCCAGTAGGTATATCATAACGACGTTTGTTTATATTGCCCGAGCATCTGCGCTGGGCTTTAGGTCGAAACCGATAGGAGACACGTATGTCCGGACACTCTAAGTGGGCCACAACCAAGCATCGTAAGGGCGCGCAGGACGCCAAGCGTTCCGCCCTCTTCTCCAAGCTCAGCCGCAACATCACCGTTGCTGCCCGTCTCGGCGGTGACCCGCTGCCCGAGAACAACGCCAGCCTCGCCGCTGCCGTTGCCAAGGCCAAGGCTCAGTCCATGCCTAAGGACAAGATCAAGTCCGCTATCGACAAGGCTTTTGGCTCGGGTGCCGACGCTGCCGTCTACGAGAACATCGTGTACGAGGGCTACGGTCCCGCCGGTGTCGCCGTCTACGTCGACTGCCTGACCGACAACCGCAACCGTACCGCCGCTGATGTCCGTTCCGCCTTCTCCCACGCTGGTGGCAACCTGGGCACTTCCGGCTCCGTCGCCTTCCAGTTTGAGCGCAAGGGCCAGATCGTCGTCGCCAAGGAGATCCTGGACGAGAACGCCAAGAAGGAGACCATGATCGCCAACGGTGCTGCCGGTGACGAGGATGAGTTCATGATGGCCATCGCCGAGGCCGGTGGCGAGGACTACGAGGACGCCGGCGAGGAGTGGATCGTCTGGACTGCTGCCAACGACGTTATGGCTGTCTCCAAGGCGCTCGAGGAGCAGGGCGTCCAGGTCAAGGGCTCCGAGACCACCATGGTCCCGACCACCCCGACCGAGGTTTCTGGTACCGACGCCAAGAAGGTTCAGCGCCTCATTGACCGTCTTGAGGAGCTCGACGACGTCCAGGATGTTTACAGCACCATGGACATGACCGACGAGGTCATCGCTGCCCTCGAGGAGGAGTAGCGCCCGCACGGGTTAAGCCGTGCATATCTGGGCATAATGAAGCGAGCATGCAAGCCTCGTGGAATAGATGAGCCGGATCCGCGTGCGTAGAGCACCGGACCCGGCTCTTTTATAATGATGCGAACCGTTTTGTATTTCGAGAGCCGAGATTTGAAGGGAGCGCCACGTGCGCGTACTCAAACGAGCCCTAGCGATCGTGTATCTTGCCGCCGCCATCGTGGCGCTGGGTACGCTTGTCTGCCAGTTTTGGGGGCCGTATACGTATCGCTTTATGCTGCTGATGCGCGACCCCATGCCGCGCATTGTCGTGACGGCATGCGGCGGAGTTGTGGCGATTGGCGTGCTGGTAAGCTTCTTCCGCCTGATGTTTGCTCGTCGCGAGCCGTCCTGCGTGCATCCGGCGGGGGAGCGCAATATCGAGGTCACGCTCGCGGCGCTATCTTCGTGCGCCAGGGCTGCTGCAGAGCGCGACGATCGCGTGATGATCGAGCATGTCGAGGCCCGCGTCCAAGGTTCCGACGATTCGCACGTCCGTTTTAAGGTCGAGGCTATCGCGCTTGACGATAAGGACGTGGCATCTCTGGCTACCGCGATGCAGCAGCGCATCGAGGAAGCTTGCGACACCATGCTCGGCACGCCGGGTACGACCACGCGCGTCCGTTTTTTGCCGTCCAAGACTACCGTCCAGACCGTGGAGGTTTCCGGTGAGTGATACCAATCAAGATAAGACCGCTCGTACGCCGCGCCTGACGATCGACCAGAGCGCCACGCCGGCGAGCGAACCTGTTGATTCCAAAGCAGAGGCAACTGAGTTACAAGACGCGGCGGCCGCGGATTTTGACGAGGCTATGGGTCTCATCAAGGGTACGGGCGCTGCCATCTGGAGCTATGCTGTGCGTCATCCCAACACCACGCTCGGTGCCGTCGCTGGCTTTATCCTTGCCGTGTTGGTGCTCACGCTCGGCCTGTGGGACACGCTCGTCATTGCATTCTTCGTGCTGATCGGCGCCGTGATCGGCCAAATTCGCGACGGCGAAAACGGGATCGTCAACTTCTTCGGCCGTCTGTTTAGCGGCCGCTAATATGTATTCGACTGTCGCATCCGCGGCAGGCATAAGGAGGAACCATGGCTTTTAATACGAAGGTCGATGTGGCCGATACCGAGCTCGAGGAGAATGAGGCGGCCGTCGCCGAAGCCGAGGATGTGACGCTCGAGGATGAGGCGCTCGTCGAGGCCGAGTCCGCCGATGACGCGGACGAGGATGATGAGGAAACAGACGAGTCCGAGGACTCGCTGACCTATTCCAACGGTGTGATCGAGAAGATCGTCGCCATGGCCACCCGCGAGGTGCCGCACGTCCTGGGCATGAAGGGTAACCTTATGCACTTTGTGCAGGAGCAGTTTGGTGCCGAGAATCTGACCAAGGGCGTGACGGTTGAGGTCACCGATGACAATCGCGTGGTCGTCAACATCTCCGTCATTATCGAGTACGGCGCCTATGCGCCCGCGATCTTCGACGATGTCAAGGCACGTGTCACCGAGCGCCTTGCCGCGATGACCGGCCTTGAGGTGGCGGGCGTCAACCTGCGCATCGAGGACGTCATCACCCCCGAGGAGTACGAGCACCGCACCAGCCAGCACGAGTAACCTTCCAAAAAGGGACAGGTTTGTTTTGGCAGGCTTTATCTGCGAAAACGTTAAACAGCCGACCGCGCAAGCAAAAGCGTGGCCGGCCGTTATTTGTATGTCCCCCGATGTGGGCATACCGCTCGTCTAACTAGGGGTTGCAATCGTCGCGTTCCGCGTTACCCTAATGGGCGCATTGTTTCCAAATTGTTAACGAGGGGTTGCCGTAATGGCCGACGAGCACGAAACAGAAAGCAAGGCATGGGCGATTGAGGCCGCCGCGGCAGAGGCGGCATCGCGTGCTGCCGAGGAGGTGCATCGTCCTCCCGTGGTGCCGATGGAGCGCGTGGTTGATCGCACCGATATCGAGCGCGGCGAGCGTGTCGGTCAAAAGCGCAGCCAGGAGCCGGGCTTCCCGCGCTTTTTTGCCGAGCTCAATCTGGGCCTGATTCTTACGGCCTTCGCCATCGTTGCGTTTAAAACCCCTAATCACTTTGCTTTTGGCGGCACCTCGGGCGTGTCGGTCATTCTGTCCACGCTGTTCCCGACCCTGCCCGTCGGCGTTTTTATGTGGATTATCAACGCGGTTCTCGTCGTCTTGGGCTTTATCTTTTTGGAGCGCAAGGCGATTCTTTGGAGCGTCTTCGCCTCGTTTGCGCTTTCGGCCTATGTTTCGCTGTTTGAGCTCTTTATCCCGACTGATGTCTCGATGACGGGCGATATGTGGCTTGACCTGTGCTTTGCCGTGATCCTGCCGGCGCTCGGCAGCGCCATTGTCTTTGATATTGGCGCCTCGACGGGCGGCACGGACATTCTCGCTATGATCCTCAAACGCCGCACCACGCTCGAGATTGGTCGCGCACTGCTGTTGGTCGATATCGGCATCGTGGCCATCGCGGCCTTTTTGTATGGCCCGCGTGTCGGTCTGTATTGCGTGCTCGGCCTGTTTGCCAAGACGCTTGTGGTCGACAAGGCCATCGAGAGCATTCACCTTCGTAAGGTCTGCACAGTCATTTGTTCCGAGCCCCTTAAGGTCGAGGAGTTTATCGTCAAGCATCTCAACCGCACGGCGACCATCAGCCGCGGTTACGGTGCCTTCTCGGGCAAGTGCGTGACGGTGATCATGAGCGTGCTAAGCCGTCGCGAGGCCGTGCAACTGCGTCGCTACGCGCGCGAGATCGATCCGGGTGCCTTTATCACGATTGTCGACAGCTCCGAGATCGTCGGCAAGGGTTTCCGCGGAACGAACTAACGCAGACGTATTCAACGAACCGCCTGCCGGCGCCGTGTACCTTGCAAATCGGTCATCTTTGAGTATTTGACCCCACATTGGGCAATAATGATGCTAAAGACATCGTTTGCGATCCAAGTGATTCGTTCAAGATACGAAGGGATGATTCTATGTTCTGCTCGCAGTGTGGCGCCCCCATGGGCGATAACGACAAGTTCTGCGGCACGTGTGGTGCCCCCAATGCCGGTGCCGCAGCCTCTGCCCCTCAGGGTCAGCCCCAGCAGTTTGTTCCGCAACCGCCCGTGGCGAATGCGTCCAAGGGCTGTGTGGCTCAGGCGTTTGAGGACATGACCAAGACGCCGGGCGTGCTGCAGCGCGTGTGCCAGATCGCCTTTTTGCCGGCGCTCATCTGTGTCGTGTCAGTGCTCGTGCTGTTCATTCCCGTTATCGGCGGTATCGCGGCTGCCATCGGCTTTTTGGCAGCTTGCATTGCGAGCGTGTGTGGTTCCGGCTTTGGTATTGAGTGGGGTCGCGATCTGTCGCTCAAGGTTGATGACGGTATGGATCGTCCACTCATGCGTTCCACGTCGTTTGGCCTCGGAGTCTTTTCGAGCGTTATCTCGGTCGTGCTCGAGGTTATCGCTGCCATTCCCGTTATCGGTGTAGTGCTTTCGCTGGTGGAGAGCGTGGTAATTGGCGCCGCGGGCTCGTATTCGTATTACGGCTCTTATGCACTCGAGGCAGCGCTGTTCGGCTCGCTTGGCCTGCTTGTCCTGGCTATGATTGCCACGGCGGTCTTAGGGGTCTTCTTTAAGATGTTCGCCGACATTGCCGTGATGCACTTTGCGGTGACCGGTCGTGTCGAGAGCGCGTTTTCGCTCGATAAGGTCTGGGCGGCCTTTAAGCACAACAAGACCAAACTGTTCTGCGCTTCGTTCCTTCCCGAGTTTTTGACGGGTCTGGTCGCCAACGTTGTCACATGGATCCTGACGCTCGTCTTCGGCGCCATTGCCTCTGTCGGTATGTATAGCTACTACTACCGTCCTTCGGCTATTGAGGCGCTTGTTACCGGCGGCGGCATCACGCTCGTATTGTTCTTGGTGCTGACGGCGTTTGTCACGGTATTCCTCACGGTCTTTGGCAAGATGCTCAAGCATCGTGCCGTTGGCTATTGGGTAGCGCGTTATGCAGCTGAATGGGCTGATGAGGATAAGGATGACGTCCTGACCTTTGTGCTGCCGTTTGAGAAGAAGTCTGCTCCGGCTGGTTTTAGCACCGACGCAGCGCCCGTATCCGATTCCGCTGCGGCGCCGGCGCCTGCGCCCGAGCCTGAGCCCGAGCCCGAGCCCGCGCCCGAGCCCGTGCCTGAGCCTGAGCCTGTGCCCGCGCCCGTGCCCGTGCCTGAGCCCGACCCCGCGCCCATGTCGGAACCGGAGCCCGAGCCTGCGCCTGAGCCCGACCCCGCGCCAAGCTCCGACGAGGACCCGCAGGACGAGTAACCCTGCCACCTGCCATTTGGGGACGGGGTAGAAACGGTAGAAATAGCGCTTGACAAATAAGCGGGGACGGACGTGCCGAAGCGTCCGCCCCCGCTTTGATATCGCGATGCGGCTATGACTGCGAGATGGTCGTGGATCGACTACTCGTCGTGCTTCTCCTCGCGGCGAGCGGCGGCACGTGCATCGTGGATGCCCTTGATCGCGGCGTGTCGGGCGGTGCGGGCATCATGGATGGCGTCACGGGCCTCGGCGGACGTCGCCTTGGCAGAGCGCAACTTGGCGGCCAGGTCGGGGTTGGTTTCGGCGACCGCGGCAATCGTGGGGCCGTCGAGCTCTTCTTGTGTGGGCTCGGCCAAAAAGTCGATGGCATATTGGGCGGCCACCATGGAGCCCTTGGCCAGTACCGACTCGTCAATCTTGTAGAAGCAAGAATGTTGGGCGTACGTGGCGCCAATCTGGGGGTTGCGCGTGCCAACAAAGGCGAGCACGCCCGGTACGCGGCGCAGGTACTCCGAAAAATCCTCACCCGAGAGTGTGCCGCGATAATGGCCTTGGCCGGTGGGGCCCAGGCATTTGATTACTGCCTGGCGGCAGCGCTCGCTCGAGGCGGCATCGTTTTCGACCTTGTAATTGGCGATGGTGTAGTCGGTGAGCTCTGCCTCGGCGCCCAAGGCGGCCGCGGTATGCTCCACGATGCGGCGCATGAGCTCCGGCATTTCCTCGTGGGTCGAATCTCCGTAGGTGCGCACCGTGCCGGCGAGATAGGCCGTGCCGGCGATAACGTTGCGCGCGGTGCCGCCGTGCAGCTCGCCGACGGTAATGACGGCCGGCTCGTAGGGACTGATCTCGCGCGAAACGATGGTCTGCAGAGCGTTGACGATCTCGGCGGCAACCATAACGGCGTCGTGACCGCGCTGGGGCATGGCGCCGTGGCACGAGGTGCCGCGGACGTCGATGCGGAACCAGTCGGTATTGGCCATGCGCGGTCCGGGCTCGCAGCTCACGGTGCCGGCGTCGACCTCACTCCAGATGTGCGCGGCGTAGGCGCCATCGACGCCGTCGAGCACGCCCGTGCCGATCATGAGCTTGGCGCCCTGGCCGTTTTCCTCGCTGGGCTGGAAGACGATGCGGACTTCGCCGTGGATGTCGTCGGTCATATGGCGCAGGATTTGCAGCGTGCCGAGCATCATGGCGATGTGGCAGTCGTGGCCGCAGGCGTGCATGCAGCCCTCGTTGACGCTGGCAAACTCCTCGCCGGTCTGCTCGGTGACGGGCAGGGCGTCGATATCCGCGCGCAGCAGGATGCGGCGGCGCGGCGTGCCGTCCTCGTGGTAGGCATCCGACGCGGTACCGCGAAGCGTTGCCACCAAGCCGGTCTTGAGCGGACGCTCGTAGGGGATATTCATGGCGTCGAGCTGGTTGGCGATGTCGGAGGTCGTGCGCTCCTCGGCAAGGCTCAGCTCCGGGTGCTTATGGAAGTGCCGGCGCTGCTTGATGATATAGGGTTCAAATTCGGCGGCGATATCTTGGATGGCTGCGGTGACGTCGTCAGCCGCGCGAGCCTCGGTCGCCGCCATAATCTGCTGTGCCTTGGTCTTCGTCATGGTCGATTTGCTCCTTGCTGGGTTGATCGCAAAATCGTACAGGCTCTCTCCAGTATGCCACCTGCCGCTAGGGCTGGTAAAGTTGCCGTTTGCCGCTTGGGGTTTTGTTACAAGGGCGGGGGAGTACACTCGGGGGTGTTGAATTTCCTGCCAGAGATGGGGATGCCCATGCAACATATTGATCGGATTATCCGCTCCAAGAACGTCTTTACCGCGCAAGACGGCATCGATACCGCCCGCGAGCTGGCGATTGCCATCGCAGGCGACCGTATCGTCGCAGTCGGTGCGCCCGATGACGTGATTGCCGCCGCGCCTGCCGCCACGCCGGTTATCGACTACGGCGAGCAGTTTGTCTGCCCAGGTTTCCATGACGCTCATCTGCACTTCTTCCATACCTCGGTCGGCTCCTCGCCGTACATGCTCATGGATATGGGCACGTCCGAGGCGGCGCTGGTGCAACACGCGCTCGAGTTTTCCCAGGACCTGCCCGACGACGCTTGGGTTGTGACTCAGGGCTGGCGCGACTACCGTTGGGACCCGCCCGAGCATCCTACCAAGGCGTCGCTCGATGCGGCATTCCCCGATCGCCCCTGCGTTATGTATTCGGGCGACGGCCATACGCTGTGGCTCAACAGCCGCGCACTCGAGGCGCTCGGCGTCACGCGCGACAGCGAGCCGCCAGCGGGCGGTGGCTACGACAAGGACGCAAGCGGCGAGCTCACGGGCATTGCTCACGAGGCGGCTGCCATGCAGCTGCTACCGCGCTGCCTTGAGTGGCTGGGGGAGGATCGCATTGCAAGCGCTTACGCCGATCAAATGAGGCGTATGGCCGAGCAGGGCATCACCTCGATATGCGATATGTCGCTCATGCCCATGCCGGGCTGCGATTTTATCCGCGACGACGTCTACGACAAACTGCAGGCAGCCGGCAAGTTGGGCATCCGAGCCCATCTGTTCCCCACGCTGCTGGATGACCAGTCGCGCTTGGAAGAGCTGCAGGCACGTTACGCGAACAATGTGCTGCTCTCGGCACCGGGCTTTAAGCAGTTCTTCGACGGCGTGTCGAGCGAACACACGGCATATCTCACCGAGCCCTATACCAATCCGCGCTTCCCGGGCGACCAGGGCCGTCTGACAGTTCCTGCCGAGCGCATGCGTAAGCTGGTTCTGGCGGCTGCGGAGCGCGGCCACACTGTGCGTATCCACGTCATCGGCGACGGTGCCATCCATGCCGCGCTGGATATCTTCGAGGAGGCCGCCGACCTGTACGGCCTGCCCCAGCACGGCCATAACACACTCGAGCATCTGGAGAACCTCCTGCCCGAGGACATCGACCGCCTACGCAAGCTCAACGTGGTCGCCTCGAGCCAGCCCTGCCACATCACGCTCGATCCGGGTGGCCCAGAGCGCGACCTTGGCCTGGAGCGAAGCCGAATCATGTGGCCGTTCGCAACCTATAAGCAGCGCGGCATCCGCCAAGCCTTCGGTACTGACAGCCCTATCACGCCCGTTACCAGCATGAACGTGCTCTACACGGCTATTACGCGCCAAGACCCCAAAAGCCACTGGCCCGAGGGCGGCTGGCTGCCGAGCGAGCGCATCGATGTGGCAACGGCCCTGCGCAACTACACCCTGGGCAGCGCCTACGCGGCAGGCGACGAGCAAAACCTCGGCAGCCTGGAACCCGGCAAATACGCCGACCTGGTAGTCCTGGACCAAAACCCACTCACCATCGACCCCCAAGAACTCCAAGCCACCAAAGTCCAAGCCACCTACCTAGCCGGCAACCTGATCTACGAGCGCTAAGTATTCATGTCTTACCGTTTAACGCGGCTCGGGCAGCTTATTTTGGGATGGCGCTCGAGCCGCGTTTGCGTTTCGGTGAGGATCCGCCATGTGCGTCCCTGCTCTGTTGGATTTGGGCGCGGGGTTGAGGTGCTGCTCCGTGCGTTCAATTTGGACATCAGCAGTGAAACCTCATGGTGTTTTGCATACTTCCAGTTGCAGATTGCATAAAAAAGCTGAGATGTTCTTTCCGGCCCTGATGTACCCCCGCCTGGGCCGTGCAAAAAACGGAGTATTCAGCACCGCGAGCTCTGCCGGTGCCGCTGCGGCTGAGTAACGTTACGGAGATTGACGTCATTTTGGGCTCCGGTACGGCGCGAAGTACGCCCATTTGTCCCAACGGGGTCTGCCCACCGACCAAAACCGCCCGCTGAAGGCGTTCTAGGGACCAATAAGGTATGTCCGGCGCGTATGCAGCCACCCTGGCCTGCTGAATACTCCCAAAAATGCACGGTGCTCCCCAGGGGACCCGTGCGCGCAGCGAAAACCATGCCCACGTTCCTAGCCGCATCGCCATTTTGCTGCACTGACTTTTCTGAATGCCGGGACCGAATTAGTTAACCTGGCTCCCGTGTGGCTCCGGAGGGGCGGGGCATAAGGTTTATCGTGAGTTCCGCACGAGCCGAAGGCCACTTAATGTGGCCTTCGTGCGAGCAGGACTGCCCGAGCAGGAAACCTTATGCCCCGCCCCTCCGGAGCCACACGGGAGGCATCGCTAAGTTATCCCCCGGCATTCAGAAAATCTAAGTGCCAAAAAATAAGATTTTTTGACTCCGTGTTGTATAACCCGCCATTCGTGGGTACCATTCAACGCGTACGCAAACAAAAAGGGTTAATTCGCGTGGCATAACCACGCGGCCCAAAAAGGAGGAGACAAGCATGTCGTCTTTGAAGCCGCTTGCAGATCGTGTTCTGGTCAAGCCCGACGAGGCCGAGCAGAAGACCGCTTCTGGTCTGTATATCGCCAGCAACGCCCAGGAGAAGCCGCAGCGCGGCACCATCGTTGCCGTTGGTGCCGGCAAGGTCAACGACAAGGGTGAGCGCATCCCCATGGACGTCAAGGTCGGTGACGTTGTCATCTACGGTAAGTTCGGTGGCAACGAGGTCAAGGTCGACGGCGAGAAGTATCTGCTGATGCGCGCCGACGACATCTACGCCGTCGTCGAGGCCTAAGCCTCAGCCGGAATCGCACGATTCGTCCTTTGAACGCGCTCGCCGCAAATGACTCGGTGCGGCGACGCGAGTCTTATTTCTTTTGGAGGATTACCCACTATGGCAAAGAACATTACGTTCAACACCGATGCCCGCGCTAAGCTCGCCAAGGGTGTCAACACTCTGGCCGACGCCGTTACCGTCACCATGGGCCCCAAGGGTCGCTACGTTGCACTGCAGCGCACGTTCGGTGCTCCGACCATCACCAACGACGGCGTTTCTGTCGCCAAGGAGATCGAGCTCGAGGACAACATCGAGAACATGGGCGCTCAGCTGGTGAAGGAGGTCGCCACCAAGACCAACGACACCGTGGGTGACGGCACCACCACCGCAACCCTGCTCGCTCAAGCCATCGTCAACGACGGTCTGCGCAACGTCGCCGCTGGCGCCAACCCGCTGGCCATCCGTCGCGGCATCGACAAGGCCGTCAACGCCGCCGTCGCCGAGATGAAGAAACAGGCCAAGCCGGTCGAGACCAAGGAGCAGATTGCTTCCGTCGGTACCATCTCCGCCGGTGACCCCGAGGTCGGCGAGAAGATCGCCGAGGCCATGGAGGTCGTGGGCAAGGACGGCGTCATCACCGTCGAGGATTCCCAGACGTTCGACATCACCATCGACACCGTCGAGGGCATGCAGTTCGACAAGGGCTACGTCTCCGCTTACTTCGTCACGGATAACGACCGCATGGAGGCCGTGATGAAGGATCCGTACATCCTCATCACCGACCAGAAGATCTCCAGCGTCCAGGACATCATGCCTGTTCTCGAGGCTGTCCAGCGCGCTGGCCGTGGCCTGCTCATCATCGCTGAGGACATCGATGGCGAGGCTCTGCCGACCCTCGTCCTCAACAAGATCCGTGGCGCCCTCAACGTCTGCGCCGTCAAGGCCCCGGGCTACGGCGATCGCCGCAAGCGCATCCTGGAGGACATCGCCGTCCTCACCGGTGGCCAGGCTGCTCTGGACGAGCTGGGCGTGAAGGTCGCTGACATCACCGCAGATATGCTCGGTACCGCTAAGTCCGTCACTATCTCCAAGGACAACACCGTCGTCGTCGGCGGCGCTGGCTCCAAGGAGGCCATCGACGTCCGCATCGCTCAGATCAAGGGCGAGATGGAGAACACCACCTCTGACTTCGACCGTGAGAAGCTCCAGGAGCGCCTGGCCAAGCTCTCCGGTGGCGTTGCCGTCATCAAGGTCGGCGCTGCTACCGAGTCCGAGCTCAAGGAGATCAAGCATCGCGTCGAGGACGCTCTGCAGGCTACCCGCGCTGCTGTCGAGGAGGGCATTGTCGCCGGTGGCGGCGTCGCCTTCATGGACGCTGCTCCTGCGCTCGATGCTGTCGAGATCGACGACCCCGAGGAGAAGATCGGCGTCGACATCGTCAAGAAGGCTCTGACTGCTCCGGTCGCTACTATCGCCAAGAACGCTGGTTTTGAGGGCGCTGTCGTGGTCGACAAGGTTGCCGAGCTGCCCGCCGGCCAGGGTCTCAACTCTGCCAACGGCGAGTGGGGCGACATGATCGAGATGGGCGTCCTCGACCCCGTCAAGGTCAGCCGCGTCACCCTGCAGAACGCTGCTTCTGTCGCTAGCCTGATCCTCATCACCGAGGCTACCGTCTCCGATGTGCCCAAGAACACTCAGCTTGAGGACGCTATCGCTGCTGCTACCGCTGGTCAGCAGGGCGGCGGTATGTACTAAGGCCGACAAGGTCTAGAACTCCCACCGGGAATCCGGGGGCGTGACGGGGTCTTCTCTCCGGAACGTCCTCGGACATGCAAAGAGGCTCCGCATCGCGCTTCGCGCTGCGGAGCCTCTTTGCGTCCTGCGGAATGTTCCGGAGAGAAACCCCGTCACGCCCCCGGATTCCCTGCGTTTACGGCCTTGAGGTCGGCGTGGGCGGAGGACTTGGTTGTTGGGAATACGTGTCCCGGTCGCTGTTTCGCGGCTTTGCCGCGAAAGGCGCGCTACTTTGGGATGGGTGGGGAACGCGGCTGCTGCGGCAACTGATCCCCGCCACAAATTACCCTTGGCATACTTGCACGAACGATTGCTCGTGCTACACTTGCAATTGCTGTTTCAGGGCGGGGTGAAATTCCCCACTGGCGGTAAATCGGGCGGTGCCAAAGGGGTGCCGTGGCGTAGGCGAGGCGTCTGCGACCGAGCCGATGAGTCCGCGACCCGTGTGTGCGTTGGTTCGCATGCCGGCTGAACTGGTGAGATCCCAGTACCAACGGTTAGAGTCCGGATGAAAGAGGCAGGTGATCTTATGTCTGAACAGTCGCAGCATATCCATTTTGAGAACACGAATAGGTGGAGCACCAAACAGCTCGTTACCATGGCGCTGATGTGCGCCTTGGGCGCCCTGTTTATGTATGTGCAGCTGCCCATCCTTCCTTCGGCGCCGTTTTTGACGTATGACCCGTCGCTGGTACCGGCGATGGTGTGCGGTTTTGCGTATGGCCCCGGCGCCGGCACTGCTGTTGCCGCCATGGCGATCGTTATCCATGCGCTCACCACGGGTGACTGGGTCGGTGCGCTTATGAACCTGGTGGCTACGCTGGGTTATATTCTGCCCGCGGCTATCGTCTACCAGAAGATGCATACCTATAAGGGTGCCGTGATTGGCCTAGCGCTCGGCGTCATTGCCGCTACGGCGTTGTCTATGGTCGCAAACCTTACCATTGGTGTTTGGTTCTGGTATGGCTCGGTCGATGTGATCGCCCCGCTCATGATTCCTGCCGTGCTGCCGTTCAACCTCATCAAGACCGTGCTCAACTCGGTGTTGACGCTGGCGGTGTACAAGGCGGTCTCTAATCTCATTACGCCCAAGAAGGACCAGGTCAAAGGCCGCGCATGATTGAGTGTCGGGGCGTTTCCTTTAGCTATGACGGTGCCGTGTCGGCACTCGACGGTGTCGATCTGAACATCGAGGACGGGGAGTTTTTCTGCATCCTCGGTGGCAATGGGTCGGGCAAGTCGACGTTTGCCAAGCATCTGAATGCGCTGCTGCAGCCCGATGCGGGCACGGTACGTATCAACGGTATGGATGCGTCCGATCCCGAGCTGGTCTACGACATTCGTTCGACCGCAGGCATGGTGTTCCAGAATCCCGACGACCAGCTGGTGGCAACGCTTGTCGAAGATGACGTTGCGTTCGGTCCCGAAAACCTTGGCGTGCCATCGGCGCAAATTGCGCAGCGCGTACGCGAGGCGCTGAAGGGCGTGGGCCTGGTGGGCTTTGAGCGCCACGAGACCCATGCGCTTTCGGGCGGTCAAAAGCAGCGTGTGGCGCTTGCCGGCGTGCTTGCCATGGAACCGCGCGTGCTCATTTTGGACGAGGCGTCCTCGATGCTCGATCCGCGCGGGCGCAAGGGCCTTATGAAGGCCTGTCACGTGCTGCACGAACGCGGCATGACCATCGTGATGATTACGCACTTTATGGAAGAGGCCGCCGAGGCCGATCGTGTCGCGGTGTTTCGGGCGGGGCGCGTTGCCATGCTCGGTACGCCCGAGGAGATTCTGACGCGGGCAGATGGGCTCGTGGAGCTCAACCTGGATATGCCGGCGTCGTGCTGCTTGGGCATGGCGCTTCGTGCGAAGGGCGTGCCCGTTCATGCGCAGGTGCGCGAGGCGGATATGGTCGCCGAGATTGCGCAGGTATATGCCGACCGGAGTGGGGAAGACACCGCAGGGCGGCCTTCTGCATCCGATTCTCGTGTGCTCGACAACGTCTCCTCTGCAACCGACGGGACAGCCGTGTCGGAGCCCGTCATCGAGATTTCGCACCTCTCGCATAGTTACTCGCTGAGTGCCCGCGAGCGCCGCCGCTGGCATAAGCGCTCGGTCACTGCGGGCAAATCGAGCAAACAGGCTCTCTGGGGAAACGACCCCAGCAGCCCGTGGGCGCTGCGCGATGTATCGCTGACGGTGCGTCGCGGCGAGTTCCTGGGCTTGGCAGGTCATACCGGTTCGGGTAAGTCGACGCTGGTCCAGCATCTCAACGGTTTGATTCGCCCCCAAGAGGGATTCGTTCGCGCGCTGGGGCTCGATCTGTCAAACAAGAAAGACGCCGCCGCGGTTAAGGTCAAGGTCGGCGTGGTGTTTCAATATCCCGAGCGTCAGCTGTTTGCCGAAACCGTGACGCAGGACGTGGCGTTTGGCCCGCACAACCTTGGCTTGCCGCAAGATGAAGTCGACCGTCGCGTCGAGTCGTCGCTCTCGCGCGTGGGCCTCGACCTTTCCACGGTCGGCGACAAGAGTCCCTTCGAGCTTTCGGGCGGTCAGCAACGGCGCGTGGCATTCGCCGGTGTGCTCGCCATGGAGCCCGAAGTCCTGGTGCTCGATGAACCCATGGCGGGGCTCGATCCGGCTGCGCGCAGGGATTTCCTTGAGCTTATCGATCGACTTCACCGCGATGGCCTGACCGTTGTCATGGTTTCGCATAGTATGGATGACCTGGCCAACTGCTGCGACCGCATCGTCGTGATGAACGAAGGTGCGGTGTTTGCCGAGGGAACCCCCGCGCAGGTGTTTGCACATGCCGATGAGCTCAAGTCGATCGGCTTGGGCGTTCCCGCCGCCCAGCGCATGGCGTTGGCGCTCGCGGAAGCGGGCGTGCCGCTGCGTTGCGGCGGGCTCTATACGGTTGAGTCGCTGGCCGACGAGCTGACAGATTTGCTGATCGGTCGCTCAGACGGTCCTTCTAACGTCGCGGACATTGCTAAATCCAAGACGGTCGCGCGAGAGGAGGGCTGCTAATGGAGGCGTTTTCGTTTGGCAGCTACTATCCCGGCGATAGTGCAATCCACCGCCTGGACCCGCGAACTAAGTTGCTCTTGGGCTTTGTGTTTCTGATCACGACGCTCACGGTTGGCAGCTTCCGCGGACTGGTCCCGGTCGCAATCTTCGTTGTTCTGATCTATACCGTGTCTCGGGTGCCGGTTCGTCGCGTTCTGTCGTCGATGGCGCCGCTGCTGGCAATCGTCGTTGTGGTCGCGGTGCTCAACTTGTTTACCGATCAGAGTGGGCGCATCCTGTGGCAGCTCGGCTTTCTGCGGATAAGCGAGGGCTCGCTGCATTCCGCCGCCTTTATGGCGTGCCGCCTGACCTTGATGATGGCCGGTATGAGCGCCATCACGCTCACCACACCGACGCTCGACCTCACCGCGGGCTTCGAGCGCCTGCTCGCGCCGTTTGCGCGTGTGGGGCTCCCTGCGCACGAGCTCGGCATGATCATGGGCATCGCGCTGCGCTTTATGCCGCAGTTCGCCACCGAGATGAAGCAGACGGCCGATGCGCAGGCAAGCCGTGGTGCACGCGTAACGGGTGGCCCGCTCGGCGGCGTGCGTATGCTCGGCAGTGTGGCGATTCCACTGTTCACGGGCGTGTTCCGTCATGCCGAGACGTTGTCTGCTGCCATGGATGCACGCTGCTATCACGGCGAACAGGGCCGCGCGCGTCTGCATGCGCTTGCATTTGGCCGCGGCGATGCGTTGGCGGCGGTGGTGACAGCGCTGCTGCTCATCTGCGTCATCGTCATCAATCTTCAACTTGTTTAGGCGCGATTCGAGCGCAGGAAAGGGGTCCCTATGACCGACAACGACCGCACGGCGCAGCTCGAGCGCGCCTGTTCGTATCTTAGGCGTATTCCGGCGTGGTATCTCGCCACGATCGACGTGACGGACGGACATCAGCCGCGCGTGAGGCCGTTCTCGTTTGCCGTGGTCGATGATGGCAAGCTGTGGTTTTGCACCTCGCGCGATAAGGACGTGTGGGCCGAGCTCAGCGCGAACCCCAAGTTTGAGGTTTCGGGTTGGAAACCGGGGGAGTGTTGGATTGTGCTGACCGGCGAGGCCGCGCTCGAGGACGACGTGGTTGCGAGCGACAAGGTGCGTCAAGCGGGTTTTAAGCACATGGTGGGCATCGGCGAAGAACACGAGAGTGCCAACGATGGCCGCCTTGCGTTTTTCTCGGTCCGCAATATCGTCGCCCGCTTCTGCGATATCGACGGCAGCGAGGAGCGCCTGGAGCTTTAACCCTAGGGCAGCTAAAGCAGCCCCGACCCAAAAAGACTAGTGCTAGGAGGACACATGGACGGATTGAATACAGTGTTGGAGTATCTGACGTCGGTGCCGGCGTGGTATTTGGCGACGAGCGTTGACGGGCA